>JALYTS010000058.1:2590-28628 GCA_030854185.1 Actinomycetota bacterium | reverse complement strand
CACACTGCTCAACAATCACCCGGACACCGACCCCACCGACACCGACCGCACCACCCCCCTGCGCCCTGAGCATCCGGCATACGTCATCTACACCTCCGGCTCCACCGGCACCCCCAAAGGCGTCGTGATGCCCGGCGGTGGGTTGATGAATATGTTGCTGTGGCATCACAGTGCCCTTGGGGGTGATCCGGGGACCAAGACCGCACAGTTCACGGCGATCAGCTTCGATGTGTCGGTGCAGGAGATCCTGTCCACGTTGGTCTTCGGCAAGACGTTGGTGGTTCCCACCGACGAGGTTCGACGCAACGTGGAACAGTTGGGGGGCTGGTTGGATCGGCATCAGGTGGAGGAGTTGTTCGTCCCCAACCTGGTGGTCGAGGCGCTGGCTGAGGCCGCCAACGAGCAAGGACGTGATCTTGCACGATTGCGTGGTATCGCCCAAGGCGGTGAGGCGCTGACACTGGGTCAGCAGGTCCGAGAGTTTTACCGCCGCCAGCCTCATCGGCGGTTACACAATCACTACGGTCCCGCCGAGACGCATATGGCCACCGCCTACACGCTGCCCGAAGACCTTGCCGACTGCCCGTTGCCTCCGCCGATTGGTGGGCCGATCGCTAATGCTCGGGTGTTTGTGCTGGATGCTGGTTTGCAGCCGGTACCGGTGGGAGTGGCCGGTGAATTGTATATCGCTGGCGCCGGGCTGGCGCGGGGGTATTTGCGCCGGGCGGGGTTGACGGCGGAGCGGTTTGTGGCGTGCCCGTTCGGTGCGGTGGGTGGGCGGATGTATCGGACGGGAGATCTGGCCCGTTGGCGTGGTGATGGGAACTTGGAGTTCGCCGGTCGGGCCGATGATCAGGTCAAGATCCGGGGTTTCCGGATTGAGCCCGGTGAGGTCGCGGCGGTGTTGGCTGGGCACGTTGATGTCGCGCAGGCGGTGGTGGTGGCGCGGGAGGACCGGCCCGGGAACAAGCGGCTGGTCGCCTACGTGGTGGCTACCGCAGACCATGTTGTCCAGACGGATCTGGTGCGGGGATTTCTGCGGGAGCGGTTGCCGGAGTACATGGTGCCCGCGGCGGTGGTGGTCCTCGACACGTTGCCGTTGACCCCGAACGGGAAGTTGGATCGTGGCGCATTGCCGGCACCGCGGTTCGGGTTGCGGACCCCGCACGAGCAGCTCCCAGCCGACGGCCTGGAACGGTGGCTGGCCGGGGTCTGGCAGGAGTTGCTGGAGCTCCCACAGGTCGGCGTGGAGGACAACTTCTTTGACCTCGGCGGGCACTCGCTGCTAGTTACCCAGGTGCACCGGCGGCTGCGCGAGCGGCTCGGTCGGGACATCTCGATCATCGAGCTGTTCGAGTATCCGACCATCCGGTCGCTGACCCGGCACCTGGCTTCGGACGCGGACGTCGATCGGACCGTGACCGTCGCGGCGGGTCGGTCGGGAGAAGACTACGGCGGCCAGAACCCGCTCGCCCGGCGGCGAGCGGCGCGTGAGCGCAGCGCGGCAGAACTGGGAGGCGGGTCGTGACCACACCCTCCACGTTCCTCGCCGTGATCGGCCTGGCATGTCGGTTCCCCGGTGCTCCGGACGTGCGCACGTTCTGGGACAACCTGGCGCGGGGAGTGGACTCCGTAACCCGGTTCCCCGCGCAGACGACCCCGGATGGCTTCACCTACCGGCCCGCCTGCGGCCTGGTTGACGGCGCTGACGAGTTCGACGCGGCGTTCTTCGGCTACTCGCCGCAGGAGGCGCTGATCACCGACCCCCAGCAGCGGGTGTTCCTCGAGTGCGCCTGGGAAGCACTGGAAGACGCCGGCTATGACCCGTTGGCCTACCCGCACGCGGTCGGCGTCTATGCCGGCGCCGGCCACACCAGCTACCCCGAGTCACTACGTGACCTGACGGCCGTCGGCCCGACCCAGATCTACCTCGCCACCGGCCAAGATTTCCTGGCCACGCGGGTTTCGTACAAGTTTGGGCTCACGGGGCCCGGCATGACCGTCTTGACCGGTTGCTCGACGTCGCTGGTGGCCATCCACCTCGGGGCGCAGGCGCTGATGGCCGGCGAGTGTGACCTCGCCCTGGCCGGCGGCGCGTGTATGCACGTGCCGCCGGAAGCAGGCCGCTACACGGAGGGTGGATTCCTCGCCGCGGACGGCTATTGCCGCGCCTTCGACGCCGCCGCGAGCGGCATGGTGAACTCGGACGGTGCCGGCGTCGTGGTTCTCAAGCGCCTGGCGGACGCGCTGGCCGATGGCGACCACATCCGGGCCGTGTTACGCGGCTCGGCACTGAACAACGACGGCGACCAGAAGGTCGGTTTCACCGCACCCAGTGTCGGCGGTCAGGCCCGTGCCATCCGCACCGCGCACCTGGTCGCCGACGTGGACCCGGACACGCTCGGGTACGTCGAGACTCACGGCACCGGCACGCCACTGGGCGACCCCATCGAGATCGCCGCGCTATCCCGGGCATTCCGGGCCGGCGGCGCGGATGAACCAGGCTCGGTCTGGATCGGGTCAGTGAAGACCAACATCGGGCACACCGGCGTGGCCGCCGGCGCGGCCGGTTTCATCAAGACCGTGCTCGCGCTCGAACATGGCAAGATTCCGCCGAGCCTTCACTTCAAGGATCCGAACCCGCGCCTGGACTTGCCATCGAGCCCGTTCCGGGTCTGCACCGAACTGATCGACTGGAAGACCCCGCCGGGCCCCCGGCGGGCTGGCGTCAGCGCATTCGGGATTGGCGGCACCAACGCGCACGCGGTGCTGGAGGAGGCGCCCGCGCCGGAACCTCGCGCCCGCGCCCTGCCCTTTCAGCTCGTGCTCCTGTCCGCCCGTACGCCGGCAGCGCTCGACGCGACGACCGCCCGCCTGCGCGAGCACGTCGTCCGGGAGCCGAACCTCGTGCTGGCCGATCTGGCGTGGACGCTGCAGGCCGGCCGGCACCACTTCGCGCACCGGCGCTTCGCGGTGTGCGGCGACAGCGAGGACCTGGTGCATGCGCTGTCTGGAGACGAGCCAGGACGGCTCGTCTCCAGAACCGCTGAGGGTGGCGACCGGCCCGTGGTGTTCATGTTCCCCGGCCAGGGCGCGCAACGCGCTGGCATGGCCGCTGACCTGTACGTCCATGAACCGGTATTCCGTGAACACTTCCGCGAGTGTGCCGAGCTGGCCGCCCCGCACCTGGGCTTCGACCTGACCTACGTCCTGTACCCCGAACCGGGCGACGCGCAGGCGGCCGCGGAGCGGCTGGAGGGCATTGCGATTGGCCAGCCGGCGGTCTTCGCAGTCGAATACGCCCTGGCCCGGATGTGGATGCACTGGGGGATCCAGCCAGCCGCCGTGGTCGGCCACAGCCTCGGGGCGTACGCGGCAGCGTGCGTCGCCGGCGTCTTCTCGCTGCCCGAGGCGATCGAGCTCGTCGTGGCCAGGGGACGCCTGCTGGACCGGTTGCCCACGGGAAGGATGCTCGCCGTGGCGATCTCACCGGCGGAGGTTGGACCGTTTCTTGGCGCCAGCCTGGACGTGGCGGTGGTCAACGGGCCGGACCGGTGCGTGGTCTCCGGACCGGCCGAGGCGGTCGGCGCGCTGGCCGAGCGGCTCACGGAGGCTGGTGTCGACACGCGCCGGTTGCGCATCGCCGCGGCCGGACATTCGGCGCTCGTGGAGCCGATCGTCGAGGAGTTCACCGGCCTTGTCGGCCGCATGAGACTGCGCGCGCCCGACATACCGGTAGTCTCCGACACCCTCGGTACGTGGCTGGATGGAGAACGGAGCACCGACCCTCACTACTGGGCCGCGCACCTGCGTCGCACGGTGAACTTCTCCGGCGCTCTGACCACACTCGCCGCCGAACCGGAACGAGTGCTACTGGAGGTCGGCCCAGGCACCGCTCTCGCCGGGCTGGTCCGCCAGCACCCCGACGTCTCCGCCAACCAGGTCGCCACATCCACCCTGCCGCACCCGTCTGATCCCGGTTCCGCGCTGTCCGCGGCGCTGGGTGCGGCGGGCCGGCTGTGGTTGGCCGGCGCTCCGGTCGACTGGGCAGGACTACACGGTTGCCTGCCTCGCCGCCGCACGCCGCTGCCGACCTACCCGTTCCAGCGCCGCCGATACGCTCCGGGGCTGCCGGCTGCGCCCGACCAGTACGGCGGCACCGGCACCGTCTTGACCGATGACGACAGCGGATCTGGTGCTCGCCTGCTCCCCGATGCGCCACGGGGACCCACCGAGGCGGCCGTGGCGGATCTGTATGGCGAGGTGCTCGGATTGGCAGACGTCGGCCGCGACGCGAACTTCTTCGATTTGGGAGGCGACTCGCTCATCGCGACCCAACTTATGGCCAGGGTACGCACGATATTCGTCCTTAACCTTCCGACGAGGTTGGTGTTCACCGCACCGACAGTGGCCGGGTTGGCGCGACTGGTTGAACAGCGACGCGACGCTGCAGCGGAAGTAGACACCGATGTTCGAGGATGACGACATCCGGCAGCACGACGTGGTGCGCAATGAAACGGGCCAGTACTCGATCTGGCTGGTCGGCAGCCCGGTGCCATCGGGCTGGGGCAAGGCCGGCCGATCCGTGCCGGCGGCCGGAATCACTGCGGGAGCCAGCAATGAGTGACCTCGCCACCATACCCTGGCTGGTGTGCCGACTGCGCCGTCCTGACGCAGCGGTGCGCCTGTATTGCTTCCCACACAGCGGCGGTTCGCCGGGAGAGTTCGTCCGCTGGACGGACCGCCTGCCGAAGGCCGAGGTCCTGGGCGTGCAGCTACCTGGGCGGGGTGCGCGTCTCACCGAGCTCGCCCTCCCGGACGTGCGCGCAATGGCGGTGGCGCTGGCCGACTCGGTAGATTTCCGGGCGCCGTTCGCGTTCTTCGGGCACAGCCTCGGTGCGTTCGTTGCGTACGAGACAGCTCTGGTGTTGCGGGCTCGGGGCCGGTCACTGCCGGGATGGCTGTTCGTCTCTGCGTGCCCAGGCCCGCACGTCCCCCGCCGCATGGCGCCGGTTCCCGACCTGCCCGACGCCGAAATGCTCGACTGGATCGAGGGACGCTACGGACCGCTGGGCGTCGAGTTACGCGACGACCCGGAGTTGATGGCCCTGGTGCTGCCCGCATACCGGGCGGACTTCGCGGCGGCTGAGACATACGAATACGTGCCGGGGGCACCCCTGGACATTCCGGTCACGGCGGCCGGTGGCCTCGATGACGAGGTTACCGAGGACGACCTGCGCGCGTGGGCCCGGCACACCACGGGACCGTTCACGCTCAACCAATATCCCGGCGGCCACTTCTACCTCCGGGCCCAGTCCGATGCGCTGCTCGGTACGGTGAGCCGAACGCTGCAGCAGCTCCAAGACAGGCCCGGCCCTCGCCAGACAGGGCAGGTAAGGCCCTGATGAGCTTCTTTCAGGAGATGTCGGTGGGTACTGGCCCACCATCTCGACACCAATCAACAACCACCGAGGGGAGTCACGGTGAACAACCCGTTCGACGACGAGGACGGCACCTTCCACGTGCTAGTCAATGACGAGGGCCAGCACTCGCTCTGGCCCGCCTTCGTCGATGTTCCCGCAGGCTGGTCAACCGTGCTGGCCAGCACCACCCGACAGTCCTGCATCGACTACGTCAACGAGCACTGGGTCGACATGCGCCCCCGGAGCCTGATCCAGGCCATGGAACAACAATCCTGAACCACCCGGCGCCTACTCGGCCTGTACCATGCCACAATTCGATGAAGAGGTAAGAACCGAATACGCCAGAAAGGGGCCGCGCCCGGATGTAGGTGCTAGTCAGGCGCCGTTGCAGGCAAGGGCGCAGAGAAGGATGCTACTGAGGAGTGTTTGCCGGCGTTCTTGTGGTTCTTGATGACGAGTTTCTGAGCGATGTAGGCATCGGGGTGCCTTATCTCTGAGTGCGCGGGCGAAGATCAGCATGTCGTCGTCGATGACTTTCAGCCTGCCGTCGTGGTTGGGAACACAACAGTCGCCGGGTTCCCGAGTTCGTCAGCTGCTTTCCGCCGGCCTCATCGCGCCTGGACCAGACCTGCGGTCTCGTCTGGGCGATCGTGGACGGATCTGACCGAACTTCGCCTGGAGTGAGTCGTTCTCGCGAAGGACGAACTTTCTTCATTCTGGGCGAAGTCAGATCGTGTAGGTTGGCGCTGACTGTGGTCGCGATCTGCCCAAGCAGCGGGCGTTGACGACCGATGAAGAGCTTGCCGACTTCGAAACGGACCTGCTGGCGAATTTCATGCCGGCACGCGCGTCGGCTAAGTTGGCCGACAGCACCATCCGCAACGACACCAACCACCTCGACTTGATCCGGGACTGGTTCGACCGGCCATTGTAGGAGATGCAACCCACCAACACCGACTGAAATCCCCCGGGCGTGTCAGGAGACTTTGATGTACCCCGAGTTTCGCGGAGTGGGGTTGCTGAGTTTTAGGCAACCGGCTGGGCGTGATGGAGTGTCTAGTACTCGATCGGTGTGCGCATGACTAGGTTAAGAATCCGGCCGGTGGGCCGCTGATTGGTTCGATGGGCCGATGAGCGTTTCCTCTAGGCATCTCTACTTCGTCTTACTAACGTTTTTGTGTATGCTTTTTCCTTTTTTGTGCTCGGTGGTGAAGATATAGAGCTGCTTGCTTTCCTCGTTTGCCTCCAGCTGGGGATGCTGGTCCCTGTACCTATCATATATGGGATCATCGGTATTCTTGATACGATCCAAAATTTTCTCATGCAACTCTGCGTAAGTGAGCCGATAGCCGGCATCTTTAATGGTTTCGATCGCGTTGTATGTCATAAATCCGTGCCAGCCATAGCGGTTCCTGCTCTCATCGGGCCGCAGGTCCCCGGACAGCTGACGGTCACTGCTGCCAGTCAAGGTTATAATCTGGGGGCCACGAAGGGTACTGTACTTCCGCAGTTCGGCGGGGGAGGGTTTGAAGTCGGTGAGCGTTCCGGAGAAGCAGGAGTCGGAGATGATGGTTAGGTTAACTCCGTCGCCCACGCCATCGCTGATCTCCTGAAGTTCATCATCGATGACTAATTTGGGATAGTCGTATGGACAAATGGCCTGATCGAACCTTCCTTTAAAATGCCTCCCATGTACCTCAATATCAATCTCTTCTTCGTCGCCACTCACATCCGGGGTGAGGGTGCCGTGCGACGAGTTCGTGAAGACGAGAACATCACCCGGGCGAGAGCCTACCACGAGCTCCTTAAACTTTTTCAGTATGTTCGCTCTGGTGGCGTCGGCATCGAGAAGAAGTTCGACGTCGCCCACGGAAAAGTCGTGGTGCCGTACTAGCAGATTGGCCCAGTCGTAGGCATCGTTCAGGGCCCCTCTCATATTCATATCGGGTACGTTCCACTCTGGAGCTTGTAGGTGGCCGTAGTCGTTGATCCCGATACAGAGCGCCTTCTTTGTCATGCTGGCCTCCACGCGCGAGTTATAGTGGGTTTAACTGTACGAGCGTTCGCTGTGATCTGACGGTGTCGAGCCAGTGCGGCGATTACGAAGTACCGTGCCTCAGGTCAGCATAGGCTTCGCTCAAGAGTTCACCATACCTCCCCTGGTACTGTACATGTCTGATTACCTTACACTAAGTCTACGTTCCCGGGCTACACCCCTTATGCGCAAGGCTCGGTTCACTCGGACGCACGTTGGAAACTTTGTTGATCGGACAAAGCCACAGAAAATGCTAAACACGTGTTACGCTGCGTAGCGAGTTCGCCTCGACTGGACGCCCCATATGGCGCATTCTTTGAAGCGTAAGATCGGAAGGAACCGGCACGCGTCGGCGGTTATTTACGATGCACGCCCAATGCACGAACAGGCGTACGCACATAGGTACAGACAATGCACGGCACCGGTCATCGCGCAACCATGGTTGCGTCATGCGTGGACTCAACGCAAGGGGGCGACCGGGATGGGGCTGGACAACCGCGGCACTCGTACAGGCGAAATCCCAACGCCCGGCCAGCCGCAAAGTAGCCCGCCACAAAACCACTGATCTGCGGATCAGCCTCAGCGGCGGGGGGCTGGAGAGGGATTCGGTAGCTTCGTGCACGGCGGCCAGGCCCGGGCGGACGTAGCGCTGGAGACTGCGCAAACCCTTGTGCCCGGCCTTGCCATGATCACGTTCGTGCTGTGTCCGGCCTCGCGGTGGCCGAGCTGTGACGCAACTGGTGTAACCGCAAGTCGTCGCCGTAGTGGCAGAGCAGGATGCGGTCCACTAATCATACCCAATCTTCTTTATCTGTTAAGGCGTCATTATGACGGCCTGTCGGCAGACTTTGGGGTCATACTGTAGACCCCGCTGGGCAGGTACATCGTCACGCTCAACACCAAACAGCTTGAGAGCATTAGCGCCCGTCATGAGGAGTGCGCACACTCCAGCGCGAGCATTCCCGCGAAAAGGACGAGGATCGCACCGGACGCTCGGTTCAGCCAGGCCCTGCTGCTCGGAGTCAGGTAGCGCCGGATGCTACCCGCGGCCAGCACCAGGAAGGCGAACCAGAACCAGGACGCGCTCAAGGTGCCGCCAGCGAATAGTAGCCGCACGTCGTCGCGTTGAGCGGCGATGGTCGCGCCGATGACCACGACTGTGTCGAGGATCGCGTGCGGGTTGAGTAGGGATGCTCCCGCGATTTTCGCAGCAACCTGGGGCAGGGGACACCCATCACCAACGGTGGGCATGTCGGTGGTGGACCGACGGTACGAGCCCCACGCAAGGAAGAGCAGGAAGACAGCTCCGACCGCGAAGAATAACGAACGAAGCGCGGGTATCCCGGCCAGTAGCGCGCCTACGCCTACGGCCCCGGTGACGATCAGCAGGGTGTCGCAGAGCCCGGCGAAGGCGGCCGCGAACAGGGATTTTGGAAAGCGGACGGTAAGGCCTTGGTTGAGGACGACGATGTTCTGGGGACCGATCGGGACGATGAGCGCAAAACCCAGCATCAGGCCGCTGAGATAGGCGGTCATCACGCAACCGACGCTGTGCGCGGGAGCTTGATGACCGGG
Source organism: Actinomycetota bacterium (assembly GCA_030854185.1). GTDB lineage: Bacteria > Actinomycetota > Actinomycetes > Mycobacteriales > Pseudonocardiaceae. Next base: position 19,595 of record JALYTS010000058.1, on the reverse strand, counting down.
CTGTGGTGGAGGCGCGCCCGTATTATCACGTGCGCGTGACCCGTGATGAGGGATGTGAGGTCGTCGAGCGCGTTGTCAAGTGCCTCGTGCGGAACCTCCCTGCTGACACGCTCGACCTCGACCACGCGGCGTAACCTCCCCGAGAGTTCCGCTCTCCTCGTCCACCCCCGGATGCACGGCAGTGAGCCTGGTCTAGTGCCGGTCGGCTGAAGATCCGCCTAGCAGCAGAGTGTCGAGTCCCCGGGTAAGTCCGACGCGGCCCGGGAGTGCTCTGATCGCGAGCAGCGTGCCCTCCACGTAGGGCGCGGCGGACGAGCCCGCGTCGTGCCGGATGGTCAACCGCTCATCGGACAGACCGAACACTACTTCCGTGGATACCACGAAACTTGGCACCCGCAGCGAGTGCACCTGTACTCGCCCGATGGTTGCACCGCGCGCTGCGGGATGGCCGTGTACCTCTGCCACCGGAACCGTGGCCGATGCACGCCCCACTTCGGACAGCCGCTCCGCCAGTTCACGTGCCGTGCCACTTGGTGCGTCCCGCTTAGCCGCTGAGGCATAGTCGATCACCTCGCCGTATGGTAGGTAGGGCGCCACGAGTAGCGAAGCTGCCTGTGCCATCGCGGCGGTGATCGAGAAATTGCCGGCCGCGATCACACCTAATTCGCGGGTAGTCGCGACCGTGTCGATCTCATCGAAATCCCGGGCGGACAGGCCGGAGGAACCGATCACCACCGCGATCCCACGCTCGATGGCAGCTAGCACGTTTGCCCGGACGGCCTCAGGTGAGGTGTAGTCCACGAGGATATCCGCATGGCGCACGGCCTCGGCGACGGAATCCATCACCGGGACCCCGATCGATTCGCCTCCCCACGCGGCACCAAGATCTTGTCCCGCCGCCGATCTGCTGACAGCGGAGACCAACTCTAAATCCGGGGAGTCCAGGATGGCGCGTGCCACTGCGCTGCCAGTCCATCCCGTCGCTCCAGCAACACTGATTCTCATCATGAATGATCCACCTTGTCGATTCTGTTCCGTATATGCGTCACGCCAAACTTGCAGTCGATTCCGTGTGCCGTCAAAAACTCCAGCCAGCGATGCGCCTCATTGGCGTCTTCGGCGGCCCGGTGCAGGCCCGCTGGTGTCGTACCGTTGAGAATCTCGGTGCTCCCGAAGGCCAGTGGCAGCGAGACGCAGCGCGACATTGCGCTCTGCTCTTCGTCGCCCACAGCGGCCAGCCAGTACGCGCCCGACCAGGTCCGGCCGTCTGCGGCACAGACGCTGAGACAGGCTGAAAGCACGACGCGGTCGCGGTCGGCGTCGGTGGTCGGATAGCGGGCTGCGAGCTCGCGCGCCAGGGCTGTGATGCGGTCGCTGTTACCGGTGCGTAGCTCGGCGAATACCGGTGCCCAGACCTCCCGCCAGCCGGCCAGCCGCAGCGTGCCGCGGATGAACGTCTCCAGCGTCCAGGAACTCGGGATCCCATACTGGGCGATGAAGGGGACGCTGTCCCGGTTTGGGTAGCCTTCGAAGACCTCGCCGGCGAACTCCAGCTGGCGGGTGGCCTCCCAGGGACGCACAGCGACTTGCTCTACGCCCTCGTCCACATAACGGGCCGGCGAGAGCAGGGCCGTTAACACTCCGCGCGGCGCCCAACTGAAGCGGTAGCGAAAGTCGTTCGCTACCGCAGGTAGGCCGCCGCAGTAGGAGGTGAACTCCACCGTCGCGGGCGTATCGCCGATCGCCGCGCGAGCCTGGGCTACCAGTTGATGCGCCAGCACGTGGTCGAGACCCGGATCGAGGCCGGCCTCGACCAGTACAACGATACCGGTCATGTACGCCGCCGGTATCTCCGCGAGAATCTCGTCGGAGACATAGCTGGTGCAGGCGAAATGTGCGCCCCGTTTGATGCACAGCCGCAACAGCGCGACGTGCTCGGTGGCAGGCAACATCGAGATTACCAGGTCGCCGGTCCCCAGATCCGCGGCGAGCGACGTCAGGTCGAAAGCGCGCGTGGCGGCACGACCGGAGAAGCCGAGTCGGGTCAGGCAGTCCGCGGCCTTGGCCGCGGTGCGAGCCCACAGCACTACCCGCGGAGCGAGGTCGCACAGCACGCCCAGGCCGGCGCCCGTGGACAAGCCGACACCTACCCAGTGGATGGTTCCACTCGCAACGATGGTCTTAGACATCAGCCGACTCCCCTTGAATACCGGTGGATAGACAAGCCTCGTGGAACGCGCGCTCGCAGCGCCGCCAGGCCGGCGTTGCACTTTCGACCGCCATGAGTTTGGGCACCAGCTCGGTCGAGAATGCCCAGCTTGCTTCCCTCGGAAGCAGCGAGGGCAGGTTGTCAATGGCGAGGATGTCGAGCGGCGGGATGCCTTCGCGCAGCCGGCGGGCGTATTCGGCGAGTTCGGTATCGGTCAGGAACGGCGGCACCGGGTGCGTGCGCAAGACGGTGTTGACGAGCAGGTCGTGGCCGAGCAGCGCGGTCCGATCGAGCTGTCGGGTTTCCGCGATATCCCAGCAGGTCGGGGTGATGTCGGCGGTGGCCAACGCGTCGCGCGCCCCCCGTCCACCGCGTCCGAGGGCACCGATGACCAGCGCGCGGAGCGCAGCGCCCTGGTGCGGTCGGCGCAATGCGTCGTCCAGGATCTCCTTCGACAGGCACCGCAGCGGCGTCTCCAGCTGGTCGCGCAGGTGTAGCACGGCCAGCGCCGCGCCGACATACCCCACCCAGTAGCCGAATGCGGCGAGCCGGCGGCCCTCGGAATCGACGAGATGCTCGATGTCGAGCAGCATGCCCCCGCCCGCCGCGAACCGACGCAGCAACGTGCGAGCGCCCCGCTGCTCCTTAAAGGCATGGCCGAAGAACACGTGACGGTGGCGCAGCGCCGCCGGTAGGTCGGGAAGCTCCTTCAGACCAATTACATAGTGGTCGTCTGACGCGGCGGTCCAGCTACCCGGCTCCACGATTGCGCAACCGGCAGCGGCGTAGTCCGAGATCGAAAAGACGCGTTGTGTGGAGTCCTCGATCGTAAGCGCAATCCCGCGTTCAACGAGGCGCCCGGCATGGTCGGGCACGATCGGCGCGCGGCATTCGGTCGCCCGAACCTCATGGCGCATCCATAGTCCTGGCACGCTGGTCACCCGCCAGAACCGTCCAGCCCAGCGCGTCCCAATTCCTTGGATGTGGAGCACTGGTCGGTCTCCGTCAGGCATGAGGCACGTCTGCGTGGGACTCCGCCGGTGGCCAGCCAAGAACCGGCGATGATGAGAATCAAACCGATCAGAGCACCGCAGCGGTGACGGGTTCTCCAAGCAGCGTGATACATCGAGCGCGAGCGCCGAGCTAGCCCGCGCAACGCATTCCGTCCCAGCGCGACGAGGGGTAGCGGCACGAGGACGGCCCATCCGGTGTGCAGCCAGACCACCAGGATGGCGAAAGCCGGCCTCGACAGCGACGCGGATGAACAGGTAGGACAGACCCCACAGTAACGAAACAGCGGCGAACGGCCGCCACCCCCGCGGGGTCACCGAACTGCACTGAAGACGCTCATCACGGTGGCCCTCCTTGTCGTCGCCTTGGCGCGTGCCCGTGGTTCTCCGCAGACACGGCGTCTGCCTCAACGATGCGGTCGATGCCATGCAGGGTGTCAGTCCGCTGACCGTCAAAGTCCGGTACTTTTATGCCATGACCTCTAGCGCGGCCGCAACCACGCACCGGGTGGCCACGCTCGTCGCCGACGAGGTCAGCTTGTCGGAGGGCTACCACCTTCAAGTTCCGGGCGGGCTGGATACCGTGATGCGGGCCGAACGGTGCTGCTGCCCGGTTGCTGGCCGGTCGACGTTCCTCCCGAACTCGGTACCCTAAAGTCGCAGTCTAGTTTGACACACAGTCACTGAAAATTTCCGACCCCCCCGGCAGGGGTATCTACAGGGTGGTCCCCCCTCTCTTACATAGGTGCGGGCGACACATCTCTTGCGCAACTTTGATGGGTACGGAAGAATGGCAAGCGGCAAGCGGCATCGCATAGTCGAGCCGGGAGACGGCGGCTTCATCAGACGAACCGGAAAACTACTGGGACGAGATGGGTGAAGGTGACGTTACTAAAGTTCATAACACCATGTTCGAACACTCCGCAAGGTATATGCGTAAGCATATCCGCGAACAAATATCTCGACAGCCGCGCCTCAAATGCTCGAAATCGCCGAGAATGCTGCACTCCTGACCTTCTTTACGGCCTGAACCGACAACTGGTGCCGCGCGCTTCTAGGCGCCATGGGGCAATGCCGCTAAGTTAAGCCTCGTCAAGATCATCTCAATGAGGTGCCGGCCTGCGGAAACGCGGCAATTCAAGATCAGGCAATTCAAGATCATCTGCCCGGTCTAACTTAGGGGCATTGCGCCATGGGGCGTCCTCGAGCGAAGCGCGTCGCCACATTTCGACGCGATGACAACGGGCTGCTCGAGACTGGCAGCCAACGCCACGATGTGGTCTGAGTTGAAGATAGTGAGGAACTCCCGTGAACCAACCTGCTAAGGATGCAGCGCTGGCGCTACTATTCCAGCGCGGTCCTGTCTCTGCTGCGGATCGGAACGTCTTCGTCGGAAAACTCATTATCTCTGTACTGCTGGCTTTGATCGGAGGTGTACTTGCTCTCCACGGCAACGTAGCAATAATGATAATTGGAATTATCGTCTTAGCGGCCTCATATGTTCATGCCGTCGAACTCCAGCATCAGTGCTTGCATCACTCCGCTTTCCGTAGAGCACCATATCACCGATTGATCGGGATTCCGTTGGGTCTGCCAATGCTCGTGTCTTATTCGCACTACCGCGTGCGTCATCTCCAGCACCACCGCTATCTAGGCACCATGCAGGACGCAGAATTCTTTGGATTCGACACCCGTCAGCCACTTAGTTGCACAGCGCTCCTGCGTGGAATGTTCGACTACCTACGCTTTATGGCAGTCATGGGAGATGTGGCCCAATCGGCAGCCGGTCGCTGGCGTTACACTCTTGGTGCGATCAGTCCGAAAGCTCACAGGAATGTTCAATCAGAGTACCGAATTATTGGTGGCGTGCTCGTGATTGCGATCGTAGCGACGTGTCTCGGCTTCGGCGAAGTGATAGGAAAACTGTGGCTCCTTCCCCTGATGCTCGCAGTCCCAATGCATTTCCTGGTCGAGCTACCCGAGCACCTTGGCTGCGATCCCGACTCGAAAGATGTCTTCCGCAACACTCGTAGCATTACAGGAAGCACGTTATCGACCTGGTTCACGAATGGAAACAATCTACACGTCGAGCACCACGCCGCGATGAACGTACCGATGAACAAACTACGAGCACGCCACCACGTTGTTCGCAGTGAAGGAAAGTTCGTTAACACGCACTATGCGGAGTTCTACGGGACCGTGTTGCGCCAGGTCGTGCGGGGTTGGCGTCCAATGCGCGGGAGTGACACACGGCTGGGGCCGGGTTCACCGCCCCAGACCAAGGCGCTGGTCACTGGAGCGGAAAAGACGACCAGTGACACTCGTTGATCTGCTGCCGTCACTGCGCAGCTCGCTCAATCCCCAACTGGAAGTGGGGAATCAGCGGTCAACACGGGCGGCGAGCGAGATGGTGATTCTTGATCGGCAAAACCATGTAAGGTCATGCAGGACGCTGGTTTCGAGTTCCACCGTCTCGGGCCGGACATGCGATGGGCGATGCTCGAACAGCTACAAGACTTGATCGAGAGCAAGCAAGTAGCGACGTCTCTGGATGCGGACCCCGCTCGACGAGATCGGTGTGCGGGCGCAGGACACCCACCCGCCATGCGTACCCACGCCTGTTCGCCGAGCAGGCGTTCCCCGCCAGGACCGGAGATGCTACATGATCCAGAAGACTCTCGTCGTCGGCCAGGACGACCTGGCCGCGATTGTCGAGGCCTGCGGGTGGGACACCCTCATGGATCTTATGATCGACCGCCTTCAGGAGGGGTTGGTGGACGCGGGGCGAGGCAACGGAAGCACGCCGGCGCGCGACGGGTTCCGGCGCGGCCAGGGCGCGTCGGGTGTGTTGGAGTGGATGCCGCACCACGAACCGGGACGGTCGGTCACCATTAAAATGGTCGCGTACACCCCCAGCAACCCCGGTGTACGGGGACTGCCGACGATCCTCGGCGCGGTGGCCCGCTTCGATGACATCACTGGCCATCTCGTCGCGGTCTCGGACGGGGTACTGCTCACGGCCCTGCGCACCGGCGCGGCGTCTGCCGTGGCGAGCCGACTGCTCGCCAGTACCGACAGCGGCGTTGTCGGACTGGTCGGGGCGGGGGCGCAGGCGGTCACCCAGCTGCATGCGCTGAGCCGGATCTTCGATCTGAAGCGGGTACTGGTCCACGACACCAATCCGGGCCACGCCGCCTCGTTCCTCGATCGCGTCGCGTTCCTTGGAGTCGACGTCCACATCGCCGGCGTGCCGGAGATCGAGGCGTCGGCCGACATCATCTGCACCGCCACCTCGGTGCCGGTCGGCGCCGGGCCGGTCCTGCCCGGTACCGGCCTGCGGCCCCACGTTCACGTCAACGCGGTCGGTTCCGACCTGCCTGGAAAGACCGAGCTGCCGGTGCGGCTGCTCCGGAGCGCGCTGGTGTGTCCGGACCACGTCGGGCAGGCGCGCCAGGAAGGCGAGTGCCAGCAGCTCGGCGACGGCGAGTTCGGCCCGGACCTGCCGACGCTGTGTGCCTACCCCGAGCTGGCACATCCGCACCGGCAGCGACTCACCGTCTTCGACTCCACCGGCTTCGCGTTGGAGGACCACGTCGCCCTCGACGTGGTCCTCCAACTCGCAGTCGAGCTGGGCGTCGGGAGCCGGGTCCAGGTGGAGTTCATAACGGACGACGCCCTCAATCCCTACGCGCCTTGGCGGACTAAAAAATATGTTCGGGGTTCCCTGGTCGGGTCCGCTTGACCCCTGCCATCAAGCAAGGATGACGCGACGCACTCAAATATAAGCACTTCTTCATCTGCCCAGCGGCACCATTCCCCCGACTGTGACCCGTTGGAGCGCTGTAAGTGGTTGGCGAGCCGCTCGGAGGACATCAAGTCAGCCGCGGAGGGCCGGGGGCACCGGACGCTCGGTGTTCGCCGCATCGCCCGACGGGGGGCGGAAAAAGATCCTCGCTCAACTGCTGAGCGCGCTGTCACCAAGGAGACCAGCAGTAGAAGCTAGCAAGAAATCTTACAAGTTCACGTGGCGCCAGGGGTCGGTGCCGATCATGGCGCAACATTCAATGACCACTAGAGCGTAAGACGGGCGGACGGGTTTTCGGCGTGAGGTCGGTTTGCTGGGTCTGGCGTTTGTCTCGCTGGGCTCGATCATCGGCTCTGGGTGGCTGCTGGGCGCGTTGATCGCGGCCACCTCAGCGGGTGGCGCCTCGGTCCTGTCCTGGCTGTTAGCTGGGGCGATCGTCGTGCTGCTCGGCGTGCACCACCGCGATCTCGACCTTCTGAGTGTGGCAGTTTCAGCGGGACCCACCCGGGCAAATCTAAGCGGGACCCACCCGTTGGCGTTCGGGGTGTCGCGGGAAATTTAAGCCGGACCCACCCCACAGTGGTCGGAACGATGTTGGGTCGTCCGTGGTGGAGAGTGAATGGGGTCGCGGGTGGAGTTGTTCGGGGAGATCCGGCGGGATGCGTTGATGCGGTGGTGGGGTAGAACTGTTCGCGGCTCATGTTCTTGGGCACTACGGCGTGCGCGGTGTGCTCGCTGGTCATGCCCTGCACGCGGTTGACGGTGGTGGCATACGCCAGCTCAACATGGACCGCGACGTACTCCGGCGGCAGGACCGCGGTGCCCCGGTGTGCCCGGTGGCGCACCTGCAGCGTGCCGTCGGCCTCGATCGCCAACACGTGCCGCGTGTCACCGTTCTTGACGAAATCCGACCCAGTGAACACCGCTGGCTGGCGATTGGTGTGGCGGGTGACGATCCAGTCCCCGACCGAGGCCGCAGGTGCCGTCGTGCAGGTCCACCGCTCCCCGGCATCGATATCGCCGCGCCGGAGCCGCTGAGCGCGGGCCTGCAAGTTCAGGCTGACCACGTCCTGGTTGGTGGGCACGATCAGCAGGGTTTGCCGACCGGCCTCCAGGTCGGTTCGCCAGCCGCGTCGCGCATGGTCTCCGCGATCCGCCGGCCACCCAGTTGTTGTCCAGGTAATACGTATCGCTGCGCCGAGGCGAGCGGGCCGCTCACCTCCTTTAGACTCGTGTCGCCCATCGCGGGCGACCTCGGAGGCCGCCTACTACTCTACGACAGACCCGGCCAATCGGCCGGTACACACAAAACTGAGGGGTGCATCAAACCCGGGACCCTTCACAGCCACACACCATGGCTGATGATCTCCACTGGGGAGCGGTGCCCCTTGTACGACGGCGTGGCATCCACGAATCGACGGTGACCCACCGACAGCAGGCAACCGAACACACCAGCTCCGTCAACCTAGCAGTGCCCTGAGGAGGTATTTCCATGGCTCCACGCATCGCTCCCGTACCGCCCACGGGCAACCGTCCGGACATCCAGGAATTGCTCGATCTTTCAACCAAAGCGACGGGCGGGGTGGTGTTGAACGTCTTTTTGACCCTGGCCAAAAACACGGAACTGTTCCGCCGGTTCATTGCCGGGCTCTTCACCGTTGGGAAGTTACCGCCGGCACAGCGCGAGCTGCTCATCCTCCGGACGGCCTGGCTGTGTCGGTGCGACTACGAGTGGGGGCAGCACGTCCGCATCGGAGGGGCAGCCGGGCTGACCGACGGGGACATCACCCGCGTCGCCCACGAACTCGACCCGCAGGCCTGGTCGCCGTTGGACTACGCACTTCTGCGGGCCACCGACGAGCTCGTCGAGAACCACCGCGTCACGCAGCCCACGTGGGACGCCCTGGCCGACCAGTTCGACGAGTCACAGCTCATCGAACTGGTCATGCTCGTCGGAACCTACGTTGCCCTCGCCGGAGTCCTCAACTCCGCCGAGGTCGAGCGCGAGCCCGGCGTGCCGGGCTTTCCGTCGCCAGCGGTGCGCTGAGGAAGTCACGGGCACAGGGCGGGTCGACTTCGCACATTCTCGCTCAACGCCCATGACCCGCCCGCGCAAGCCCCTTATCTCCCCTGACGCTTGCGCCACGGAAGGCGGCGTCGGGGCCAGACCCATAACGAACTGAGGCTACCCCGTAGCACGGGCACCTCCGCAAGGTGCCCATCGAACCGCGACGCCGATCTCAACGCCTGGATCGAGGATGTCTACCGGGATGCCGTCGTCATCATCAAAGTGGACGATGGCGCGGGTCATGAAGCCGGACCTGCACACCTCGTCGTGCTCGATGGCTCAGGTGGTGTTGTCGACGCTCACCGCGTTGGACGTCGCCAACGGGAATCGGGTGTTGGAGATTGGCACTGGCATCGCTGAGCAGGCCCGCACGAACCTGGCGAAGCTAAACCGTCCGATCACCGTCGTCACCGGTGATGGTGGCTGATCCTGACTCCGTGGGGCACCTCATTTCGCAACGGCGAGTTGGCGTCCCAAGTCGTGCAACCCGACCCACAGGTAGTGGGGTCTTTCCGTTGATCTTGATGAACACCTCGTCCAGGTGTCACTTATCCCCTGGGCGAGGCTGGCGACGGCGCAACCTGTTCGCGTAGGTGTGCCTGAACTTCTGACACCAGCAACACCGCCGGGAAATGGTCCTCCGATTCGCCCCTGGCAACGAGGGCTCCGGTCGCCAACCGAGCCAGCGGGTGCTGTTCAAGCCGGTACCCGCGACTCACCGGTTATTTTCGGGCCAGACGTATTACGTCATCGTATCGCCGATCTGCAGGCGCCACAACGATGCGTACACGCCATCGCGCTCCAAGAGATCCTGATGGATTCCCTCTTCGACGACCATCCCGCCCTCACCCATCACGTAGATCCAGTCGGCATGACGGATCGTGGACAGACGATGAGCGATGATGAGCAGTGTTCGGTCCTGGGCGAAATCCGCCAGTGCGTGCTGTATGGCCGCCTCGGTCTCGTTGTCGACCGCCGATGTCGCCTCGTCGAGAATGAGGATCGGCGCGTTCTTCACGATCGCTCGAGCGAGAGACAAGCGCTGCTTCTGGCCGCCGGACAGCGTGACGCCCCGCTCCCCAATCATCGTGTCGTACTGCGAGGGCAGGGCCTCGACGAAATCTGCGGCCTCAGCCAGCCGCGCTGCCTTCGTGACGGACTCGAGGTCCGCATCGAAACTTCCATACCGGATGTTGTCCCAGATCGACCCGTCGAAGAGGAAGGCGTCTTGCGCCACGAAGCTCACCGCGCTCCGAAGATCTTGGAGCCTGACGTCTCGTAGGTCCACGCCGTCAAGCAGGACGCGTCCTGACTCGACGTCCTGGAAACGCAACACCAGCTTGGCGATGGTGGTCTTCCCTGCCCCGGTCACGCCGACGATGCCCGTCGTCTGTCTGGCTACCATCCTTAGAGAGAGATCGCGCAGGACCGGCGAGCGCCCCGGGTAGGCGAACGTCACGCCGTCAAGCACGATCTCGCCGTTGACCGCCGCAAGGTCCAGACGTCGGCCACTGCCACCCGACTCGACAGGAAGGCGGCGAAGCTCCAGCACCCGTCCCAGCGCTGCCACAGTCCGTAGGTACTGCTCGACCGCGTCCCCGAGTTGTGGCAGCCTCATGAGAAGCAGCGCGGGCAGGCCGATCAGACCGTTGTAGGCCTCCAGCGAGAGTGCCCCTGCGAGCACGTCGAGACCGCCGAACAGAAGGACCCCGAACATAGCCGATACTGCGCATCCTTGCACCGTGTGATTGTAGACCAGGGTACGGGTATCGCTTTGGTGATTGCTTTGACGGTAAGCTTCGCTGAGGCGTGTAATTCGCGCGATCTCGTAGTCCTCGGCGCCGAAGCTCTTGACGGTCGCACTTGCCTCCAAATTATTGATCAGCTGACTGTTCAGCAGCGACCTGATCTCACTGCTGGCGGCGTGCTCGGGAGCCACACGCTCTTGGTAGAAGAACGACAACCAGGCAATGATTGGTGCCGGAAGGAGAACAATCCAGGCGATATGAGGGGCCCAGAAAAGGAATGCTCCGACGACGATGACGAAGCAGGTGGCGATCTGGAGAAGGGTATTAGCCGGGCCTGCAAGGAAACGACTGAGTTGGTCGATGTCGCCGGTGAGCACTTCTGCGAGCCTGGTCATCCGCTCGGCTTCAAGGTACCGGAGCTTGCTCCTTTGAACGTGGGCATACATCTCGCTGCGCCACTCGTGCTGCACGGTCTGGGCGAGATCGCGCGACCTCATGTTCGCCGTGAACGATACGATCGCGAAAGCGACGAACACGACGAGGGTTGTTCCCGCCAGGAACCAGAGTTGACTCGCACTACTGGCGAGGCCCAGACGGATCAACGACGCGGTCGGTCCCTTGGTCAGGACGGCAATCATCCAGCCGATGAACAGGTAGGGCGTCGCGTACAGCACCTGCGCGAGAACCGAGAGTGCCGATGCCCAGGCGAACTCCCAGCCGTGCGGTCCAAGAATTCGCTGGATGGCACCGACGGTCGACTCGCGCGACGAGGCCGAGGCGAATTGGGCTTGCCTCAATCTCCGCCATCCGCGCCAAACGACGGTAACGGTTGCGCCGAGCACCGCGCCCAGGCGCAACATGGGTGAACGCAGGGCCACGGCGACCACCCCGCCGCCGATCACCGTCAGCGTGACCAAACCCCGATCCGACCGTCGGACCGTCGTCGGCGTCGCAGAAGGCGCTGGCCGCGCCGGTGGCCGCATGGGGATGACGGGGGTCTGGTGGGAGACTTGCGCGGCGGTTTTCCGGACAAGCTGGCCGACTTCGTCACCGCTCAGTACCGTGTCATGGAAGACGAGCAGCCGGCCGGTGACTGGGTTGGCTCGTACTACTCCGATTCCTGACCGTTCATGTAGCCTTGTTTCCAGAAGCTCCGCGACTTGAGGCCGATTCAACAGGACCGCAATGTCCCAGCGCTGGCGACCCGGGATGACGGATCGGGGTTCAACCCGATATGACTTCGAGGCGGACGCCGTCATGACCGCCCCCCAAAGCGGCGGAACGAAGCAACGAATACCTCAAAATTAACATCACTGTAGGTCGCGGGCACGCAATGACTCCAAATGAATAGTTTTTTCATTTCGACTACAAACTGACGGAGTGCATGTCGGTCATGAAAAAGCAATCCGGAAGGGGCTGCAATTTTGGAAACGAGTTCGGATCGGTACCTCCATGATCCAACTCCATGTTCGCGGGCGTTGGCGCTCGACCAGACCGCAGCTACGGTCATTCCAAGATCATGTAAAGAAATTAGGATCTTGAAGGGCGGTCCATGTTTCGGCTTGCAGAGCGGGTTGTTTCGGTGAGTGATCCGGCCGTGACCGGTGTCGATGTCGCGGGCGGCGATGGGAACTTGGGCCCAGGGCAGCGCGCCGAGCGCAGCGAACAGTGCCGGCTGGTTCTGTTTGACTGTGAGCACGAAGCCCGCGCCACGTTGGTGGAGGTGCTGGGTCTGGGCGCGTTGGACGTGGAGCGCGTCGGCGATGATCACCACTTGTGCCAGGTCGACACCGGTGTCGGCGAGCCTGTCGAGTAGTGGGGCGAACATGGGATCTCGTTTGTTTTCGCGCCCACCTCGAACTGGCCCAAGACCAGGGCATCGGTGTTGGTCGCGGCCGCGACCAGGTGCACCTGGTTGCCCTCGGCGCTGGTGACCACCCGCCAGATGGTGGCCTTCGGACGGTGACTCGGCGCACCAGTCATAGAGTTGGGCAAACACCTCGACGGGCACATCGGCGGCCTAGCCGGCGATCGCGGTGAACGATCACATGCCCGCCACGACAGCAGCCGCACACAACGTGAGCACCGCCGCGACCAGGTGGACCCTGCCCTGGTTGCGGCGGCCATCGGAGACTGCGGCAAACCGTTGCAACAGCTCAGGACACATCACCACCGCGTCTAGAAGATCGCCACCCGTGGCCGGACACGAACTAATCCCCACGGGCGCGGCCAAACCCGAATCGGCGATGGCAGGATGAAGCAGCAACGGAACTTCTGCGGCGAGAAGTTTAGATAGGGACTCCTCGTTCTACCGGAGCTCCGTCGCTCTTCCCGGCGCGACACACCGAAGATCACCAACCTGGTATGTCAGCGCGCTCATTTCTGACCATCCCCAGCCTGCCCCCGAGTCACCTGTCGATCTTGAAACGACTGCGAGCCCGCAGCCTAACCAAGGAGCCCCGAAAGATCAAGCTCGGCGACGATCACATCAGGTTCGGCCGCCGCCTGTGCCAGTGCGGCCGTCGTGGGGATGGGAGAACAGCAGCCGCCGACTGAGGGCAACACCCGCGGCCGTGGACCGAAACACCACCGCGACAGCGAGGATAGAACCAGCTCGACACCCAGGACCTCGGTCCATACGCAGCAATAGGCTCCTCGGTCGGGTTACGCGGAGGCACGTACAGTAGACGTCGTCGAAGTCGAGACGACCCGTTGAGGCGGGCAACGCCGCCCGATCGAGCTTGCAGTTGGCGGTCGATCGTGGAATCGGTTAACCCTGCCGACGCCCGCGCCAAGACGGATCCGGCCAGCACCTCGGTCTCGAAATCGGCGAGCTCGTCCTCGGTCGCCCGTGCCCGATGCTCCCGCAGGTCGCGGACCACAGCCAGAGTCAACCCACACCTGCCCGACTTCACCTGGAATGAAGGATCATCAGCCGGTCAAGCGATTAAATCGGCGCAGATGATGTCACTCAACGGTGAGTTTCACCGCAGAGACACGCCTACAACGGCTGGCCCAGGCAACGGAGAGGCTAGGAAACGTCGGCGGCAGACTCAGGAATCGTCGACTGTTGATTATCGGGACGTGGGACCTGCATATCGCGCTGTGCACCGCATCGGTGGCCAGCACCAGCAGGTCGACGTCGGTGACGTCCAGGGCACGCTGTTGATCCAGCCGGGCTAGCAGCAGTAGATCGTCCATAAGCACGCCAATCCGAGTCGCCTCTGTCTCGATCCAGTCAAGTCCCTGTGTCAAGTCCCTGTGGAGAATGTGGCCTGTGTCTATCCAAGGCCGACCGGTTGATCGTGCATGGGGTCCAGCAACGGACCACGAGACGTTCAAAAACAGGGGGCTTTTGTAAGGTCATCGAGCGGATGGGGTCCTCGCGGTGGTAGCGGTGTCCCGGACTTGCTGTCAGTCGTGGGTGTCGATCAGCTAGCGGCCCTGTTCCCTGTTTCTTCGGTGCTGTCTTTGGCCAACCCAACTGGGTTGCTGTGGGGGATGCATACTCGTCGTTATGTACGGAGCACCGTCAGTCGGTAACACTTGCGAGACCTTATCGATGTAGTAAAGGCTCCGTTAGCCGAGACGCCCACAGCACGTCCAGCCAACGGCGCGAGCCCGCCAGCGCGATCGCCAGCGGCCCCAGGAACTCGATGGTAACCGCGACACCGAGCGAAATCCGGGCGATGCCCTCGTAGAACAGCATGTTCATCGTGGCCAGCACCACGCCATAGCCGATGATCACCGGCACGGCACGCCGGCCGACCCGGAAAATGGGGTCGCCAGGCAACCAGCAGTATCACCGCGGCGAAGCCGACCCGCAAAGCTACGGCGCCCAGCGGGCCGGTGGCCGCGAACAGCTGCTTGGCCAACGCCGCGCCGAGCTGCACACTGACGATCCCGGCCAGCGCCAACACCGGAGGCGGCCCGCTCCCAAGACCACCGGCGGCCAGTCGCTCCAGCGCGGCCGGACGCGGCCATCCGCCGCGCGGCGTGCGCTGCACATGCACCGTGACCATCGACGCTCCTCTCCCACCGCGGACCTCGGCAGCGGATACGAGCACTGCTGCTGGCAGTGGGGGAAGGACTGTTGCAGCGCGCGGACGTGCCCCTGACGGCAACTCTTCGCCCAAAGTTGCCGTCTCTGGCACCTCTGTAACAAGTCCACCTCCTTCTCTGTGGGATTGAAGGGACTGAAGGGGCTGAAAGGGTTGAAAGGGTTGAAGGGACAGGGATGCCGCCCCGCGAAGACCAGCCCAGACAGATCTACCGGACACGCCGGAGGTTCCGGCTGGTCGCCGGTGGCCGGTCCGGCTTGGCATACTGGGCTGTCCACCAGTCATTGCCCACCGAGAGCGCCGAGGACCTGCCATGGCCATGCCGCTGCGTCGCTCCGGGTCGTTGATGACCCTGGATGAGTGGGCCGCGTTACCGGAGGACAACACCTGCCAGCACGAACTCCAGGAAGGTGTCCTGCTGGTGTCCCCCCGACCCGGCCGTCGCCATCAACTCGCCGCTCAGCGACTGTCCCAGCAACTGGACGAGCAGTTACCAGCCGACTGGGAGAGCGTCCTCGACCTGGAAGTGGTGGTTCGCGCCGAGCATCCGCCAATTGTGCGGGTGCCGGACGTGGTGGTCACCCGGGTCGGCGGGCCGGAGGACCGGCTGGTGGCGGCGGATGTTCTGCTGGCGGTCGAGATCGTGTCGCCAGGTTCCCGAAACGTCGACCTCCACCTCAAGCCGTTCGAGTATGC
This sequence comes from Actinomycetota bacterium, assembly GCA_030854185.1. Lineage (GTDB taxonomy): Bacteria > Actinomycetota > Actinomycetes > Mycobacteriales > Pseudonocardiaceae. The sequence goes on along the minus strand of JALYTS010000058.1, from coordinate 3,998 downwards.
GGACGCGGGCATCCCGCATTATTGGCTCGTCGACCTCGATCCGCCGGCCCCTTCGATCACGGTGTTCCATCTGGGCGCACCGGGTGACGGCTATGTCGAGAGCCCCGCGACGGCGGGTCAGCACGAAACGACAGTGCCATTCAAGATACGCATCGACATCCCCGCACTTCTCGCCGCGCGAGGGACCTAACCTCAAGGTGACGACGAGGGTGGCGGCCCGGCCCGAGGAGGGGAAAACCGGACCGAGCCACCACGGGGGACCGAATCGCAACAGCGGAGGGGATGCCGTTGCGGGGCGTTCCGGTCCCCGCACCTCCCCCAGCTCAGGGAATCAGATCGATCGGTGAGGGAGGGCATCGTGGTCATCGGCCCCTGTACCGGGGTACTACCCGACCACCGCTTAGTTTTCCTCCCCGGTGTCCCCCGTTCACCGGGGAGTTGACTCGTGAGATCGTCGGCGCACACACTCGCCAGGACCGCAAGCGGTGGGCCGATACAGCGGACAAGCTGAGAGGACTTATCACGATGCGTTGGGCTGCGGGGTTCGCGTTGTTGATGGCGCTGGTCTTCGCGCTCACCTTCGGATATCGCCTCGGCGCGACATTCATCGACCAGCTGGTTGCACGGTGAGCCGGACAAGCGCCAGCTCTGCCCGCGGCGGCTGACGCTGCTCGGAATCCTTAGCCGGCCCACCTGCTCTGGCCCGTCAGCACGAGCTCTAGGCAGAGCTGCGAGGACTGCCACCAAAGCCCGCATCCCGGGCGCGGAGGACGGCTTCGGTCCGATCGGCGACCTGGAGCTTCGCGAAGATCGCGGAGGCGTGGCAGCCCTGCCGCAAGTAGCTCGAGGACCTGCCGTTCACGCGGAGTGAGCTGCGGAAAGGGGTCGGTCGCGACCGCTGCGCCGGACAGCCGACCGAGCACCCGTCTGGCGATGCCGGGTCCGAATATCGCTCGCCGGCCGCTACCGCGCGGATCGCCCGGACGATTTCCTCCTGAGTGGCACCCTTGAGCACGTAGCCCCTGGCGCCGGCCCGCATGGCGGCGAAGACCGACTCCTCGTCATCGAACATCGTCAACATCAACACGGCGACGCCCGGCGCGTCCCGGGTGATCTCGCGGGCGGCGCTGACACCGTCGAGGCCGGGCATCTGGATGTCCAGCACCAGTACATCAGGACGAAGGGTGACCGCCGCGCGGACAGCTCGCGGCCGGTGGCGGCGGTGGCGACTACGTCGATGCCCTCAACGGAGCCGAGCAACGCAGACAGGCCGTCGCGGACGACGGGATGGTCGTCGGCGAGCGCGACCCTGATCGGGTCAGCTCCGCAGCTCATGCACACATCATGGGCGCTGGGCTACCGCGATGTCCCGGGTGGATGTCCGGGTGGTTTCCGGGCGCCGTCAGGC
>JALYTS010000058.1:0-2580 GCA_030854185.1 Actinomycetota bacterium | reverse complement strand
GACCGCCGGGTGACCCGGGCGATCGCCTGTCCCTTCTCCGCGGGATCGGCGGAACCGGACGCTGGTGCGGGTCAGCCGGACAACCGCTTGGAGGACACCATGACATCGTCTGCGTTGGCAGCACCCGCATCGACGGACCGGATCGCCGGTGTGCGGTCCGGCGCAGCGGTCGTGATCGCCGCCGTCGGGCCACTCGCCATCGCTGTGCTTCGCGTGATCCTGCACCCTGCCTCTCGGTGTGCTGATCGCGGGCCGGCAGGCGATGCGCGCGCGCCCGGTGCTCGGGGCCGTGGCTGCCATGGTCGCCTGGGTGGGGTTCACCAGCCTGTTCGCCTCGGTGGCGATCAGCGACTACCTGGCCCAGGCCGCGCCCACCACGGCCACCCCCCGCTCGACTACTGCCGCATTGCTCGACGCCATCAACGCTTTACCCGCAACCGCGACGGCATCAATCGTGTTCGTCGCCGGTCACATTCTTGGCGGGATCTTGCTCGGCGTCGTGCTGTGGCGGGTCATTCCCGCGTGGGCGGCAGTCGCGCTGGCCATCTCGCAGCCGCTGCACTTTGTCTTCGCGGTGTTCGTCCCGAACCACTTACTGGACGGCGTTGCCTGGGCACTGACCGCAGTGGGCTTTGCGGCGGCCGCCATCGCCTGGAAGGCTGACACACCATCGGGTGAATTGCTCGCCCGCAGGGAATCTACATCACTATAGGTAAGGAGACGACGACCATGTGCATGTTGCTGAAGTGGGAACTCGGCCTGGAAGCCGCGAACGACGCCATCCGCAACGGAGTCCACAACGGCATCTTCGATCCGTCCGGCACGCTTGAAGACACTCGGCGTGACTCGCTCGAGCTGGCAGGCTCCTGATACCGCAACGGCACTTGCGGCCACCTGCGCTCAACGCGCCGCCGCCTGGGCAAGATGATCACTGTTTGTGTGCCTATGACGACAGCGGGTGTCACCGTAGGCACACAAGCCGTGATCAATCCTTGCTGAGGGAGATCTGGTGGCCAAGCACCGAAGGATGTGCCGTTGCAGTACTACGCGCCATGGCGGCCGCCCTCGACCCGGTGACGTGTCGCTCATATAGTGCTCACCCGATAGCGCTCAACGCGTCGGACGATTAGGTGGTCGAGCCCCAGCCGGCCGGAGCCCGACACAGCGAGCACCAGGCTCAGCAGTCCGAGGGCGATGACCATCTCGGGGCCAGTGTTGTCGAGCGCCACCATCAGCGCTGCGAGCCCGATTCGCGCCAGGAGCAGCACGAGGTCACGAGCGACGGAGGCGACCGTGCGCGGTGGTTCGCTCGAAGTGGACTTCGATCAGCTTGCGCGGTACCAGGCCGGCAGCGCCGTCCAGCTGCACGAGCTCGGCAACGACACTCCCGGCTACCGGGAGAAAGTCCGGCTGTCTTTCGACCAGCGCCCCACCGGGAAACCAGCCCCGCGCCACGGTGGTCCGGGCGGCATGCGAGGCCAGCGCGGTCTTACCCACCCCAGCCATCCCCGAGACAACTGACACGGCCATCCCTGCCGAGGCCGCTGCGCCCGGATCGAGCAGGGCCAGCAGCGCGGCGAGGTCCTGATCACTGCCCACCAACACTCCCGGCGAGGTTCGCCGTCAGCGGTCAGCGGCAACACCACCGCCGCCGCGGCCCGCGTTCCCACCTCCTCGTGCTGGTGCACATTCTCGATCCGCGCGCCCGCCATATCGGCATGAATCGGCAGCGGTGTGGTGGCGGGTGAGGCGCCGGGCAAGCCCTGCAGCTCGACCCGGCCACGCCGGCCTGGGAGAGGCTTGATCGACCCGAGCAGGCGCTCGTCTCGCATTCCAGCGCCGCAGTGCTGTACAACGTCGGCGATCTGCGAGCCGACACTCACGAGTTCACGCTGCCGGTACGTCGCCAAACACGGCGTCCCGACGTACGCCTGCACCGTGGACAGGTGCCCGACCAGGACTGGCTCATCCTGCACGGCCTGCCGACGACCCGAGCGGGGAGAATGGTCGCCGATCTGCTCGCTGACCATCACGAGCCCGAGAGAGTCGCGCAGATCGTTCGGGAGGTCCTAGACCAGGTCTACGACTACCCGCGCGTAGTGGCTGAGAAGCTGGGTCCATTCGCGACACAGTTCAACCTCCCCCGCGACGACGGGATAGGCCTACTCGATCTGCTCCTCACGATGGCTGGGCACCCGTACCGGGACAGACTCCTGACGGAAGCTCGCTCGTGAGTCCCGCAGCGCATCGCCCGTATGCGAGTCCACAGGCAATGAACCGGGCACACCCCTGGTACCGGTCTCCATCGCCGGAATCACCAGCACTACCTACCGCGCGTACCCGATCACAGACCACATCGCCGACAAAGTGTGCACGATGATCGAAATCCATCACCGTTCCGACGGACAACCCCAGTTCGCCACTCCTGGTCCGGGCACTGAACCAACGGGGTAGGTGGTCGGCTTCATGGTCTGTTGTCGGCCGGGTCCGTGTCGAGTGTTTGGCGGCTTTGGTAGAGTTCCCACGCGTGCCTGTGTGCTTCGTTAACCCGGCGCTGCGCGTCTTCGTGCAGCATCTGTT
>JALYTS010000148.1 GCA_030854185.1 Actinomycetota bacterium | reverse complement strand
GTGAAAGCGGCCCACCTGATCGCGCCGTACGCAAAGATACTGATCACCGCAACCCCGGCGGACAGCGAGATCACCGATGACGCCGCGAGCCAGGTCGCGCCCCCGGAGATGATGCAGGCACTGGAGTACATCGGCCGCAACCATCTGGCCGATGCCATCTCGATCAGCGACGGAACAGGCGAAAGCACCTACAGCTACGGCAAGGCGGAGATCACCGCGCAGGATCCGGGTCTGCTGTCCGCGGCTGCCGCAGGCATCCCGGTGATGGTGGCGACCGGTGACTGTGGCGCGGTCCAGAACCTCGCGGTGGCCAACGCACAGTGCGGGAACACCACCAAGACACCGGACACCGCCGCGTGGGACGACTCCCCCTGGGTTACCGCGGTGGGGGGCAGTGTTCCCAATCTCGATACCTCGGGTCGGCGACTGGGCGCCGACCCGTTGTGGGCTCGCGGCAGGTTCTCCGAAGGCGCCGGCTACTCGGCGGTGTACCCGCGGCCGACCTACCAGGACCGGGTTGGCTCCCTGACCCGCTCGGTTCCCGACATCACCATGGACGCCCAGGATGGGACGTCCGAGGCCGCGCCGATGTTCGCCGGTGTACTCGCCCTCGCCGCGCAACTGAACCATGGCAGCGTCGGTCCCATCAACAAGGTGCTCTACGAGGTGATGGGTCCGCGCGCAACGCCCGCCGGAATAGTCGACGTCGTGACCGGGAACAACTCGGTGCCGGCAGTACCGGTGGCCGTTCCCGGCTTCGCCGCCGGTACCGGATTCGATGTGGCCAGTGGCTGGGGAACGATCGATGCGAGCAGGTTCGTGCCGGAGCTCGTCGGGGCGATCCGCGGTCACAACGGCCCCGATTCCCTACAACGTCAGGCGGCCGATGCGTTGGCTCGGTTGCAGCACAGCATTGCCCTCACCGCTAACGGCGGTTCGACGTACTTGTTGGCGGCGGGTTTCCTGCCACAACATCCAGTCGAGCTTGACGTCGACGGCAAACACGTCACCACCCTCACGGCCAACACCCTGGGATCGGTTTCTTACACCGTCGATCCGGCGCTGTTGAAGCTGCCCCGGGGAGCCCACACGCTCACCCTGAAGAGCATGTTGTTGACCGCGACGGCGAACTTCCCGACGGGCTGATCCGTCGTCCCAGCGCGGACCGCAGCCCGCCGGCGGCGACGAGCGCCCAGACCGTGAGGGCGATCCAGAAGAAGACCAGGGAGACGGTCTGCAGCGAGCGCAGGTGCAAGTCGGTGGCGGTCGCCGCGCAGGTCGAGGAGTACATCCCCAGTGGGAAGACCGCTGCCCACCAGGCACTCTGGTACCGCAGCGAGCCGGCTATCTGGTCGGCACGCCACAGTTGCGCGTAGAGGAGCACGGGTATCCAGAGGCTGGCGAGTACCCACGCCGCGTGCGTCGCCGGGCCGGTCCAGCCCGTGAGGCCGGCCGGTGCGTGCAGGGTGCGTGCTGCAGTGAGGATGTGGTCCCCGGCCAGCGCCGTGATGGCGAGTGCGCCCATCAGGATCCAGCTGTCCGGCGTCACGTCGTCGGGCCGCAACGGGTTGGCGAGCACTCGCCAGGCGATCAGCGCGGTCACGACCAGATAGAGCACCATTCCCAAGATCCAGGCCACGGTGGCGATGATGACTAGTACGGGGGCACGGACTCCGATGGCGAGGTCCGCCGCGGTGATCGCCAGGCCTTCGGTCGCGACGCTCGGCAGCAACCACGCGCCGCGGGCATGCTCGCGTAGCTCCACGCCGGACCGCGAACCGACGGCGACCAGGGCCAGCGGCGCGAGCACCAGCCAGCCCGCGAGTGCCAGACCGCCGAGTAGCATCACCACGACCAGGTGGTCGGTGAAGCGCGCGCCGAGTACCGCGCAGGCCGCGACAAAGGTGAACGTCCGTAGCGTGACGTCGGGGTCGCGCGCCAGCGCAATGAGCTGTGGGAGGCGGGTGGCCACCAGCCTGAGGAAGCCCAGCGCCAGCCCGCCGAAGGCGACCACGGCGAGGACGCTCAGCGCGATACCGAGCCGCCAGTACCCGTGGTCGTACCCGGCGATGGCCACGATCCCCGTCGCCATCACCACCGCGAACGAGTCGGGCGGTGGGTCCCACCTGGCGAACGACGCACCGGCCACTCGCCAATCCTGCCCGACCACTGGCCAATCCTGCCCGACCACTGGCCAATCCTGCCCGACCACTGGCCAATCCTGCCCGACCACTGGCCAATCCTGCCCCGCGAAGTCCCGGACCGCCGGTCGAGCGTTTGACGGGGTACTCGCCTCGAAGCCAACCGATGAGTTCCGATGACTCGGGCGGTCTGGGTTGCTGACTGGTTCACCGAATCTTCTTCATCTCCCTCGATGGCGTCGTGGAGTCGCCCGATGAGTGGCACTTCCCGTACTTCGACGACGCGATGGGTGCGATCATCGGCCAGGGGATGGAGTCGGCCACCGCGTTCCTGATGGGGCGGCGGCTGTACGAGCAATGGTCGTCGTACTGGCCGGGTCAGGGTCCGGACGCGCCGTTCTCGGAGTTCATCAACACCATCCCGAAGCACGTCCTGTCCAACACGCTCACCGACCCGACGTGGCAGAACACCACGATCCTCTCCGGCGACGTGTCCGCCAGGGTGCGGGCGCTGAAGGACAGCACCGAGGGCGACATCGTGATGTCGGGCAGTGCCATCACCGCGCGCTGGCTGCTCACCAACGGCCTGCTCGATGAGCTCGCTCTGACGCGTAGGCATGGCCAATAAGGATCTTCGAGTGTGCGCCTTGGGGGACTCGTTCGTGGCCGGGGTCGGCGATCCGGAGTGCCGCCCCCCTGCTGAACTGGCTCCTCCGGGACGCATGAATCGCAGTCGCGATCATGGCATCGGGATAGGGTGGTCGCCGTTGAGGTCGGGGAGGGCGTTGTGCGGGTGGTACTGACGGGGCTCCCGGTTTATTCGCATCTGGTGTCGCCGGCTTGGGTGCGGTCCGCACCGCGGAGGATCTACTCGTGGCCGCCGCCGACTGGCGACCGGATCTGATGGTCCGGGAGTGCACCGAGTTCGGTGGGTATCTGGTGGCCGAGTGCCTCGGCGTCCCCTGCGTCACGCTCGACATAACGCCGCTGACGCCGTCGCGCCACCCCGGCATCCTGAGCCGGCTCAACCAGTCGCGGGGAACGCTCGGCTTGCCACCGATCGCCGACCTGGGAACCCTCACTCGCTGGCCGTGGATCAGCTGGTTACCAGAAGCCTGGTATCCGCCCGACCTGCATACCCGCGCGTACCGGCACTACCGAGCTGTTGAGGATGTCCTCGACCCGTAGATCGCGGAACTGCCGGCGGTAGTCGCGCTCGGCAGCAAGACCGACCCGGCGGGCTGGGACGGGCCGCGTCCGGACAACGTCCATTTGACCTGGTTCGCACCGCAGCGGCTACTGCTGCCGACCTGTGACCTGTTCGTCACCCACGCCGAACAGTCCGCGAACGCTCGCCGGATCGTCGAGCTGAGTGTGGGGATCGCCCTGGAATCCGATGACCGGGATTCCGCAACGTTGGCGCAGACCTGCCGGCAGGTGCTCGACACCCCGTCATACCGTCAACGGGCACGAGGCATCCAGCGCCGATTCCTCAGCCTTCCGGGCCGGGACGGCCTGGTTGCCGAGCTGGCGACGCTGGTCGCCTGACGCCGCGCTCATCATGCCAAGTCCGTGGATCATGGTCGCCAGGAAATTCGATACCGCAGTGGCGTCGGTTTCTGCGGGGGATTCTCCATGCCGCGATTTTCCCGGTGCTGTGTCTCGTGAACCCCCGAGACTGTCGGGGGTGGGTGCGACAATGGTGACGTGATGGAGACGCTACTGGATCCGAGGCAGGCGATGGCCGCTTGTCTCGAACAGTGGCGTGATGCAATCGTCGGGTGCGATGACGCGGGGTTGCCGGATCAGGTCCGGACTATCGAATCGGTGTCGAGGATGGTGTATTCGGTGATGCTGGATGCGGTCGGGGAACTGGAATCCCGCAATATCGCGGTCACCGCTGGGTTCCGCAACACCAAGCAACTCCTGGCCGGGATGCTGAACTTGTCACCCACCGAGGCCGGCACCCGCGTCACCCACACCGGGCTACTCGCGCCGCGCCGGGCGCTGACCGGTGAGGTGCTGGCGCCGTTGCTGGCCAACACTGCAGCGGCGTTGGCCGCGGGTGAGATCGGCCCGGGGCAGGTCCGGGTGATCACCGAGACGATCAACGCGATCCCCACCACGGTCAGCCCCACCGACCGCGACGCCGCGGAAACCGAGCTGGCTCGCCATGCTCGGTTGTTTCACCCCACCGCCCTGCACAAGATCGGCCAGCGGATCCTGGCGCACCTTGATCCCGACGGTCCCGCACCCCGTGACGAGCCGGAACCCGCTCCGGCGGCGGGGGAGCTGCGGTTGTGGGAGCGTCGCGACGGGTGCCTGGGCCTGGCGGGACACCTCGAACCTGTGCGAAGTGCACCATCGGCACGTGCACCTTACCGGATGGGAAGTCCTCATCCACCCTGGTCATGTCGAATTCATCCCACCCGCAATCATCGACCCCACCCGCACCCTATTACACAACCCACTGCGCTGCTAGCGCTCGATTCGGCTGGACAATTCATACCCACTGCGTTAGCGCGGCGGTGACGGCGTCGCGGACGGCGGCGTCGGTGGTCGGCGGTGTCCCAGACTGTTCGGCGAGCTCGCGCAGCGACGTCATGGTCACATCAGGCAGGCCGCAGACGGTGAACTGTTCGAACGCGTGCAGGTCGGGGTCGATGTTCAGGGCGAAGCCGTGGCTGGTGATCCCGCCCCGGATCCGCATGCCGATGGAGGCGACCTTGCGGTGATCGGGGGTCCATACGCCGACGAGGCTGGAGGCTCCTGGGGGAGTGGTCCGCCGCTGGGTGCTGAAACCGAGCAGCCGCAGCGCGCTGACCAGGCCGTCCTCAAGCCAGCGGACTACGTCGGCGGCGCCTTGACCGCTGATGTCCATGATCAGGTATCCGACGAGTTGGCCGGGGCCGTGGTAGGTCGCGTATCCACCGCGGTCCACCGCGACCAGAGGTATGTCATGGTGGCCGCGGCGCAGGTCGGCGGGGTCGGTGCGCTGGCCGTAGGTGATCACCGGGGGATGGCTGAGCAGGAACAGCCGGTCGCCGGCTGTCCCCGCGCGTCGCTCGGCGGCCCAGCCCGCCATCGCTTCGATCGCCTCGAGGTAGTCGATTTCACCGAGGTCGACGCGCTGCAGCGTCCGATGCGCTCCGGCGGTACCCGCCTCCAGGTTTCTTGGTAGCACGAGGGCAGCGTAGGCCGCCGAGACCCGGCGCTGGTTCGTTGCCTCTGGTCGGAGCCCGTCACCCGTTCGGACCGCAGAAGTGTGCGCGATACCCCTTGACCTGTTGACAGGGTGTCCTAAATTAGGTGAGGCTTCCTTAAAATCTCATCCTTGTGGGTGGCGCCACGTACGCCCCCGTCGAATGTGAGGAGAGTACCGATGGTGTCGACGATCCGCGCCCGGATGGTGCCGCCGGCCTGGGTTGTCCTGGTGCTGACCGGGCTGCTGGCAGTCGGCGGGTGTGGCGGCGTGGGGTCGACCCAGGACGCCGCCGGGCAGACGATCACGGTGTACAGCGGCCAGCATGAACAGACCGCGCAGATGCTGGTGGCCGGGTTCACGGCGGCGACGGGGATCAAGGTGGAACTGCGCTCTGGTGGCGAGGCGGAGCTGGCGAACCAGATCCTGCAGGAGGGGGCGGCTTCCCCAGCGGATGTGTTCTATGCCGAGAACCCCCCAGCGCTGGAGGCACTGCGCGAGAAGAACCTGCTCAGCCCGGTCGACGGGGCCACGCTGGCCGCGGTGCCCGCGGCCTACGACTCGCCGCAGGGCCGATGGGTGGGTGTGTCGGCGCGCAGCGCGGCGCTGGTGTTCAACACCGCCGCAACCAGCGAGGCACAGCTGCCGGCCAGCGTGCTGGACATGGCCGGCCCGGCGTGGAAGGGCAAGTTCGGGTACGCCCCGACCGAGACCGACTTCCAACCGGTCCTCACCGCCGTCGCCAAGCTCAAAGGCGCCGATGCCGTACGGCAGTGGCTGGCCGATCTGAAGGCCAACGCCAAGGTGTACCCGGACAACGAGACGCTGGTCGCCGCGGTCAACAGCGGGGAGATCGCCACCGGGCTGATCGACCACTACTACTGGTACCGGCTGCAGCGCGAACTCGGCCCGGCCAAGACCAACTCGGCGTTGCACTACTTCGGCCCAGGCGACCCGGGCAGCCTGGTCGACGTCTCCGGCGCTGCCGTGCTGGCGTCGAGCAAGCAGGCCGGCGCGGCCCAGAAGTTCCTGGCCTACCTGGTCAGCAAGCCTGCCCAGACCATCATCGGCACCTCGGACAGTTACGAGTACCCCCTCGGGTCCGGCGTCACCACCAGCCAGCCACTGCGGCCGCTGGCCGAGCTGCACCCACCCGCGCTGACCGTCGAGGATCTCGGCGACGGTCGGTCCAGCCTCGCGATGCTGCAACAGGCCGGACTGTTGTGACCCTGATCGGTCGCCGGGTTCCGCTGCCGCTGGTCGGGGCCGGCCTGGTGACCGCTGCGGTGGTGGCGTTGCCGGCAGTGTTCGTACTCGCCGAGGCCGGCGGGGTGGGCTGGGCGCAGGCCCGGACGCTGTTGCTGCGCTCCACGGTGGTCCAGCTGCTGGGCAGCACCGCCGCACTGACGGCGGCGGTGACCGCGTTGAGCATCGTCATCGGGGTGGCGGCGGCGTGGTGCACCGAACGCACCGACCTGCCCGCAGTTCGGATGTGGCGGGTGCTGGTGGTGCTGCCGGTGGCGATCCCGGAGTTCGTCAGCGGCTACTCGTGGGTGTCGCTCACCAGCGCCGTGTACGGTTTCGGCGGTGCCGTGTTGATCTCCACATTGTCGCTGTATCCGCTGGTGTACCTGCCGGTGGCGGCCATGCTGCGGGGACGGGACCCGGCCCAGGACCAGGTCGCGCGGTCCCTGGGGTTGGGACCGCGGGCGGTGTTCCGACGGGTCACCCTGCCGCAGATCCGCCCCGCGATGCTCGGTGGGGCGCTGATCGTGGGGCTGCACCTGCTCGGCGAGTACGGGGCGTTCGCGATCGTGCGCTACCCGACGTTCGCCACCGAGATCTTCACCGAGTACAACCTCGGGTTCGACCCGGGTGCCGCGGCCCTGCTGTCGGTGGTGCTGATCGTGCTGTGCGTGGCGCTACTGGGCGGCGAGACTCGGCTGACCGGTGCCGCCCGGCAGGCCAGGATCGGCGGCGGCGTCGCCCGCCAGACGCCACCTGTGCGGCTGGGACGGCGCACCGCGCCGGTGCTGACCGGGTTCGCCGGGCTGGTCACGCTCGCGTTGGGGGTACCGATCGGGTCATTGGGCTACTGGCTGATCCGCGGCGGGTCGACCACGCTGCCCCCGGCGTCGATCTGGGCCGCCGCCGGTTTCACCCTCACTCTCGGGGCGGCGGCCGCGGCGGTGACCACGCTGCTGGCGCTGCCGGTGGCGCTGCTCGCGGTCCGCCACCGCGCCCGGCTCACTGTCCTGCTCGAGCGCAGCACCTACCTGGCCAGAGCCCTGCCCGGGGTGGTGGTGGCGCTGGCGCTGGTGTTCTTCGCGCTGCACTACGTGCCGATCGTCTACCAGAGCGCCCCGCTGCTGGTGCTCGCCTACGCGGTGCTATTCCTGCCGCTGGCTTTGATCGCCCTGCGCGCCACGTTGACCCAGATCCCCCCGGGACTGGCCGAGATGGGCCGCAGCCTCGGCCGGCCCCCGATGATCGTGTTGGTGCGGGTCACGCTTCCGCTGCTCGGGCCGGGGTTGGCCGCCGCGGCGGCGTTGGTGTTCCTGTCCACCACCACCGAGCTGACCGCCACCCTATTGCTGCGCCCCACCGGCCTGCAGACCCTGGCGACCCAGTTCTGGGTCTACACCAGCGGCCTGGCCTACGGCGCAGCCGCACCGTACGCCGCACTCATGGTCGCGGTGTCCGCGTTGCCGACCTACCTGCTGACCCGCCGCATCGATTCCCTGTCCACCACCGCAACCTAGGAGACCGGTGTTATGACCCACCCCGGCATCACCCGGTTCATCCCGCACTCCGACGGGCCTCCGGCGTCCGACCCGTCCGACCCGTCCGACCCGTCCGACCCGCATGCCCCGCCGGCCGCGGTGCAGCTGCGCGGGGTAACCAAGGCCTACGGCGCCCACCCGGTGCTCGGTGGTCTCGACCTGGACGTCCCTGCCGGCACCATCACCGCCGTACTCGGCGCGTCGGGTTGCGGCAAGACCACCCTGCTGCGGTTGCTCGCCGGGTTCGAGCACACCGACGCCGGCACCATTGCCCTGCACGGCCGGACCGTCGACGACGGTCATCGCCCGCTGGCCCCCGAACACCGCCAAATCGGCTACGTGCCACAGGAGGGCGGGCTGTTCCCGCATCTGTCGGTGGCGGCCAACATCGGTTTCGGGCTGCCCCGCGCAGCGCGCTGCCACCGGGTGGCCGAGCTGCTCGAACTGGTCGGTCTCCCCGGGCTCGGCGATCGCCCACCGCACAAGCTCTCCGGCGGCCAGCAACAACGGGTCGCCCTGGCCCGTGCGCTCGCCCCGGCCCCGCAGCTGGTGCTCCTCGACGAACCATTCTCCGCCCTCGACGCCGGGCTGCGCGCCCAGCTGCGCACCGACGTCGCCACCGCGCTGCGCCGCAGCGGCACCACCGCGGTGCTGGTCACCCACGACCAGGACGAAGCCCTGTCCATGGCAGAGCTCGTCGCGGTCCTGCGCGACGGGCGCATCGTCCAAGCCGCCGACCCGGCCACCCTCTACCAGCAACCCGTCGATGCCGACGTGGCCCGCTTCGTCGGCGAAACCAACCTGCTGGCCGGCCACGTGCTGGGCAGCACCGCGCGCAGCCCGCTGGGCGAGCACCCGCTGCGGCCCGACGTCCCCCGACTCCCGGCCGCGGCGCTCATCATGGTCCGACCCGAGCAACTCCAGCTACGACCAGCCACCTCCCGCGACCCCGCGGACGCTGTCACCGGCCGGGTCCTGCACCGCGACTACCACGGCCACGACACCACGATCACCCTCGCCGTGTTGGCCAGCGCACCGACCACCGGCACGCCTACCGCGGAACTCCAGGTCCTGGCCCGGACCACCACGACCAACCCCCCACCGGGCAGCCTGGTCACCATTACGGTGGTCGGTGCCGTCGTGGCGTTACCCACCCCAGTGGGTAACTGGGGTGGGTAACGCCCCGTGAGTGGCGATGCGGGCTATAGCC
>JALYTS010000227.1 GCA_030854185.1 Actinomycetota bacterium | reverse complement strand
GCCCAGCGCCAGCGCTGGCCACACTCGCGCCGATCGGCCGTGCACCAGCCGCTCGGTCATGCCGGCGGCCGCAGGCCGGTGCCGGCGCGGCACTGCACCGCAACCGTGGTCGTGGTAATCGCCTCCAAGTCCGAGCTGATCCATTTGCATGCTAATCGCGCCCCCTGTGCCCAGCGGCGCGCCTCTCCAGCGGCATCCGCAGCCCAGGTCGTGGTGGTTTACCTCGGCGGAAGGACTATGGCATCGCGCGGAGGTGCCACCGGTGGCAACTTTGCGCCGGAGGTTGCCGTGGGGTGGCACGTACTCAACAGACCCATGAACCTTTTCCTGGGACTGCTGGGAGTGGTGTGACAGTCGCGGCAGCCGGTGCGCCCGTGGGGCGGAAGTGGCGCAGGCGCAGGCTGTGCGAAACCACGAACACCGACGACAGCGACATCGCCGCGCCCGCGACCAGCGGGCTGAGCAGCCCGGTCACCGCCAAGGGCAGGGCGGCGACGTTGTAGCCGAACGCCCACACCAGGTTCCACCGGATCGTGCGGTGGGTCCGCCGGGCGAGTTCCACCGCCTCGGGAACGACCATCAGGTCCTCACGGGAAAGCACGATGTCGGCGGCCTCGATGGCGGCGTCGGTACCGTGCCCGAGCGCCATGCCCAGATCGGCGACGGCCAGCGCGGCTGCGTCGTTGACCCCGTCGCCGACCACGGCGACCCGGTGGCCCCGCTGTTGCAACCGGCGCACGACGTCGGCCTTGCCCTCCGGCAGGGTCTCGGCGACCACGTCGTCGATGCCGACCTCGGCCGCGACGGCGGCGGCGGTGCGGGCGTTGTCCCCGGTCAACAGAACGGGGTGCAGCCCCAGCCGGCGCAGTGCGGTGACCGCGGCCGCGCTGCTGGCCCGCACGGTGTCGGCGACCGCGAGCAGGCCCTGCGCGGCGCCGTCCCACCCGACCAGCACCACGGTGGCGCCATGTTCTTCCAGCGCGAGCCGATCGGATTCGAGCTCGTCCGGCACGTGCAGACCGTGCTTGGTCAGCAACCAGGGGCGACCGACCAGCACCGCGAACCCGTCCACCTCACCGCGGGCGCCGAGGCCGGGCAGCGCCTCGAAGTCGGTGACCGTGGGTAGTGAACCGATCTCCGCGGTGGCGGCCGAGGTCACCGCCACCGCGATGGGATGCTCGGAGGCAGCCTCGACGGCACCGGCCATCGCGAGCAGCCGGGAGCGCTCCACTCCCGCTGCGGGGCGCACGTCGACCAGGCGCATGCGCCCCTCGGTCAGGGTTCCGGTCTTGTCCAGCACGACGGTGTCCACGTTCCGGGTGGATTCCAGAGCCTGCGGACCCTTGATGAAGATGCCCAGCTGGGCTCCACGGCCGGTGCCGACCAGCAGCGCGGTCGGCGTGGCCAGGCCCAGCGCGCAGGGGCAGGCCACCACGAGCACGGCGACCGCTGCGGTGATCGCGAGGCCGGTAGGCCGGTCGGCGAGGAGCCACCCGACCAACGTGACGAGGGCGAGCAGCAGCACGGCCGGGACGAACACCGCCGCGACCCGGTCCGCCAAGCGTTGCGCTCCGGCCTTTCCCTCCTGGGCGCGTTGCACCAGCCGGGCCATCCGGGCGAGTTGGGTGTCCAAGCCCACCAGGGTGGCTCGTAGCACCAGCCGCCCGCTGGTGTTGACCGCGCCGCCGACCACCTCGTCGCCCGCGACCACCTCGCGGGGCACCGGTTCGCCGGTGACCATGCTGATGTCCAGCGCCGACCGGCCCTGCTCGACGATCGCGTCGGTGGCGATCTTCTCGCCCGGCCGCGCGGTGAACAGGTCGCCGACGACCAGCTCGGAGATCGGGACGCGGCAGGGCACGCCGGCGCGAAGCACCTCGACGTCCTTGGCGCCCAACGCGAGTAGAGACCGCATCGCCGCGCCGGCGGACCGCTTGGCCCGCGCCTCGAAGTAACGCCCGGCCAGCAGGAAGGTGGTGACGCCCGCGGCCACGTCGAGGTACAGGGCGTGATCGCTGCCGGCGAGCACGGACAGGCCCTGGCCGAGGCCCGGCGTGACCGCGCCACCGGCCAGCATGACCCACAGCGACCAGCCGGAGGCGGCCAGCACACCGACCGAAACCAGGGTGTCCATCGACGACGTGCCGTGTCGCGCACCGGCGATAGCGGCGCGGTGAAACGGCAGCGCGCACCAGCCGACGACCGGGGCGGCCAGCGCCAGGCAGACCCACTGCCAACCCGTGAACCGGAGTTCGGGGAACAGCGACAGGGCCAGTGAGAGGTCGCAGATCGGCACGGCGAGCACGGCGGCCACGGCCAGCCGCCGGCGCAGGTCGGCGACGCGTAGGGCGTGCCCAACGTCGTCATTGACCGCGGGGACGTCGTCGACCCGGCGAGCCGTGTATCCCGCGTGCTGCACCAACTCCACCAACTGGCGAGGGTCGGTGTCGATGGGGCACTGCACTCGCGCCCGCTCGGTCGCGTAGTTGACCGTGGCCGTGACGCCGTCGAGCTTGTTCAGCTTGCGCTCCACGCGTGCGGCACACGCGGCGCACGTCATCCCGCCGACGAGGATCTCGTAGCGCCGCAGCGCCGTCGGGGCGGGACTGGCAACCGTGGTCGTGGTGATCGCCTCCAGCGCCTTGCCGGCGCCCATCGCGCTAGTCGGTAGTCGTACTGCTGACCTCACTCAGCTCGACCAGGGGCCCCCCGCAGGCGCAGGTGCCCGTGAGTGGCGATGCGGGCTGGGGCCCGCAT
>JALYTS010000057.1:4395-29003 GCA_030854185.1 Actinomycetota bacterium | reverse complement strand
GGCGGCAACGGCGGCAACGGCGCCGCAGGCGGCTCGGGCCTGAAAGGCCCCGGCACATCCGGCAAGGCCGGCGGCTCCGGCGGCTCCGGCGGTAACCCGGGCGCTGGCGGCGCAGGCGGCACAGGCGGCGCAGGCGGCACCGGCGGAGCAGGCGGCAACGGCCGCTAAATGACTCCCCCTCCGCAATCTCACGATTGCCCGGAAATCACCCTCAGATCGGATCCTGGCTGAGGGAAGAAACAAACCTAGTGGGGAGCGGACCGGACACGGTCCGCTCCCCACTAGGTCACCCCCACCACACGAGTAGCCACCGATACATCACCAACGTGTATCAATAAGAGGAAACCCACGGCGGTGCCCCACGCTGCCACAGCCGCACAGGCACTCAACGCCGCCAGACTCGCAGGAGACGGTACGTCACCATGCAAACCACGAAACAAACACCCACAACGACACCACCACCAAACGGTCCACTCCACCGATTTTTTGTCAAGGAACCGAGCAGGCGCAGGACACCAACCGCCAACAGCGCGACCATCCCGACCCACCACGCCACCCAGGGACTCACGCAGCGGCGCCGCAGGGGGGCAGCCACCGTAGTAATCGCCGCAGCCCTGGCGGCCATCGCGGTGTCCGCAGCGTGTCAAACCCAATCCCCCCACCCACCGAGCCAACAGCAAAACCCGGCCCCCCAATCCGGCCACCCCGGTCAACCAGGTCAGGCCGGTCAGCCCGGCGGGCCGGGTCAACCAGGTCAGGCCGGTCAGCCCGGCGGGCCGGGTCAACCAGGTCAGGCCGGCGGCAGCGGAGGAGCTGGAGGGCCCGGGGGTGCGGGCGGCGCGGGGAGCGACGGATCCTGATCACGGAGCCGCCGGCTCGCCGACACCGTTATCTGGTGGCCCTCGGTCGAGGTGCTGGTGAGGCTGCCAATCCACGGTCGGTAGACCGCGTCGGCAACGACGTCGTCGCAGCGTAGGCACGTCAGCTGTTTGCTCACTCGTCGGAGCACTGGCTCCCTCACAGGCCGGTTTGCCGTGGAAGCCACACATCCGGTGGGCTCAATGGCGATACTGCCTTGCGGGGGGAATCGCGGGTACGGCTGTTGTCGGTCAGGGCTCGGATCGTTCTTATCGTGGGATGTGCGGCGGTGCTGCTCGTGGTCACCGCAGTTGCTGATCCAGCGCCAGGACGGCTGCGCCCGGCAATCACGCCGCTGCCAGCGAGAAACCGACCAGTGCTCTGACGGTCGCCGCTGGTCGGTTGCTCTCGGACTTTGAAAGCGAGCGTCCCGCAAGGACTTCCGCAGATGGTGAGCGATAGGGAACGCCACGGGCGTGCGACTCCGTGGTCCCTCGTACCGGGCTGGGGCTTGGACGGTCGCGTGCTCTCAACTTTGGTGGGCTCGGTGACCAGATTTGTGACCAGGACGCTATGCCATGTGGTGGTACTGGGTGGAAGTGTTGAGACGGCTGCGTCGCCGGTCGGCTGGTCACGTGGGACGTCGGTGGTGTGGGTGGGACGGTGTGAGACGGCTGCGTGCCCACTCATAACCCAGAGGTCGTAGGTTCGAATCCTACCCCCGCTACCACTGGAACAGGCCTGGCCTCGTTGGAGGTCGGGCCTGTTTCGCGCCCAGGGGTAACGGATTCGGTAACGAAGCATCCGCGCTGACGCCGGGTAGGCCGCCGAGGATGACTGGCTTCGGCGTACCGATAGGCGCGTGGCGCGGCTAATGTCCAACAGCTCTGCGGTTCGGGGCAGGTAAGGTCGGTCAGCCACGCCGTGGGCTGCTTGGCCACCGCGGTCAGGGCATCTGCCACCGTCTGAATCTTCGCTTCGGCCGCGGACGATGTGAGTCGTGCGACGGGCAGGTTGATGCCGTCGACCTGTAGTGATTTCGGGCTTGTCAGGGCAGCGTGCAGGGCTGCCCTGGACCTGATCAACCCCAAGCTCACCGGCTGCGATGCCTTTGCTTATGGCGGCACCAGCGGCGAGTCCCTCGACTCGACCCTCGTCAGCGCCGCTTTCCCGGGCCTGTTGCAGCTTGACTTCGACGTCGCCGATCTTGATATTCGCTGGGACGACGCCCGCAAGCGCGAAGGTGGCGAAAAGGAAGCCGATGGCGAAGGCGGCCGCGGTGACAACGCCGTTTGCGTTGGTGCGCCAGCCGAGCAGCGCCGCGTATGCGAGCGCGCTCACTGCCCCCAATGCGGAGAGGGCGCGGAGGGACGATTGTAGCTGCACCGCGACGTGGTTCTCGGGCAGCGACGCGCGAGGGAGGACGGTGTCGTCATGATCGCTCCTGTCCTTCGGCGTTTCCGCGGACGGTAGTAAGAGAGCCGAGCGACCCCCCGAAATACGTGTGCCCGAGATAATCGGTACGCGAGCTGCCCGCGATACCTGACTAGGTCATGGCCGAGGGCTGGACGCGCACCAGCAGGGCGCCGGGGTCGATGCGCATCCGCATCCCCAGTACTTCACCCATCGGGTCGCCGTCGAGTTGGGCGTGCTGTGGACTCTCCGCGCTGATGATGACGGTGCGGCCTTGCCAGTGCTGCACTATCGGGTGGCCACGGCGGCGGCGGGCCAACACCCGCGCGGTCACCGCCAGCCATCCGAAGATGTCCCTCGGCCCGAGGGTCACCACATCCAGCAGCCCGTCGTCCACCTTGGCCGCAGGCATCAACACCAGCCCGGCGAGTAGCTTGCCGCAGTTGCCGACCACCACTGTGCGGACTCGATGGGGCGGATCGAGCCGGCCATCCACGGCGAGGGTGATCGGGAAGCGCGGACCCTTCAGCGCGAGCGCTCCGGAGACGAAATACGCCAGCGAGCCTAGCCGGATCTTCAACGAGTGGGGCGCGCCGGCCATGATCGCCGCATCGAAGCCCACCCCGGCCATTACCAAGAACACGTGTTCTTCGGCGCGGTCGTCGATGAACACCCGACCGACATCGACCGCGCGATTTTCCCCGGACAACGCTATCCGGGTGGCTTTGGCCGGGTCGTCCAGCGCAATGGCGAGGTTGCGGGCCAGCAGGTTGGCCGTACCTGCGGGCACCAGGCCCAGTGGGGTGTCTGATCCGGCGAGCACCTGGGCCACGTGACGGACGGTGCCATCTCCGCCGCAGGCAAGCACCATATCGGCGCCGGCGGCCAGCGCCATTCTGGTCTGACCGCCACCGGGATCCTCGGCGGTGGTCTGCAGCCACAGCGGCGGCTTCCACCCCAGCTCCAAGCACACCATGGTGATCTGGGTGTGCAACTGCGCCAGGTCCGCGACGTGGATCGGGTTGACCACCACTGCCGGCAATGGGCAGTCCGGCAGTGAGCGCGGCGCCGGTGTGGGTTGCACAGCCGATGAAGATACGCTACATAGCGCTGATCAGGGCCGGGGCGGCAAGGGCGGGGCCGAGGTCGACGGGCGGTCGTCGGTGGTCGGCGCGGTCGCCGCGGGGGTTTGTGCCAAGGCCGCTAGGGCCAGCTCTACTGCGGTGTCCAGCTGCGGGTCCAGGCCCTGGGCCCAGGCCTGCGGCGGCACAGGCACCTCCACGTCCGGGTCCACCCCGTGGTTTTCCACCGACCAGCGCCTGTTCACGATCCACATGGCGAAGCGGGGCTGGGTCACGGTGGAGCCGTCCACCAGCTTGGTGCTGGGCCCGATGCCTACCACGCCACCCCAGCTGCGCATGCCCACCACCGGGCCGAGGCCGCGTTCTTGGATCATCGCGGTGACGATGTCGCCGTCGGAGCCGGCGTTCTCGTCGGTGACGGTGACCAGCGGGCCCCGGCGCACGTCCCTGGGGTAGGTGTAGGGGGCCTTGCCACGGGGCACAAACCATCCGGTGAGCTCGCGGGCCAGCTTCTCCACCACCAGCTGCGAAGTGTGCCCGCCGCCGTTGCTGCGGACATCGAGCACGACCGCCTCGCGCGACATCTCGGTGTGCAGGTCGCGGTGTAGCTGTGCCCAACCCGGCGCCATCATGTCCGGCACGTGCAGGTAGCCGACCCTGCCCTCGGTGGCCCGGTGCACCGCTGCGCGGCGGTCGGCCACCCAGTCGTGGTAGCGCAGCGGCATCTCGTCAGCCACCGGGACCGCGACGACGGTGCGTTCGTCGTCGGAGCCGACCGCCCGCAGCCGCAGCTCGATGGGCTTGCCCGCGGTGCCCACCAGTAGCGGCCAGGGGCCGGTCACCGCGTCGACGGCGCGCCCGTCGATCTCGACCAGCGCCTCCCCGGACTGCACTGCGGCACCGGGTGCGCGCAAGGGAGAGCGGCCGGCCCCCGCGGAGCTCTCCCCGGATAGCACCCTGGTGATCCGCCAGAGCCCGTCGTCGCCGCGTTCGAAGTCGACGCCCAGGTGGCCCAGCCGCCGCGCGGCCCGCGTCGGGTTCCCGGGGGGTGACTCGTAGGCGTGCGATGTGCCCAGCTCGGCCTGCACCTCCCAGAGCAGGTCGGAGAGGTCGTCGCGGGTGGCGATCCGCTCCAGCAGCGGCCGGTAGCGGGCCAACAGCGCAGGCCAGTCGTTGCCGGCCATGTCGGCCACCCAGAAGTCGTCGCGCATCATGCGCCCGGCCTCGTCGAACATCTGCCGCCACTCCGCGACCGGCCTCACCTGCACGCGGACCCGCGACAGATCGACGTCGAGTGCTGCCGACGGGTCGCCGCGCTCGGCGTCCTTGGCGGCCGGGGCTCCGGACGGCAGCACCCGCAGGTCCTGCCGGTCGCGGATCACCAGGCGCGTACCGTCGCCGCTGACCCAGACGTCGTCGACGCCCTCGGCGAGCACGGTCGAGGTGCCGGTGGACAGGTTCAGTCGCTCCAGCACCGGCCGCGGGGCATCGGCGTCGGAGGTGGCGAGGTCGTCGCCGAGCACACCGTGCAACGGCTTGCGCCGCCACACAAGACCGCCCTTGGTAGCGATCAGCGAGGAGTACCGTGCCGCGGGCACCGGTACTGGTACGACCCGCTCGGCTAGCCCGTCGAGGTCCACCACCACTGTCACCTCCTCGACGTCTTGGCTGTCCTCGCCGGGTGAGCTGGCGCGACCCTGCACCGTGGGGGCGAACGGCGACGGCGTGCCGGCCGCCAGTGGCAGCAGCTGCGGACGAGTGCCGGCGCAGAACGAAAGGTCGAAGACCTGCGAGTCGTACACGGGGTCGAAGGTGCGGGTGGACAGGAACGCCAGGTGACGGCCGTCCAGGGTGAACGTGGGCGCGAAGTCGACGAAGCGCAGCGCGGTGGCATCGACCACGGTGCCGTCGGACAGCCGCGCCAGCTTGATCTGGCACAGCGAGTGCGGGCCGCGGTGCGTCCACGCCAGCCACCGGGAGTCAGGGGAGAACACCAAGTCCGCCGCCTCGCCGTACTCCGAGCGGGCCAGCTCGGTGTCCCCGCCGGTAGCAGGGTCGACCAGCAGCACTCGGCCGTCGTGCGCGGCCACCGCGAGCCGGCTGCCATCCGGTGCGGCCGCGAGGTCCGTCACCCGGCCCAACCGACCCGCTGCCAGGGTGCGCCCGGCTGCGCCGTCTCGAGCGGACACGACCAGCGCCTCCTCACCCTCGGCGTCGCTGATCCACGCCACCTCCTCGCCTAGCAGCCGGGGCAGCCAGGCACGCACACCCGAGCCGGGAGCGAGGGTGCGCACGGGACCGTCTGCGTGCGTCACCCACTGCACGCTGCCCCGCACCTCCACCGCGCTCGCCCGGCCGGTGCGGTCGACGGCGACATCGCCCAGGTGTTTGCCCACAGGAACCAGGGCCGCAATGCCGGCCGCACGGGGTCCCCCGGTGCGCAGCTCCAGCTGTCGCGGCTGGGAGTCGGCGGCGAGATCGTTGAGCAACCAGAGCTCGCCGGCGGCGGCATACACCACCCGCCCGCCGTCGGTGGTGGCATGCCGGGCGTAGTAGTCGTCGTGGTCGGTGTGCCTGCGCAGGTCGGAGCCATCCGGCAGCACGGAGTACACGTTGCCCACGCCCTCGTGGTCGGACAGGAACGCCACCCGCCCGCCCACCCACATGGGTTCGGTGAGCTGGCCGTTCAGCTCCGGCAGCAACCGGACGAAGCTGCCCGAGCCGTCGCGGTCGATCCACAGCCGCCCAGCAGTACCACCGCGATAGCGCTTCCACATCGCGTGGTCGCGCCGACGCCCGCCGAACCCGGTGCCGAGCACCACTCCGCCGTGCGCCGCGACGTTTAGTGCGGTGACCGGACCGTACGGCAGGCGCTGCGCAGGTCCACCGTCCAGCGGCACAACCCGAGCCCACGTGCGGTGGCGTAACGGCTCACGCACGGCGGATGCCACGTGCACCCGGCGGGCGTCGGCCCAGCCCAGCACGCGGGCGTGGGAGTCGCCCCACCATGTCGTTCGCACCGACGGCCCGCCCGCGGTAGCTACGACGTGCAGTTCGGGTACTCCATCGCGCTGGCTGAGGTGAGCCAGGTGCTCACCATCGGGAGCGAAGCGCAAGTCCTTGGTCGGGACATTGTCGCAGGTCAGCTGCCACGGCCGACCACCTTCCAGCGGGGCGAGCCACACGTCGTCCTGGGCGATGAAGCCCACCAGGTCGCCGTGCAGCGTGGGATAGCGGAGGTAGGAGTCATTACCGGGGCTCAGCACTCCCGCACCTTAGCCGCGCCGATCACTTCGGGGCTGCGCCGCAACACGACTCGGATTCACGATGCCTGGCGCATCATCATGCCGCCCAGCGAGATCGAGTACTCCTTCGCCTGATTGTCGTAATGGACGCTGTATGTCGTCGGAAAGTATCCGCTGCGCTGGTAGGCCTGCGGCTGCTTGATGTTCTCCTGAATGGCCTGCTTCGTCAGCATCCATTCACGCGTCATCATTGGTTCGATAAACGTATAGGTGCCGTCCCACGACCCGTTGATCAGGATCTGCGTGAAGTCGTACTTGCCCGGCACGATTCCTTCCGTGCTGTCAGTCCAGTGCAGCCCCATGTCGGGTACCGCGCTCTCGGCTGCTGGACCGGGAGGCGGGACGTAACCCGCCGGAACATACTTCGCATCGGGCAGGTGCGCGGCCTGCGCCGCGAAGTCCGGGCTGCTCGGATCGATCTTCGCCACCGCTGCGGAGTCGACCATGTAGAAGTGCATGTCGAAGTGCGGCTTGCCGAATAGTACCGTCGGCTCATGTCCGTGACTGTTCCAATTGAGCATAAGATGATCGAAGACCGTCGATGAGGCCTGTTTCGGTAGGTCGAGCATCAGCATCCGGGGAGGAACGGCGTCTTCCGCCGGAAGTCCGTCCAGCGATGCCGCCGACATCCGGATGCCGACCTCGGTCGGCTTGCCGGAATCGTCGAGCGTTACATAGGTTTTGGTCGTACCGTCTCCAATGCTTTGGGGCGGACCGAAGAACGTGCCACCCTTGCTCGTTTGACCGTTACCGCACCCGGCGAGAAGCGTCAGGATCACACAGGTGGAAAGGATCGGTCCCACATAGCGACGCATATAGTGAGAATGCATAACGCAGCTCCTTTGGGGGTGTTTCCATGAATAAGGGGCTTGGTGTCATAGGGTGAGTGCACCACCAAGGGGGTATTCGTCCTGATCGCTAAGAGTCACCATGCGTACGCCTATTATGGCTCCCAGAGGTGTCGTTGGCAACAAAATCGATTCCCGAGTCGTCAGATCAACGACGTTGTGAGAGCTCAGCCGACGGGATTGCGCAACGTGGTCTGGCGCTGGGCCCATCGACTCAGGAGCAGGTCGGCAAAGCGGTCGGCCAGCAGGGTGCTGGCTTGGATGCCGAACACAACGTCGCGAGCGAGCTCAGGTTCGGCGGCCAGCAGTGGCGCGATCACGCCGTGGCGGATCAACTGCTCATGTACTGCGTCCGCCTCGATATGTTCGGCGTAGAACTCGATCGCTCGGGGTCCGCAGCCCAGCCGGCGCATGCCTCGGACCAGTCGGTCCGAGGCGGGCGAGGAGGTCAGCTCAGCAGTGACCAGTTGCCCGATCAGCCCCCCGCGCAGCTTTCGGTGCAATCCGCACAGCGACATGAAGTTGACCTCCGCCAGGGCGGTGGCCTGGGCGGCGTCGAGATAGGCGCCGTACTCGGCACACAATCCGAGCTCGGTCATCATGTCAGCGAAGAGTCGGGCGTGCATCCGGTCCGGGTTGCCTGAACCGTACTCATCGTGCTCTACGGAGACCAATGCCACCTTGGCCGGCCCGCTCAGCCGGGGGATGACCCACGCCTGCGGGTCGGCCTCCTTGAGGTGGTAGAGCGAGCGCTGCACGACGTACTCGCGTAGCTGCCAGAGCTGCCCGGCGTGGCGCAGGTGGTGCGAGACGCCCGCGGCGTCCACCGGCTCCACCAGCAGAGTGCCGACCTCGGCGGCGACGTCTGTTCCGCCCGCGACCTCGGCCCGTAGCGCGGCGAGGAAGACCTGCTCCAGATGCCGGCGCAGTCCGAGCAGTCCCGGATCCCACTCCAGATCGTCGCAGACTCCAGCGAATCCCCGGTAATGCAGCTCATAGCAGCAGTACAGCGCCAACTGCAGGTCTTCGCCGTACGGATCGGCCTGCCCGACAGCCCCCGGCGCTGTCTCAGCGGCGTTGGGCGCCCCGGAAGTACCGCGCAGGGTGGCGAGCACGGCGCTGGACAGCGGTCCCCGAGGCGCCGGAAGGGCGGGCGCCGTGACAGGTCGTGGTGAGGCGCTGCTCAGCATCCGCGTCCCCCGCGATCCATACCGGAACCGCTGCCGCGTGCGGTGCCGTTGCGCACCCGTCGCCGGTGGCTGGTGTCGCAGATCGGATAGCGGCTGCTGCGCAGGCAGGTGCATAGCGCGGTGACTGCCCGATCGGAGATCACCGTCTTGCCGTCAGTGAGGACGACCTCAATGGGTCCGTGCACCAGGATGGGGCCGTCATCAGTCAGGGCGATTCGGCGTCGGATTGGCTCAGTGGTCATGTTCGGAGGCATGCCAGGAGGCATGTTCGGGGGCATGTTCGGGGGCATGTCAGGAGGCATCTCGGGCTCCGATGACTACTAGTTCCTCCTCGCGTTGCCCGGGTTCGACCAGTCCGCGAGCTTCGAGCATGGCGGCGCGGACCCGCATGACGGGACCGAAGGGCACTGTGCACCGGGTGAGGACCTCAGCGTGCAGGCCGGCGCCGGCGAGCCGGTTGAGGGTGATCTGGTCGTCGCAGACGGCGGAGTGGACGAGCAGCATCACGCCACCGGGGGCGAGCAGGGCAGGTCCTTCGGCGCAGATGCGGTCCAGCAGGGCGCGTCCGTCGAGGCCCCCGTCCCAGCAGCGGGTGATCCGGTGCCGGCGCAGGACGTCGGTAGCCGTCGGGACGTAAGGCGGGTTGGCCAGGATGAGGTCGAAACGTTGGCCGGTCACGGGTCCAAACAGGTCGCCGCGCCGGACGGTCAACGGAAGGCGGTGCAGGCGGCTGTTGAGCCACGCGGCCGCAACCGAGCGCAGCGAAAGGTCCACCGCGGTCACCGACGCGGCGCCTGCCCGGGCGGAGGCCAGTGCCAGCGCGCCCGTGCCGGTCCCGATGTCCAGGACACGACAACCGGCCGCGTAGCCGCCTTCCCGCAAGACGTCGATCAATAGAGCGGTGTCGCTATCGGCTCGATACACCCCAGGGGGCCGCAGCAGCAGCACAACCGTCCGGGTACCCGGAGCGTGACTGGAATAAACGCCGTGTTCACTTTCCGGCAACGTTCAGACCGAGCGGACGAACAGAAAGATGCCGTACTGCCACACCGGGTCGATCCACTGCGCGCTCAGGTCGAAACCCCGCGCGGAGACGTCCGCCACGAATTGGGGGCGGTGGAATTTGTAGGAGAAGCCCGCGTTCAGCGAGTCACCGCGCCGGAGGACCAGTTCGAGGTCGAGCTCGCGCAGTACCACGGACTGGTCCTCAGTTGCGTAGAGATGCGCCTGGACCGCGGTGGTTGTGGCGTCGTAGTGCGCCCGCGGGTAGAAGTACTCCAGGGCGAAGTCGGCACCGAAGCGCCGGTTGAGGTGAGTCAGGTGGTTGAGCCGGAACTGCGCGAAGGCTGACCGGTCGAGCGGGTCGTTGTAACAGGCTCCCAACACCTCGGCCGGCTTCTGCAGGTCCGCTGACACCAGGAAACAGTCACCGGGCCGGAGCGTGGTCGCGATCTCGGTGAGGAGTCCATGTCGCTCGTCGGGCGTGGTATTGCCCAGGTTGCTCCCGAGCAGGGCCACTGTGACCGGCTCAGGCTTGCCGTCCCGCAGCCAACCCAGGCCCGCCTCATACCGGCCCCACAGCCCCTGCACGCGCAACCCGGGCAGTTCGGTCTCCAGCTCGCGCGCGCTCGTCTCCAGCATCTCGCGGCTGACGTCGATCGGAAGGTAGCTGGTCGGACGGCGTTGGAGACAGGCCGCCAACAGCAGGCGGGTCTTCTTCGCGCTTCCGCTGCCCAGCTCGGCTATTCGCGGGTACCCGATCAGGTCGGCGATCTCCTCGGCGTGGCGCTGCAGCAACCCGAACTCAACCCGGGTCGGGTAGTAGCCCGGGAGCTCGGTGATCGCCTCGAACAGCGCTGACCCGATCGCGTCGTAACCCAGGTAGGCGGGTACTCGTGGCGGGGTCTCCCGCAGGCAGGTCAGCAGGCCATCCCGGTCGTCCCAGAAGCCGCCCTCACCATCCACGGCCACGATCTCGATTTCGTGCTGCGCCACGATGGCGACTATATGGTGCTGGCCGGCCCTAACGGTGCCGTCGAAACCGCCGCGGCGACCACCTTCGCAACCTCGACACCCAGCGCTGCGTCCCGGCTGAGAACGCACGGATGATCCAAAAGCTTGTGCGTTGCCTACTTTCCGTGACGTGCGCGACGCGGTACCGTTTGAGTTGGACCGCGTACGGTGGGTGACATTCCCTCCCGCCCCGCGGTCCGGTCCGGCAGGGTAGTGCGCTACGGGGTGGGTGCGCTGCCCACCTGCCGGTCACCGGGCCCGAGCGCGATCAATATCCAGATGGGGGAGTGGACATGATCCAGCTTGAGAACGTTACCAAAGTCTACCGGATGGGCAAGGTCGAGGTGCAGGCGCTCCACGGCGTCGACTTGACTATCGACGACGGCGAACTGGTCGCCATCATGGGTCCATCGGGATCGGGCAAGACCACGCTCATGAATATCCTGGGCTGTCTTGATATCCCGACCAGCGGTCGCTATCTACTCGACGGCACTGACGCCAGCCGGCTGTCCGACAACCAGCTAGCCAAGATCCGCAGCCGCAAGATCGGGTTCGTCTTCCAGTCATTCAACCTGGTTGCGCGGACCAGCGCGGTCCGCAATGTGGAGCTTCCGTTGGTCTACGCAGGGATCCGGGGCCGGCGCAATCCTGCCCGGCAGGCCCTGGCTCAGGTAGGTCTGGGCGACCGGGAGAAGCACATGCCAAACGAGTTATCCGGTGGTCAGCAACAGCGGGTGGCGATCGCGCGGGCGCTGATCAACGATCCCACGCTGCTGCTCGCCGACGAGCCCACTGGCAATCTCGACACCGCGGCCAGCGCCGAGATCTTGAGGCTACTCGGCGCGCTGAACGATCTCGGCCGCACCGTTGTGATCATCACGCACGAAGAGGAGGTTGCCGCGTTCGCCAAGCGGGTCGTGCGAATGCGTGACGGGCGCATCGAGAGTGACCGGGTGCAGCGGAGCCGGACGGAGGCCACCGCATGAACCTGCGCGAGGCGGTGCGCATAGCGTTGCGCGGACTACGCGCCAACCGACTGCGCTCCGTGCTGACCATGCTCGGCATCATCATCGGCGTCGCATCGGTGATCCTGCTGGTCGCCATCGGTAATGGCGTGCAGTCCTCGGTCAACGAGAAAATCCAACCACTGGCCAACCTGATCACTATCGTGCCGTCGGTCGGCAACGTACCGGGCGGCGCCCCCCCGAAGGATCTGATCGACGCCGACGTCG
This sequence comes from Actinomycetota bacterium, assembly GCA_030854185.1. Classification (GTDB taxonomy): domain Bacteria; phylum Actinomycetota; class Actinomycetes; order Mycobacteriales; family Pseudonocardiaceae. The sequence continues at coordinate 17,062 of JALYTS010000057.1, read as the reverse complement.
CGGCGCTGCAGGACCCGGCGATGTCCCGGGACATCGCCGCGGTGATCCCCGCCGTTTCCGGCAAAGCGTTGACCGAGACCGACTCCTACCGGTTCCGGACGACCGTCATCGGCTCCACCGACCGCTGGCTCGACCTCAACAACGGGGATATGTCGGCGGGATCGTTCTTCGACGACGCTCAGGTCCGCTCCACGGCCAGAGTGGTGGTGCTGGGACCCAGCGTGGCGAGTTACCTCTTCGGCAAGGATCCCGCGGCCGCGCTGAGCCACACGGTCCGGATCAACCGCCAGACCTTCAGAGTCATCGGCGTGATGCAGTCCGTCGGCGAGCCGGGGGACAGCGTCGCGGTTATGCCGCTGAACACAGCGCGTCGCTACATCTTCGGCGGCGGCGACAAGGTCAATCAGATCATCGCGCAGGCCACCCAGGCGTCTGCGGTGCCGGCCGCTGAAAACGACGTGATTCGGGTGCTCAGCGATCGGCACCGGATCAAGGATACGGCGAACAGAGATTTCGAGGTGCAATCTCTGCGCAGCCGGCTCGACACCTTCAACCAGATCCTCCGAGTCCTCACCCTTTTCACGGCAGCAGTCGCGGCGATCTCGCTTTTCGTAGGTGCTATCGGAGTCCTGAACATCATGCTGGTTTCGGTCACCGAGAGAACCCGTGAGATCGGCATCCGAAAGGCGATCGGTGCCACTCGACGGGCGATCCTCGAGCAGTTCCTCATCGAGTCGCTCGTGCTGGCCGGCCTCGGCGGGATCATCGGCATCGGGTTGGGGGTTGGGCTGTCGGTGCTCGGCTCGGTCCTCGCGCCCGCGCTTGGCCCAACCTTCGCCACCTTCGCTCCGGCCGTGACCATCCCGTCTGTGGTGCTCTCGTTCGCGATCAGCCTCGTGATCGGACTCGTCGCCGGCGGCTATCCGGCCAACCGCGCCGCGCGGCTGCGACCCATCGAAGCCCTCAGGTACCAGTAGGCCAACCAGTAGATCCGAGCCTCAACCGCATCCACCGGCCGAGACTCAACCGCATCCACACGTGAGACCGCGTAACTCCCTGCGTCCTGAGGCGTTGCACAGCGTGAAGCCGAAGACACAGGGGGACATCGCTGTGACAATGATCCTGACCAGCAAATCTTCGCTATCCTCAGCTCGACGCGCGGGTGCGCGAGTATTGGTGGCGCTAGGGCTGGTTGCCGTGCTCGGTGTGGCGGCTGGGTGCGGCGGCGAGCCGCCGCCCCCGCCGACCGGACGGGTGGAGCGTGGCGCGGTGGTGACGAAGGTGTCAGCCTCCGGCTCGTTGACTGCCATCAGGGAGCAGAACCTGGGCTTCCCGAAAGGTGCACAGCTCACGCAGTTGGTGGTCAAGGTCGGGGATCGGGTGACTGCGGGCCAGATAGTGGCGCGGGAGGATGATTTCGCTTTCCGTCAGATCTTGAACCAACTGCAGGGACAGCTCAACTCCCAGCGGGCACTGTTCGGCAAGTTCGTGGCCGACCCGACGGTGCAGGGCGCCCAGGCCACCCTGGATCAGGCGCATGAGATCTTGGAGGCGACGCAGAAGTCGGTCGACGCGGAGCTGGTCGCGGATACGTCGGCAACCGACCAAGCGCACAAGCAGTTGGACTTTGACAGCTATCTGCTGGATAAGGCTCAGGAAGCGCTTCGTGCCGATCAGGTTTCTTGTTCCGCTACCGGAGGAATTCCCTTCACTCCACCCGCACCTGCCAATGGTGTCGGCGGTACAGGTGGTCCTAATTCGTCGGTCGGGGTGGGGCCGGCTCAGGCGGGTGTGGAGGACCCCGCCCGGGTAGGCCCCGTGTTTGCGGGCAGTACTGGGTCAGGTGGATCAGCTCCGGGAGGTTCGCCTGGCGGCGGCGGTAACCCGGCGTGTAACCGGATCCCGACGGATCAGCAGGCGGTCGTCAACGCTCGCCGCACGGTGCTGATGGACAAGGCCGCGTTGCAAGCCGATCAGCAGAAGGAAAACGTCGACCGGACCCAAGGGTTGGTCTCGATCGAGAACGCCCGCCAAAGCGTGGTCACCGCGCAGAACACCCTCGATGCCGCGACCACTGACCGCCCGTTCAACATCGATCAGCAGGTCGCGTTGGTGGCCAGCGCTGCGGCTCAGGTCGAGGCAGCTCAGAAGGATGTTGACAACACCGTATTGCGCGCTCCGGTCGCGGGCACGGTGTCAGCGATCAACGGCGTGGTGGGGGAGTTCCTCCAACCCAGCTCGGGCGTCAGTGCATTGGCGCCGGGTTCCACCTCTCCCATCCCCGGCCTCAGCGGCACATCGTCCAACAGCAGCTTGTCCTTGGGTAACCCGGCTACCGGCGCTCAGCGCCCCGGTGGTACGCAGTTCATGGTTCTCGACAATATCAATACCTTCCAGGTAGTTGTTCCGTTCGAGGAGTCCGACGCCGCGAAGGTGGCACCGAATCAAAAAGTTGATGTCACCTTCGATGCCGTCCCTGATCTCACCCGAGCCGGTACCGTTGTCTCCGTCTCCCCCACTGGAAGCAACATCTCCAGCGTCATCAACTACTACGCCACCGTCGTGCTCAACGAGACCGATCCGCGACTCAAAGATGGCCTGACCGCGCAGGCGCGGGTCATAACCAACCAGGTCCAGGACGTTCTCACCGTTCCTAACTCGGCCGTTCGTAAGAGTGGCGATCAAAGTACCGTCACCATCATCGATGCCAACGGCACGCAGCAACAGGCAAGATTCCAGGCCGGTCTTGTCGGCGATGACCGTACCCAGGTCATCTCGGGCCTCAGGGAAGGTCAGGAAGTCGTCCTCCGCCAGGGCGTTTAAAACCCCGTTAGCGAACGAAGTTCACCCTGTGCCAGCACAGGGTGAACTTCGTTAACGGATCTGGTTCGCCATCAGGTGGGGCTGTTGTCACTCTGACGGAAGCCTGGTCGAGATGCGCCGTCCACATCCACGATGGGCCCGTTGCCTGCCGAGGTGTTACCGATCACAGTGCAGTCGGTCGAGCCATCGATAATCAATATCGCGCGCTGCAGGTTGGGGCCGGAGAACTTGTTCTGGCGTATCTCAACATTGGGCCACCGGCGTAGGTTGATCGCCTGAGCACCATTGGGTGCGCAGGTGTTGTCGACGAACGTGATCGACGGGGCTCTGCTGGGAGCGCCGTTGTTACCGGGCTGGTCGTCAGTGGCGATCAGACATTGCGCGTCGACGTTCTGGCAGGTGTTGCCCGAGATGACGACGTCGTAGGTGGATGGATTGTGGTCGTAGGTTTGGAAGCAGTCCGGGTGCGGGGGAGCCCGATAACCTCGTTCGGAGATGTCACGAATGGTGTTACCGGTGATCCGGTGACCGGTGCCGAAAAAGCGCATGCCATCGGCGTCGCCATCATCGCGAGCCACGGTGTCGGTCACCGTGTTGCCGGTCACCGTGATCCGCTGCCCGGTGATGTAGATACCGGCCGTGGAGACATGGTGGACGGTGTTTGACGCGATGGTCGAGTCGGTGCACGGCATACAGGCGATCCCGTCGCGCTGGGTGTCGTGGATCGTGTTGTGCTGTGCAGTGATCCCGGTTCCCTCAAGCAAGATTCCATCGCCGCCGGTGACGGTGAAACCCTCGATCACGACGTGATCGGCGCTGACATACACATTGTGGACGGTGGCGCCGTCGGCGATGAGTCTGATCGGCGACTTGGCGGTGCCCGACCTGGTCATCGTCAGGTCAGCGTCGATGAGGTCACCACCCGTGAAGCAGAACGTGTTGCCTGGCGAAGCGTTATCCAGTGCTGGGCGTACCTCGTCGGATTGCGTGATAGTGCGGGTGCAGTCGGGCCGGAGACCCCGTCGATTCGGTTGGCTCTGGTCTGGGGGGGCGGTGCATCCGGCGGTGAGCGCTAGACCCAGTGCCATGGACCAGACCGGCAGTGTGCGGATACCCCCTGGGACTGTCACCTCGCAAGGATAGATGCCCGTTGCGCCACGGTGGAGGTAAAAAATGACAATCCGCTACGTTCGGGTGACAGTCAGTTGATGCAGACGGGGGAAGCCCACCCGCTGTACGAGTGGTTCGCCCATCCCGCAGTAAGGCTCATCGTGTGGCGGAGGTTGCTCCAACTCAGCGCCGGCAGCCGCCACGGGGTCGGGTGTTCATGGATCAGCAACTCGTAGCCCGATAGCCAGGCGTAGGGGACGTCCTTGCCGTCCATGGCCCGGATCCACCGAGGGAAATGCGCGGCTGCGGCGAGAATTTCGGCGTGCGCCGAGTCTGGGCCGCGCAAGCTGCTGGGGCGAACGTAGCGGCCCGGCTCGAAGTGAGCCGCGAGGTCGACGGTTACCCGGCGGATGCCGGGCCGATGGACGAGACCGGCGATCAACCGCACAGGTTTGCGGCGCTGTTCCCACCTGTCGGAGTACCAATCCCAGGACCAGCTGTGCGGCTGCTGCGCGGCGGCCACCGTCCACAGCTCATGACAGGTGCGTTGGACATCGTCCATCTCCGCGCCATCCCGCAGATAGACCGCGATGAGGTCAACGACGAGTGGATCTTTCCCAGCACGGGGAGTGAGGTCGACCGAGTGGAGATCACTGGCGCTCAATCCCCATCCTCGCTCCTCGTTCCAGCGCCGGACGTTGGCGAGCTGCTCGGACAGAGGTGCGAACATGACCTCCGGCGGCCGGGCCGCGATCCGGGCTTCGCGCGCCGCTACCCGGCCATTACTCAACGTGGCCATCTACCCCGCTCGCCTCCCCTATCGACCCAAGCCGCCGCTCGTGAGCGTACGGTTCCGCTCGCTGGACCGCAGCGAGGTCGTCAACCGCGTGGCGTCGCTAGCGTGGCCACGGTCCACGAACGGGGGTGGGCCAGTTCCCAGCTGAGCACTGTGGTGATAACGGCGACGGCAGACGTCTTCAGCGGCTCGGCCAGCCCGGTCAACAGCGTCAGGATGTCCTCGAGCCCGGGATTGTGGCCCACCAGCACTGCGGTCGAAGCGCTGCGCGGCAGCTCCTGGATAACGGTCAGCAGATCCTGAGCCGACGCGTCGTAAAGCCGCTCGTCGTGGCGGACTCGGGGGATCGCGTCCAAGTGGACGGCCACAAGATCCCAGGTCTGCGCGGCCCGGACCGCGGGGGAGCACACCACCTGGTCGATCTTGAAGGCCTGCGCGTGCAGCCAGCGACCGACGGCTGGGGCGTCGCGGAGCCCGCGTGCGGCCAGCGGCCGGGCAACGTCAGCGGTGTCGGCCGGCCAGGCCGACTTCGCGTGCCTGAGCAGGATCAGCGTGCGTGTCATCGTCAGTCCAGGGCGAGGGTACGCAGCATCAGCCGAGCGGTGTCACCACCGGACTCCTCGGCAATAGCGAGCGCGGCGGGGACGTCGAGGTCATTGACCAGGGCAGCGGTGACGGCGTCGGCTGCGGGTTGCGAGCTGCGTGCTGTGCCGGCCGCTGAGTACAGCCGGTCAAGCTGGTTGGTCTGGGCAGCGATGTCGCCGGGGTGGAAGTCCCAGGCACTCTGCCACGGCCGGTTGAGCAGCAGCAGCCGCACCGATGTCGCGGGATGCTTGCCGAGCAGATCTGAAACCAGCACCAAGTTGCCCGTCGACTTGGCCATCTTCGCCCCGTCGATGGTGACGGTGCCGACTGGGAACTCACCCCGGGCGAAGGGTCCGATGCCGGTGGCCGCCTCGACCATTGCGGCCTGATAGGCGTGGTGCGGGAAGCTCAGATCGGTGCCGCCGGCCAGGATGTCGACGGCCGGGCCGAGCACGCCCAGCGCGATGGCGGCACACTCCGCGTGCCAGCCGGGCCGCCCGCGACCCCACGGGCTTGGCCAGCCGGGCTGGTTGTCGGCCGACGGCCGCCAGACCGGAACGTCGAAGGGGTCGTTCCGGTCCAGATCGCCGAGCCGATCACCGAACTCGGTCGCGAGTTCGGTGGCGCGCTCCACTGTCAGCCCGGTCTTGGCCGGGACATCGGCGCCCCGGAAGTACACCGCACCGTCGCGCAGGTAGGCGTGACCAGTGGTCAGCAGGGCCGAGGCCAACTGCACGACACGGCCGACGTGGTGACGCGCGCGCGGCTCGTGTTCGGGCCGGCGCACCCGCAGGGCGGCCATATCCCTGCCGAACAAGTACTCCTGTTCCAGTGCGAACTCGTCGTAGTGCCGGCCGCGCTGAGTGGCGGCCCGGGTCAGCACATCGTCGACGTCGGTGACATTTCGGCAGGTCACGGTCTCCGCGCCGGCCAGGCGAAGCACGGAGGCGGCCGCATCAGCCCAGACGAACGTGCTGGCGTGCCCGAGATGGGTCACGTCGTAGGGAGTGATCCCGCAGACGTAGAGTCGGGCCGGGCTGATGACGGGCAGCGCGGAGCCACCCAGCCGGACCCGGTCGGTGTACTCGCGGCGGCCGTGGTGGTCCATGCACCTATCCTGCCCGCGCCTGGTTGAGATTCTTACCCCAGGGGCGCATCGCAGGCCATCATGCACGAATGGACAGCCGGGATCGGGACCCCAGCGGACGGGCCCGCAACGCCCGTCCCCGAGACGCCCAGGGCCGACCGCTGCCGCACGGCACGCAGGGGGTTGACCGGGTTCCCGAGGACGTGGTGCTCAGCCCGGACGACGCGGTCCGTCAAGCTCAGCGGTTGATCGATGATGGCTATCCCTTCCACGCCCACGAGGTGTTCGAGGGAGTGTGGAAGGCGACTTCGGGACGGGACCGCGAGCTGTGGCAGGGCCTGGCGCAGCTCGCGGTCGGCTTGACCCACGCGCAGCGGGGCAACCCGAAGGGGGCCGCGGCGTTGCTGCGTCGCGGCGCAGACCGCATCGATCCCTACGCTGCCGAGCCCCCACACGGACTGGATATCGCAGGCCTCGCCGCCCACGCCCGTCGGCTCGCCGGCCGGATCGAGGGCGACGGCCTGGACATCGCAGCCGACGACCTGCGGCCGCGGCTACGCTCGTAACTGACTCAAGACACCGTGCCTGGCGTGCCGTCGGACGACTCCAGCGGTAGGTCGGCGTCCCGCCAGCCGCGCATCCCGCCGGCCAGGTCGCGAGCCGGCAACCCCGCCGCACGCAACGCTGCGGCCGCCCGCGCTCCCCGACCGCCGGAACGGCAAGTGGTGAGGATCTGCGTATCGGGTGCCAACGCGGCGGCATCGAGGTCGCCGATCGGCATGTGCACGGCCTCCGGGGCGTGGCCGGCGTCCCATTCATGTTGCTCGCGGACGTCCACGAGTATCGCGGCGCCCGACGCGATCAGCGAGCGCGCCTCGTCGACAGTGATGGCTTGGCGCAGGTCGCCTTTGAGCGAGTTTGGGAGAGGAGGAGAACGGTGCGCATCGGGACGTTCTTGAGCTACAGCGGTGGCTTCGCCGAGACCGTCGCGGAGCTGGCCGACTACGAGAAGGCCGGGCTCGACATCGTGTTCGTACCGGAGGCCTACAGCTTCGACGCGGTCAGCCAGCTGGGATTCATCGCTGCGCGCACCGAGCGGGTGGAGATCGCGTCGGGAATCCTGCAGATCTACACTCGCACCCCAACGCTGACGGCGATGACCGCGGCAGGGCTGGACTACATCTCCGGCGGACGGTTCACCCTGGGCATCGGCGCTTCGGGTCCCCAGGTGATCGAGGGCTTCCACGGGGTGGCATACACCGCACCGCTGGCTCGGACCCGGGAGCTGGTGGAGATCTGTCGCAGGGTGTGGCGTCGCGAGCGGCTGGACTATCAGGGCAGGCACTACCAGATCCCGCTGTCCGTCCAGCGCGGAGGTACTGGGTTGGGCAAGCCGCTGAAGCTGATCAACCACCCGGTGCGGGAGCGGATCCCGATTATCATCGCAGCGATCGGGCCGAAGAACGTGGCGATGGCCGCGGAGATCGCTGAGGGCTGGCAGCCGAACCTGTACCTACCGGAGCGGGCCGCCGAGGTATGGGCCGATCCGCTGGCCGCGGGCAGTGCCAAGCGGGACCCGTCGCTGGGAGACCTCGACGTCGTGGTCAGCAGCCCGCTAGCCATCACCGAGGACGAGCACACCGCTACCGGGCTGCTCGACGCCATCCGGCCGATGCTGGCGCTCTACATCGGCGGCATGGGCGCGAAGGGCCGCAATTTCTACCATGACCTGGCCTGCCGCTACGGGTTCAAGGCCGAGGCCGACGTGATCCAGGACTGTTACCTGGCGGGCAAGAAGGACGACGCGGCCGCGGCAGTACCCGACGAGCTGGTCCGCGGCAGTTCGCTGATCGGTCCCGCCGGGTACGTCAGTGAACGGCTGGAGGCGCTGCGAGCGTCGGGCGTCACCACGCTGAACGTGACCCCTGTGGCCGGTACGGCTGCTGAGCGGGTCCGGCTCATCGAACGGATCCGAAACCTCGCTGACCGGTAGTGCCTGGATCAGCTCACCTAGCTAGCACCCGCCCGCCGCCGTAACCGCAGTCTGGATGCAGACCGCGGTGATTCCAGGCCCGTTTGCCGCAGTCTGCATCCAGACTGCGGCAAACGACACGCTGATGATCCGGTGATCAACTTCTTTGTGACCCCGTCTCGTCGGCGAGCAGGCAGCGGCATGCCGCAGCGACCAGGTTGTCGAGTTCGGCCGGGGGTGACTCACCGGCGAGGAGATGCCGCCGAACCGCGGCGTAGGGCACGTCGACCAGGGCAAGGGTCACCCGGCGCCGGAGCGCCGGCTCGTCGCGCCCGTAGCGGAGGGTTGTGTAGGACCGCAGCGCCACCATCACGTCTGCATTGAGGCTGCGCAGCTGTGCGCCGAGCTCGACGGGCCAGCGAGCCGCGAGATCCTCCCGCCGGTACAGCAGCAGGACCCGGGCCTGGTCCGGGTGCTCGCGCGACCACCGCACCGTGTGCAGCGCCGCGTCGACTGCGGCAGTCCGCAGGTCCTCCCCGGCCAGCGCGGTGAGGAAGCCTTCCTGGAACCGGCGCACGGTCCGCAGCCACAGCGCGGCGAGCACCAGGTCCCGGGAGGCGAAGCGGTGGTAGATCGAGCCCACCGGTGCGCCCAGAATCCCGCCCAGAGCGCTGATCGTCGCCGCACCCGGTCCGCCCGCGGACACCCCCCGGGCATGTTGTGTCCCAGGACGCCGGCTGAGCGAGGACCTGCACCGCTGTTTGAAACGAGCGCTGCCACAGTGGACAGTCGTGCGCGACCAATGTGGACAAGCTCCAGGCGGGCGTGGCACCGTGAGTGGATGCGCGACCTGAACGCCACGTCGGCCGCCCTGCTCGGATTGCTGCACACGGGCCCGATGACCGGCGGGCAACTGGTCGCGGCAGCCGATGAGCGATTCGGGCCGTTCTTCGGGGTCACCCGTAGCCAGGTCTACCGCGAACTGCCCGTGCTCACCGAGTCCGGTCTGCTCCGGCTCGGCAAGAGGGGAGCAAGGTCCAGTCAGCAGTACGTCCTCACCGCCGCCGGCAAGCGCGCGTTCAAGTCCTGGCTGAACTCCCCGTCGGGGTCGGACAACCTGCGCAGCCCGCTGATCCTGCGGCTCGTGCACGCCGGGCAGCTGACCCCCAAGCAGCGCGCCAACCTGCTCAGCACCGCCCGGGCCGACTACCTCGGTGCTCTTGACGAGGCCAGGGCAGACGCGAAGGCCGCCACCAATCCCTACACCAAGGCTGCCGCAGACTTCACGGTGGCGCACCGGCGCGCTGTGCTCAAGTTGCTCGACGCCATCCCGAGGGACTGAACCGTCCCGACGGACTGAGCCATCCCGAGGGGCTGAGCGACGGGGGCGACTACCCTGGCTCGACGTGAACCCCGACGTCGCCGCAGACCTCAAGGAACTGGCCAACACCCTCGGCGGGATCGAGGCTGTCCTGGACATCGACCGGTTGCAAGCTCAGGTAGCCGAGTTGCAGGAGCATGCCTCCCGACCCGATCTGTGGGATGACGTCGAGCACGCTCAACAGGTCAACAGCAAGCTCTCCCACAAGCAGGGTGACCTGCGGCGGGTGCTGGGTCTGCGGCAGCGCCTGGACGACGTGGAGATCCTCTACGACCTGGCCGAGGAGGGCGCTGACGAGAGCGCCCGTCGGGAGGCCGAAACCGAGCACCACCGGCTGCGCAAGGAGATCGCGTCGCTGGAGGTCCGGACCCTGCTGGCCGGCGAGTACGACGAGCGGGACGCGCTGGTGACGATCCGTTCCGAGGCGGGGGGAGTGGACGCGGCCGACTGGGCCGAGATGCTGATGCGGATGTACCTGCGATGGGCCGAGCGGCACGGCCACCCCACCGAGGTCTACGACATCTCCCCCGCCGAGGAGGCCGGCATCAAGTCGGCTACGTTCGTGGTCAAGGCACCCTTCGCCTACGGCACGCTGTCGGTTGAGCAAGGCACCCACCGGCTCGTCCGGATCTCACCGTTCGATAATCAAGGCCGCCGGCAGACATCTTTCGCCGGCGTCGAGGTGCTTCCGGTGACCGAAACCACCGATCACGTCGATATCCCGGAGAATGAGATTCGTATCGACGTTTTTCGATCTTCCGGACCCGGCGGACAGAGCGTCAACACCACCGATTCCGCAGTGCGTATCACCCATCTGCCGACCGGGATCGTGGTGTCCTGCCAGAACGAGAAATCGCAGATCCAGAACCGGGCCGCGGCGATGCGGGTACTGCAGTCCCGGCTGCTGGAGCGCAAGCGCCAGGAGCAGCAGGCGGAGATGGACGCGCTCAAGGGTGAGGGCAGCTCGTGGGGCAACCAGATGCGGTCCTACGTGCTGCATCCCTACCAGATGGTCAAGGATCTACGGACCGAGCACGAGGTGGGCAACCCGGCCGCGGTGCTCGACGGGGACATCGATGGGTTCCTCGAATCCGGTATCCGGTGGCGTCGCCAGCAGGAGGCGCGGGGGGCCGGCTGAACCCGGTCGGAATCTGCTGGCGCGCCTTCGCCGTGGCGCCGGGCAAGTACCCGGCCTGGATGAGTAGACTCGCCGCTCGTGATCCGACTCGAGCACGTCAGCAAGTCCTACCGGACTTCTACCCGACCCGCTCTCGATGACGTCACAGTCGCGGTGGGAAAGGGCGAGTTCGCGTTTCTCATCGGACCGTCCGGATCGGGCAAGTCCACTTTGTTGCGGCTGTTGCTGCGCGAGGAGGTGGCCAGCACCGGCGACGTCTACGTGGCGGACCTCAACGTCGGCAAGCTCTCCCAACGTCGTATCCCGCAGCTGCGGCAGCGGGTGGGCTGCGTGTTCCAGGACTTCCGGCTACTGGGCAACAAGACGGTCACCGAGAACGTCGCGTTCGCCCTGGAGGTGATCGGCAAGCCCCGGCACACCATCCGCAAGGTGGTGCCCGAGGTGCTTGAGCTGGTAGGGCTGGAGGGCAAGGCGGATCGGATGCCGCATGAGCTCTCCGGCGGAGAGCAGCAGCGGGTGGCGATCGCCCGAGCCTTCGTGAACCGGCCGCTGGTGCTGCTGGCCGACGAGCCCACCGGGAACCTGGACCGCGACATCAGCCACGAGATCATGCTGCTGCTGGAAAGGATCAATCGAACCGGCACCACGGTACTGATGGCCACCCACGACCACACGATCGTCGACTCCATGCGTCGTCGCGTCGTGGAGCTCCATCTCGGGCAGCTCGTCCGGGACGAGAGCCGCGGCGTGTACGGAGTCAGCCGCTGACACCGGCATGCCGGGCCGACGCATCGCCTACTGTGCCCCCGTCCCCAACCCGAGGAATGTTCACTTCCCATGCGCGCCAGCTTCGTGTTCAGCGAGGTCGTCACCGGCCTACGCCGCAACGTCACGATGACCGTAGCGATGATCCTGACTACGGCGATCTCACTCGGCCTGCTCGGCGGAGGTCTGCTCGTGGTCCGCACCATCGACCGGATGCAGCAGGACTACTACCAGCGCGTCGAAACCGTGGTGTACCTCAGCGCCGACATCAGCGCGAATGACCCCGGTTGCACGTCGAGCACCTGCTCCGCGCTGCGCGGGCAGTTGGAGTCGGCTCCCGGAGTGCAGACCGTGATATTCGAGAGCCGGCAGGCCGCCTTCGCGCGGTTCCAGCGGATCTTCCAGGGTCAGCCGGAGCTGCTGCAGCTGGCCAGACCCGAGGCGCTGCCGGCGTCGTTGCGGGTTCAGCTGTCCGACCCGGCCCGGTTCCCGTCCATCGCCAAGGCGTTCACCGGGCGCCCCGGGGTGGACCGGGTCACCGACCAGGGTGAGTACCTCAGGCAGCTGTTCCGGGCCCTCGACGGGTTGCGCAACGCGACTTTCGTGATCGCGCTGATCCAGGCTCTCGCGGCGCTACTGCTGATCTCCAACACGATCCAGATCTCGGCGTTCACCCGGCGCGCCGAGGTCGGCGTCATGCGCCTGACCGGCGCCTCCCGCTGGTACACCCAGCTGCCGTTCCTCCTCGAGGCGGTGGTCGCCGGAGTGGTCGGGGGCGTATTGGCGATCGTGGGCCTGGTGATCGGCAAGGTCGCTTTCGTCGACCGGGTGCTGGCCGGCGTTTTCGAGGCCGCGATCGTGCCGCGGATCGGTTACGCGGATATCTTCTCGGTGGCGCCGATCCTGCTGCTGGTGGGTGCTTCGGTCGCCGCCCTGACCGGTTACCTGACGCTGCGGCTTTACGTGCGGACATGAGATGCGCTTCGCGCTTGTGAGTGGCGATGCGAGTC
>JALYTS010000057.1:0-4385 GCA_030854185.1 Actinomycetota bacterium | reverse complement strand
GTCATGACACGCATCGCCACTCACAAGGTGCCCGCAGGGCGCCATGAAGGAGCACGGCCGCAAGGTGATCGCGTCGAACCGGCGGGCCCGGCACGATTACGAGATCATGGACACCTACGAGGCGGGGATCGTTCTCACCGGCACGGAAGTGAAGTCGCTGCGCGCCGGCCGTGCCTCGCTGACTGACGCCTTCGCCAGCGTCGAGGATGGCGAGGTGTGGCTACGCGGTCTGCACATCCCGGAATACACCCAAGGTAGTTGGACCAACCACGAGCCACGACGGACCCGCAAGTTGCTGCTGCACCGCAAGGAGATCCTCCGGCTGATCGGCAAGACCAGGGAGAGCGGGCTGGCGCTGGTGCCATTGTCGATGTACTTCTCCGACGGCAAGGTGAAGGTGGAGATCGCCCTGGGCCGCGGCAAGCGGTCCTACGACAAGCGTGCCGACCTGGCCAAGCGCGACGCGAACCGCGAGGTGGCGCGAGCTTTGGGGCGGCGCGCCAAGGGCATGGGGTAAGTGAGCCGCGATCCGGTGACCGCGCCGCCCGTCGGTGACGCCGATGTCGCGCCTTGGGCGGCCGCGCTGGGCTCCGGTGGGCTGATCGACCTGCACGTGCACTTCCTGCCCGACCAGGTGATGGCCAAGGTGTGGGCCTTCTTCGACCAGGCCGCAGAGCACTACGGCACGCCATGGCCGGTGCACTACCGGCTTCCCCAGGAAGATCGCGTCGCGGTGCTGCGCGCGATGGACGTGCGGAGGTTCGCGCCGCTGGTCTACCCGCACAAACCAGGGATGGCGGACTGGCTCAACCGCTGGGTCGCCGAATTCGCCGCCGTGGTTGCTGAGGCCGTGCCCACGGCCACTTTTTATCCCGAACCGGGCGTCGCCAAGTACCTGCGGCGAGCGCTGGTCGGTGGCGCGCGCTGCGTCAAGATGCACGTGCAGGTAGGTGGTTTCGACCCGCGTGACCCGCTGCTCGACGCGGCGTGGGGACTTCTGGCTGAAGCCGCCGTGCCGGTCGTGGTGCACTGCGGCAATGGGCCTGTCCCCGGGCCCTACACTGGGTTGGACGTGTTCGGGGAGGTACTCGCTGCCCATCCCCGGCTGGTCGCGGTGCTGGCTCATGCCGGGCTGCCCGACTACGGCGATGCCCTGGAGCTCGCGCTGCGCTATCCCGGTGTGCACCTCGACACGACGATGGTCGGGGTGCCGTTCACCGACTTGTTCGCCCCTCTCCCGGCGGACTGGGCGCCACGCCTGGTCGACGTGGCGGACCGGATCGCGCTGGGCACCGACTTCCCGAACATCCCCTACGACTACGCCACCCAGTTGCGTGCCGTCGCGGGCTGGGCGGCCGCCGACGACCGGTTGGGTGCGCCTTTCCTGCGCGCGGTGGTGCACGACACGCCCGCCCGGTTGCTGCGGCTCGACACCGCTGGGCTCGACGCTGCCGGGCAGCGGGGATGAAGACCGGACGTCCAGGCGTTACCCTAGGGTGGTGAAGCAGCCCGACAAGGGGGTGAACGGTTTCGACTCTGGACGTTAAGTCAGTGGGAAGCGTGCCGGTGCAGGCGAGAGACCACCGTAAGCGTCATCGCAACCCAATAAGCGCCGACTCTAGTCAGCGCCAGTTCGCCCTCGCCGCCTGAGCGAGTAGCGACTGTGTCGGACCGGGGGTGTCCCCGCCCCGGACCCCGGCACCAGTAAGGGGACTCACCACCAGGCCCGGTCGCGGGGTCTGGATGGGACACCTACAGCGACTGGGATCGTCACACCGGCTTGTCTGCGTGACCGGTGGGTCCGAGTAGAGGCTTAGCAGACTGCGCACGGAGAAGCCCTGACGAGGCGACGGAGGACCCGGGTTCGATTCCCGGCACCTCCACCGTGAATGCCCAGGCTGATGGCCTGGGCATTCACGCTTCTCGGGTGTGCGAGTCCCTTCTCTTGCCGCTACGGAAGAGAGTCACGATCCGCATCCCGTGTTTCCCAGCGCTGGGTCAGTTCCTGCACGAACTGGCTGGTGTCGGCGAAGCCCGCGTCGTTGATGCCGTGCCGAACCACATCGAGCTGCCGGTGCGGCCCGAGCCTGACGATCGCCGCCGACCCGGAGGCGACGGACTGATCCCGCGCCGCGTCACCGTCGATCACCAGGAACTCATCGCCGAACGCGGTGTTGGCGGTCGCGGCCGTGACGGCCGTCTCGGCCCCCGTGCGGTTGGCGCTGGTGATGTAGAGGTGACCCCGCTCGTCCAACAGCGGCCGGATCTGGCCGAGCCAGCCAAGCATGACCCCCAGCCATCCCTTCGACGTCGACGGCCGCATCCAGGCAGGGCCGTCCTCCCCGACCGGCAGCATCAGGTTCAGCAGCTCATGGGCCGACAGCCACCGAACGAAAGCGAGGGTGTCCTCGTCGAGTTCGACATACGGGGTCACCAGGGTGAAATCGGCGACGGCCACGCCAGTGGCCTGTTCGGCAGGCCGCCCCTTGGCCACATTGATCGCCGCAGCGTCGGACCCGGCGACGACGTAGGGAAGGGGTGTCGGCAGCGGCACGACGATGGGGATGCTCGCGTCCAGCGCTAGGCCGACCAGCCGGAGTCCCTCCTCATCGGCTCGAACTATGGTCATGGCTCACCCTTCTGTCTCGGATACCCGATCCGCGTCGCTGCCCATCGGACCCCTGCCCAGCGGAGCCCTCCGAGCGCTCGATGCGCGCCTCAGCGAGATCGCGGCCGGAGACTATCCTCCGAGGTCAGAAAGACACGTCGAGTCGACATGCTTGACAGGTGAGTCTCAGGACATCATTGGTGGCTGCTGTGGCGGAGGCCTCGAACACGGGTGACAGTGGTAAGGGCTTCTTCAGCGGACGTTCGGTCGCGTTTTGGACCATCGTAGGGAGCGTCGCGGGGGTGTTGTCGTTGCTCGTGGCAGTCCTGCGCCTCCTGGCTTCAAACTGCTGGGACGCCCGCACCAGTTCAGCAACAGGATGCGACCGGCCCGATCCGTACCGGCACCCCACGGCCCGCTTGACAGGATCCATTCCCGTTGCTGGCAGCCCGAGCAGTCTCGTGATGGCCCCCGACGGACGGCACGGCGTATGTGACCCATCTTTCTGGAGCCCTGTTGGTGATCGACACGGTGACAAACAGGGTTACCGCCACCATCGACGTTGGCGGCGGCGCGCTCGGCGTGGCAGTGACGCCGAACGGGCGCCATGTCTACGTGGCCCATTGGGGTTCTGCGATGGTGTCGGTGATCGACACAGCCACCAATACCGTCACCGCCACCATCAACGTCGGAAGCGTTCAGTGGGATGTGGCGGTGACTCCGGATGGGCGTCGAGTTTTTGTGACCAACCGGGGCTCCGGCACGGTGTCAGTTATCAACTCGGCCACAAACACGGTCACCGCCACCATCAATGTCCAAAGCGGCCAAAATGGCGTGGCGGTGGCCCCGGACGGGCGCTACGCTTACGTAACCAATGAAGGCTCCGATACGGTGTCGGTGATCGACACGACGACCGACGCTGTCACGGCTACGATCAATGTAGGCAATGCTCCGGTCACGGTGGCAGTGGCCTCAGACAGCCGTCGCGTCTACGTGGTGGACCGGGCTTCCAATGCCTTGTCGGCCTTGTCGGTGATCGACGCTGCTGCCAAGCCGTCATTACCACTGTCGATATCGGAGGTGATCCGGGTGCTGTGGTGGTGACCCCGGATGGGCGCCACGCCTACGTGACCAACCAAAGGTCGAACGCCGTGTCGGTGATCGACACCGGCACCTGAAGTCGACCGGGATGGCGGAGCTGATCACAGCTGACCAGGTTATCGATGGCGTTCGCGTAACGCCGCCCCGTGCCCACCAGTGGAATTTGCCTCCATTATCTTCGACGCGTGTTCGTCGGATCGGTCGATGCAAGCTTGTACCACGCATTGGCAGCCCCGGCCGTAGGTCACCGACGTTTTCTGACGGATTCTTTCTCTGCGCTCGTGTTCGATGCCCCGGCGTTGTCAGGGTCGTGTTGTAGCGTGTTGTTCGTGAGCGTCCGGCAGTTGATTCCGCAGGACCTGGCGAGTATTGCGCCGGGCCCGGAGTTGGCGTGCGTTCTGGCCGGTATTGAACTCTGCCGGTTGTCGGGTTTCGACTGCGTGGAGGTCCTCAAAGCCCAGTACCGGCAAGCCAACCACGAACGCGCCCGGGTAATTGCCGCGATGGTGGAAGTCGGAACGTGCGGCGCCGGTGATGAACTGAGACGGGTGGCACCGGATGAGTTCTCCGCCGATGAAATCCGCGCCGCCCTCATGCTGACCCGCCGCGCCGCCGACAACCAGTTCTGGCTCGCCCACGACCTGCTCACCCGGCTACCCGAAGTCCACGCCGCGAT
>JALYTS010000147.1 GCA_030854185.1 Actinomycetota bacterium | reverse complement strand
ATCAGCCGACTGTTGTCCGCGGCAGGTGGCCGGGTCGGCACCCGCCGAGCGGGGACCGACCCGCAACGTCCCCCCAACATCCACCCCAGCACACGCACCCACCGGCTCAGCCATCACCACATTCTTCCCGTCGCGCCTATTGTTGCCGCGTGTCCTTTGTGCGCAGCGGGTGAGCGGCGCGTACTGAGGGTTACTCTGATCGCGATGTGTGTCTCAATGCGGGACAAGGGGAAGTGCCGGTGACCCGGGTCGCCCGCACGATGTCAGTGTGCGCTGTCGCACTGCTCGGTATGGGAATGCTCACCGCCAGAGTCGCCGCCGCCGACGAACCCTGCACCCACACGATCAACAACATCGACGACGCACGGGCGGCGCTCAACGCCGCCGCCCCTGGCGACATGTTGTGTTTCTTCGGTGCTGACCTCGCTAACGTGGATCTGACGCTGACCAGGTCCGGTACCGCTAAAGATCCGATCCGGCTCATCTCGAACGGGCACATCACCGTCCACCAGCTCCACGTCCTGGCCGACCATGTCATCATCCAGGGATTCACGATCGTCGGTGGTGGCGAGTTACTGCTCGCGGGGACGGGCATCGTCGCGCAGAAGAACACGGTTCATGACACCCAGCGGGGCGGCATCATCTGCGCTACCTGCACCGACTCCATCATCGAATCCAACACCGTGACCCACGCCGCCACCACCGGCATCTCCATCAGCGGGCAGCGGATCACCGTGCGGGAGAATCTGGTGAGCGGAACGGTCGTAGGCGGCGATGGGGACGCCGATGGTGTGCGCTTCTTCGGCAGTGGCCTGAATATCGTCAGCAATTCGATTTGGAACATCCCCGCCACAGGCTCTGCGGCGCACCCCGACTGCTTCCAGACGTTCGATACCGGTCACTCAGCTACCTTCGATGTCACGATCGTGGGCAACGCCTGCCGGAACGTGGCGGAGAACTGCCTGATCGCCACGGGTGATGAGAGCGGCAACAGTGAGGCCCCCGCAGGTGCCTCGTCGATCACCTTCATCGGCAATGACTGCGCGACCAACGGTGATCAGGCGGTGTACCTGCGCCGCTGGCCCAACGTCGATGTGCGCAAGAACCACCTGCTCGGCCCGAACCTCAAACATGGTGTACTGATCACCAATACCTCCACCCGCTGCATCGTGAAGGACAACATCATCGCCGGCGATGTCCCACCCGTGCAGATCGATGACTCCTCCCGGCCGGGTTTCAACAGCCCCTTCTGATCGGAAGTCGGGGCCCGAGGAAATCGAGGACCAGCGCCACTGCGAGCACTGTGGCGAGAGCTACGCAGTAGCCGGCGACGGTGTCAGTGGCGTAATGAACGCGCAGAGCGACGAGCGAGATCGCGACACCTGCCGCCAGTCCGACTGCGGCGAGTCCGGCTACCAGACGCAGGGTGCTACTGCGTGGCCACCGCGCTCCGCCGACCAGGATCGCGGTCGCGAAGGCGACCGCGGCGACTACCGTGGTGTGGCCGCTGGGGAAAGACAAATGTCCGTAACTCAGCCGCCCGATGAGCGGCTTGAGAATCAGCTCGGTGATCGCGACCGCAGTGACGGTGCCGACGATGGTGAGCAGCACGCCGGCCCATCGCCTGGCCGCGGCGGCCGCGCCGGCAACCACGACGACGAGCGTGGCGGCTTGGACAGGATTCCCGAGGCCGGCCAGAGCCCCGGTGACGGGTCGATCCCGGTGCAGAGCGTTTCTGATCAACGCATCGAGGCTGCGGTCGAGGTGCCCTGGCATGTCCTGATCTGCGTAGCGCATGCTGAAAACGGCGATGACGATGATCGCCAGCGCGATGACGAGCACTGCGGGCAGGCGCACGCGCTCACTCAGCAACGGCCGGTACACGCTTGGATGGGTGGCCATGTGAAGTACAGGGTAGCCCCCGCGCCCGGCGTGCTGACCGGTATCTGCTGGCTCCCAGCCCGCTGCGGGCACGGACTTGCCGGGGTTACCAGCCAGTAATAAACTGGGGTTACCGGTGAGTAGACCGGTCCACGACTGCGTCGGAGCGAAGACATGAGTCACTACAAGAGCAACCTCCGAGACCTGGAGTTCACCCTGTTCGAGGTGCTCCGGGTACAGGAACGGATGGGCGTCGGTCCGTACGCCGAGATGGACCGCGACACCGCGCACGACATCCTCACCGAGCTCGACCGGCTGGCTCGGGGGCCGCTGGCTGAGTCCTTCGCCGAGTCCGATCGCCACCCGCCGACCTTCGACCCCGAGACGCACACGGTCGTGCTGCCGGAAGCGTTCAAGAAGTCGTACCAAGCGCTCTGGGACGGCGAGTGGTACCGGCTGGATCTACCGGCCGAGCTGGGCGGCTTCGGTGCGCCGTCCACGCTGCGCTGGGCCGCGTCGGAGCTGATGCTGGGCGCCAACCCGGCGGTATTCATGTACATGAGCGGTCCCAGCATGGCCTATGTGGTGCACAGCAACGGCACCCCTGAGCAGCGGCACTGGGCCCATTTCATGATCGACAAAGGCTGGTGCTCGACGATGGTGCTCACCGAGGCTGATGCGGGCTCGGACGTGGGCGCCGGGCGGACCAAGGCGATCCAGCAGCCCGACGGCTCGTGGCACCTTGAGGGCGTGAAGCGTTTCATCACCTCGGCTGAGCATGATCTGACCGACAACATCGTGCACCTGGTGCTGGCGAGACCGGAAGGTCCCGGCATCACCCCGGCGCCGGGGACCAAGGGGCTGTCGCTGTTCCTGGTGCCGAAGTATCACTTCGACACCGACACCGGCGAGCTCGGTGCCCGCAACGGTGTGTTCGTGACCGGCGTCGAGCACAAGATGGGCCTCAAGGTGTCCACCACCTGCGAGCTCACCTTCGGCGCGCACGGGACTCCTGCGGTCGGTTGGCTGCTCGGCGATGTGCACAACGGCATCGTCCAGATGTTCCAGGTGATCGAGTACGCCCGGATGATGGTCGGCACGAAGGCCATCGCGACGCTGTCCAGCGGCTACCTCAACGCGCTGGAGTACGCCAAGCAGCGGGTGCAGGGCGCCGACATCACCCAGATGCGCGACAAGACCGCGCCCCGGGTGACGATCACCCACCACCCCGACGTGCGCCGGATCCTGATGCTGCAGAAGGCCTACACCGAAGGCCTGCGCGCGCTGTACTTGTACACCGCGAGCTACCAGGACACGGTGGAGATCGGTGGCGCGGACGCTGAGATGGCCGCCCGGGTCAACGATCTGTTGCTGCCCATTGTCAAAGGCGTCGGTTCCGAGCGCGCTTATGAGATGCTCGCCCTGTCCCTGCAGACCTTGGGCGGATCGGGCTTCCTGCAGGACTACCCGATTGAGCAATACGTTCGAGATGCCAAGATCGACAGTCTGTACGAGGGCACCACGGCCATCCAGTCCCAGGACTTCTTCTTCCGCAAGATCGTCCGCGACGGCGGTCAAGCGATCGGCCACCTGAACAGCGAGATTCAGGCGTTCCTGGACGCCGGCGGCGGCAACGGCCGGCTCAAGGAGGAACGGGCGTTGCTGGCCACCGCATTGGTCGACCTGCAGGCGATGCTCGCCGCCATGATCAGCTTTGTGGTGTCGGCGCAGCAGGATCCGCGTAACACCTACAAGGTCGCCCAACAGACCGTGCGCCTGTTGATGAGCACGGGCGATCTCCTGATCGGTTGGCTGTTGTTGCGCCAGGCCGACGTGGCCCTGACGGCGCTGGCCGGCGAGGTGACCGGCCGGGATGAGGCGTTTTACCAGGGCAAGGTCGCCGCGGCGAGGTTCTTCGCCCGCAACGTCCTCCCCGAGCTGACGTCCCGCCGCACGATTGTCGAGGCCACCGACAACTCCCTCATGGACGTCCCCGAAGCCGCTTTCTAGATGTCCGCCCGATCCGGGTCGCTCTACTCTGAGCCTCCCGAACTCAACAGCAGTGCTGCTCGGCCGAGCGTGGACAGCTCTGCTGTTGAGTTCGGGAACAGGAGCGCGAGTCGGTGGGAGGACGGCGACGGGGTCAGGGCGCGCAGATGACTTGGGGTTCGGGGTCGTAGACCGTTTTGCGGGTGTGCCGGCTCAGCTCGGCGTGAGTGTTGGCGTCGCGGATTACCCGGGTGTCGGTGACGGTGAAGCCGCGTTCCCCCGCCGTAGCGGTGCACGGCTGACCTTGGATCGTCTCGGTTTTCTGGTCGACGAAGTCGGTGCGCGGACCGGGGATCGACTCGACGTCGACGTGTTTGGTGCCCCAGAGCGTCACCGTGATCGAGGTCGGGGTCCACGCCGTCTGGATGAGGATGCCGGTGGGTGCGTCATCGCGGAACTTGACGTCGATGGCGCCCTCGAACACGGTGGCCTCCCGCGCGGCGGGGTAGCGGCTGATGTAGTAGCTGTGCTCCTTGTGCTCGATGTCGGTCATGCCCGCGAAGTACGTGGAGTTGTAGAGGGTGGTGGCGAACTGCGAGATGCCGCCGCCGATGCCCCGGCTGGGCCGGCCGTGGTCGATGATGCCGGCGTCGACGTATCCGGTGGCGGCGTTGCGGGGCCCGGTGTAACCGTTGAGGCTGAATGTCTCACCCGGTCGCAGGATCGCACCGTTGACCTGCTCGGCGACGCGCCGGATGTTCACCCCGGAGTCGGTGGCGAAGCCACCGGTGGTGAACGTGGCGATCTGGGTGGTGATCCCCAGGGCGTTGGCCTGCCCGGTACTCAGGGTCGGCGGCAGGGTGACGTAGCTGGCCGCCAGGGATCGTTGCGCTCCCGAATTGTGCAGCACGTCGAGCAGCGGCAGCAGGCTGGCCGTCCAGTCGATTCCGCGACCGTCGACTGAGGGCAGCACCACCGGCGCGCCGTTCTGGATCAGGATCTCGGCGTTCTTGCCTGGTCGTTGGGTGGCGCTGAGCTGCGGGTTCAACGCGGCGATCACGGTCGGATTGTCGATGGTGGCGGTCAAGCCGCCCCGGCTGTCCGGAGCGAACCGCAGCGCCGCCGCGATGACGTCCGGCATGAGCAGGGCGTCGTGGTCGTCACCAGTGACCTTGACTGGAGCCGACACCGCGGCTTCGGCGATGTCGTGCAGCGTCGCCCGGATCCCCTCGGTAGTGGTGCGCACCGGCTGCGTCGTCACCGGGGCGGGCACCGTGCCGCCGCGGACACCTCGCGCCAGGATGAGGTCGGCGGTGGCGGCAACGTCGAGGTGCTGACCGGACCGTGGTTCGACCGCAACCGGCCGGGTGCCGACGAAGTGGATCGTGCCCTCGATCGGTTCCCGGTCGGTTGTGCTGCGCAGCCCTTGGAGGGCCGCGGTCAGCGCGCCCCGGTCGGTAGCGGTGACCACTGCCACCTCCCGGGTCCGCCACAGTGAGCTCAGCCGGGTCCACGGGTTCAGTGACTGCTTGCCCGCCTGATCGACGGTGGCGGGCCAGTCCAGAGTGAGTCCAGCGCGCGCGGGGTCCAGGGTGGCCTCGACGTCGCCGGCCTGCAGCGTGATCGGATGGCTCAGCCGTGGCTCAAGCTGCTCACGCAGCCGCTGCTCGGCGGCGGCCCGGGTGATGCCGCCGACGGGTACGCCCGTGACGGTGACGCCGCGGGGGACGTCGCCGGAGGACATCGCGAGGTCGATGAAGTAGACCAGGGCCAGCAGCCCGAGCACGGCGGTGACCACGATCCCGGTGCGGCGAAGTGCCCGGTTCCGGTCGGACTGGTGCAGCGGTGTTGCCAGGATCCGTGGGATCTCGGTCGTGTTGGGGCCGGTTCGGGCCGGGTTGTCGAACAACGGCCAGGGCTGGGGCTGCGCCGGCTTATCGGGTGACCTCACAAATACAGGCCCGTTCCATGCTCGGCGCGCTCGCTGGCCACCGCCTGCAGGTCCCGTTCCCGCATGACCAGGTACGCGCAGCCGCGCACCTCGACCTCGAACTGGTCGTCCGGGTTGAACAGCACTCGGTCACCGACCTGGACGCTTCGGACATGGTTGCCCACCCCGTATACCTCACCCCAGGACAACCGCTTGGCCACTTGGGCCGTTGCCGGGATGAGGATCCCCCCGCTGCTGCGCCGCTCGCCGTCCTCCCCCACCAGGCGCACCATCACTCGGTCGTGCAGCATCTGGATCTCGAGCTTGTTATCGGGCAGGGGCACGGCGAAGAGGGTACGTGCTGGGGCCGGAGTCGCTTGCGGGGCACCGACGGTACGGCGGGAGGGCATAAGAAGGCCCCGTGAGGCTGCCGGGTCGGGGGTCCAACAGCATCACGGGGCTAGCAGTGTCATCGACACGCGCCCGGGCACTGTTACAAGCCTCCGTCGACTCGCCGGGTGTTCACCCATTCGAAGTAGCCGGATGGATCAACCGACCAGCCTGCCGAGCAGGAATCGGCCGAAGTGTGGGACGGTGAAGGCGATCTGCCCGCGTTCCGCGGAGTACACGAGACCCTTCTTGAGCAGGCTGTCCCGGGCTGGGGACAGTGATGAGGCCCGCCGACTGAGCGCCTCGGCCACTCCGGTGGTGCCGACCGGCTCATCCCGGCCACCGGTGAGCTCGGCCATCGCCTGCAGGTACTCCCGCTCGGCCGGAGTGGCCCGCTCGAACCGGGACCCGAAGAACCCGACGGCGAGTTCGCTCTCCGCCTCGGGAGCGGCCACCTGGACGTCGATGATCCCGATCGGCGACGCCGGCGCGGCGTCCCAAGCGGCCTTGCCGTAGGCCTGCACGAAATAGGGGTAGCCGCCGGAGGTCTCGAACAGCGTGTTCAGCGCTTCGGGGGTGATCGCGGAGTTCTCCCGCTCGATCGGCGCGACCACGGCGCGGTCGGCGTCGGCGCGGTCCAGCCGGTCGATCCGCACGTAGCGGAACAGTCGCTCGGAGTAGGACTTCGACGCGCTGAGCACCGCCGGCAGGTGCGGCAACCCGGCCCCGACCACCACCAGCGGCGCCCCGGACTGGGACAGCTCGTGGCACGCGGCGCACAGTGCGGAGACGTCATCGGGTGCCACGTCCTGCATCTCGTCGATCAGCAGCGCCACTCCGGTGCCGACGTCGGCGGCCAGCTCGGCGACTTCGGTGAACAGCTCCACCAGATCGATCTCGATGTCCCCGGAATCGGCGCGGCCGGTGACGGTTGGTGCGTCGATGCCCGGCTGCCAGCGATCCCGGAGTTTGGCGTTCTGCGGCGTGGCTCGCAGCGCGAAGGCCTTCAGTATCCCGAGTACCTCGTCAACCCGGTCCGGGGCGCGGTGGCGCAGCGCGAGGTCACGTACTGCCCGGTGCAGTGCAGCCGACAGCGGCCGGCGCAAGCCACCGTCGGGTCGGGCTTCGACTTTGCCGGCGCCCCACCCTCGGCGCATCGCCATCGAGCGAAGCTCGCCGAGCAGCACCGTCTTGCCCACCCCGCGCAAGCCCGTCAGCACCAGAGACCGTTCCGGGCGGCCACGAGCCACCCGCTCCAGAACCACCTCGAAGGCGGCCAGCTCGCGGTCTCGGCCGGCCAGCTCGGGTGGCCGCTGGCCTGCGCCGGGGGCGAACGGATTGCGCACCGGATCCATCATCGGACAGTATCCGGCTGTCTAGCGCAAACCTCAGATTCCGCAATAAGTCCCGATGGGCGTGTCGCCCCTCGTGAGTGGGAAGCCGGGCTATGGCACTCAATGCCGCTCACGAGGCGCGGCGCGCCCACTCGAGATCGAAGGCGGCGCGGATGGCGTTGGTCAGTTCGGCCTCCTGTCCGGGAAACAAGTAACCGATGTGCCGATCCAGAGCGTCCTTGGGCACTGTGACGATGTTGTCGCAGCTGACCACACTGTCGTGATCGAGCCCGTTCGCTGACCCGACGAGAACCTCGGTCGATAGACCCCGGATCGCGCTGGTGATGGGTGCGATGGTCACCCTATTGAGATGCGGACGTACCAGCTCGCGGGTCAACACCAGGACGGGCCGCACCTTGTCGAGGCGAGCGGTGTAGATCGGCCGCATCAGTCAAGGTCGTCCAGGGGCGTACGAGCCACGTGCTCCGCGAGGCCGTCGAGATCAGGATCGGCACCGATTCGGGCCAGGATGGCCGCGTCGCGTGCCGCGATCTCTCGCCGCCGCTCGCGGTCGATGGCTCGCGTGACAACCACTGCCCGGCTGCTGGCTTGACCGTTGTCGACCAGCTGATCGATGAAATCCACGATGTCGTCCGGTAGCCGCACGGCGATCTGCCTACTCATACCAAAGTGGTACCACTTCGGGATTCAGTGGGTCGACTCGGTGTTGCTGACTCAGAGCAATGAACGGTGCTACTCGGGTGCGGCTACGCGTGGTGGACCGAGGTCACCTCGTACAGGAGCGGCTCGGCGACGCCGAGGGATTCGGTGGCGCTCATGTGTTCGCGCGCCGTGGGATCATCGAGCATGGCCAGGAAATCGTCCCGGCTGCGCCACTGGGCATAGTTGACGACCCGGGTGCCGTCGAGGCTGGCGTGGATGTTGGCCGAAACGAAACCCGGGCGGTGGCGCATCACCTGCTCGGTGACCTCGGTGAGCAGGTCGACGAGCGGCTGCTGAGTCTCGCGGGTCACCGTGAACACATTGATCAAGGTTGCGACGTCCTGGTCGGCGACGATCGTGGTCATGGCTGCTCCGAATTGTCTCGTTGGGGTCGGTGGTCGGCGGCTTCGAGGTTGTTGATGATCTGGGTCAGGGCGGACATGAAGTCGGAGACCGCATGGTCACTGAGGCCCCTGGTCGCGATGGCGTTGACGTCGCGAGCTGCCGTGATCAGGTGATCTTCCAGGTCGCGGGCCCGGGCGGTGAGTACCACGCGCGTTCGACGGCCATCCGCGGGATCGGGTTCGCGGCGGATCAGGTTGTCGCGTTCCATTCGTTGCAAGGTGTTGGCCATGGTCGGCTGTTCGATCCTGACCAGCTCGCACAGTTCGCGTTGGGTCAGTCCGTCCTGCTCGAACAGGGCCAGCATCTGGGCGAACTGGCCGGGCGCGACCCCCAGGGGCGCGATCCGCCGATGCAGGGCCGCAGCGAGCAGGCGGCCGAGATGGTTGATCTGGTAGCCCAGCGATGCATCTCGGGGCAAGGCCTCCGCCGTCCGCTCACTCACGGCTTGATTTCGTGCCACCGTAACTTGGCCGGCGTGCGACAAAGAGCATGCTATGAGAATTCCATAGCATGCTCTGAAATGTCAAGTTGAGACGATTGACGCTCGCCTATCCCACACCAAGCGCGACCGCAGGGAAGGCGACGAGCTCCGTCCGGTTTGTCAGGTGACAGGGATCGGTTGATCATCCTCTCGCGGACCGAACGCGCCAAAACGCTCCAGCCTCTCCGCCGGTGCAGGCATCCAGTCCCAGCCGGCGATCTGGCGTTGGGAGCGGCGGCTGAATGTTCCGCGCAGCAATTCGTAGCCGTCGATGGTCAGCATCGTCTGTGGCTCGCCCGCACCAAAGCGCCACTCTTGGTCGTGCTCGTCGCGGATCATCAACGTGCCGGGTTGTTTGAGCCGCCGGCCA
>JALYTS010000226.1 GCA_030854185.1 Actinomycetota bacterium | reverse complement strand
GTTGCGGGGTGTTTGGCTGTTGGCCGGGGGTGGCGCTGTCCGATGCCCGGCGATGATGCGGCGCTGGCCACGACCGTCCAGCACGGGATGGACGGCTATCACCTTGCCCTGCTCGAGAATGCGCACCTCGTTTGCGGTGCTATGCACCTCGACGGGACGGCGACGCGTGGTGTTGGGCACGCTGTAGAGATTGCCATCCACGGAAACCATGCCGTCGCGGGTGATGCGCCGCTCCAACCGCAGCACGGCCTGGAACGGACCGGCCGGGAGCGGCTGCAGGCTGGGGCGCTCCTCGGCGAAGTGCTCGCTGACTACGCGGCGGGTGGTGGCGTGGGTGCGGGCATTGGCGACCTGGTCCAGCCATTGGCGGAACTGATCGTTGAGATCGTCGAGGTTGCGGAAGCTGCGGCCGAGGAAGAAGTCTTCGCGGATATAGCGGAACGGCCGCTCTACCTTGCCCTTGGTTTTGGCCCGGTAGGCTTGGCAGGCTTTGGGCAGGTAGCTGTAGTGGCGGGCGAATTCGATCAGGGTACGGTTGTAGACGATGTGGCCGGCCTCGGGGTCCTCGCGGCTGAACACGGTGCGCATGCGGTCGTAGAGGATCTCGGCCGGGGCGCCGCCGAGCGTCTCGAACGCAGCGGCGTGGCAGCGCAGCAGGGTCTGCAGGTCCTGGTGCGGCACGAACCGGCCCCACAGCATCCGGCTGTGGCCAAGCACGAGCGAGAATAGCCAGATCACCCGCTCGACGCCGGGCTCGTCGGTGAAGACGGTACGGAAATGGGCGAAGTCGACCTGCGCCTGCCGTCCCGGCGGCGTCTCGAAGCGCACCTCGAACGGCGGCGGCGCGACCGGCCTGATCTCGCGCAGCAGATCGGTCACTGCCGTGTAGCCGCCGCGGTAGCCGACCGCGGCGAGCTCGCGATGCAGGCGCCGGCCGGTCAGTTCAGGGACCGCGCCGAGCCGCTCACGCAGATACGCCTCGAACGGTTGCAGCTGTGTGACCTTGGGGTGGCGGGGGCCGTAGGCCGGCGGCTCGAGGCCGCTCGCGATAACCTTGCGCACCGTCTTGCGGTCCAACCCGGTGCGACGCGCAATGGCCGATACGCCAGCGCCCTGCCGATGCAGATCAAGAATCATCACAAGCTCTCCCAGTCGGACCACCGGCTCCCCCATCTCTCAGGAGAGCAGCTTCCATCATCAATCGCCGATCGACCGGATGCCCCGACCCGAAAGCCGCAACCCGTCAGGCAAACTGGGGAATTTTCAACCGGCACATCTGGGGAGTTTTCACCCGGCAGCTACAGCAAGCTCCCCGAACCTGGCCAGGGCGGTCTGCTGCCGGAGCAGCTCCAGGTGTTTGCCCTTCCTCGCGTCGGTGCCGTCGCGAGAGTGGTGGAAAAGGCTAACGGGTCGTCACCGGTGGGATGATGGTTGCTCCGGTCAGGCGGCGAGGTCAACGGGAGCGGGATCGGCTAGCTTCTCGGCCAAGGTCTGCCATCCGTCGACCTTGCGCATGGTGATCTGGCCTGACGCAAGCAGCGCCCAGAATAACATGGCGGCGGTCTCGGCCGAGGGCAGCACGGTCTGCGTCTTGATCCGCCGCTTGAACTCTTCATGCAACCGCTCGATCGCGTTCGTCGTTCGCGCCGACCTCCACTGGATCGAGGGCAGACGGAGAAAGGCGAACAGGCGGTCGCCGGCCTCTTCCAGGCTGGTGGCCACGGCTGGACAGCGCAGACGCCACTTGCGCAGGAATGCACGGCGACGGTCTTGCACGGCTTTGGGCGTCTCGGCGTAGATCATGTCCGTGTAGTCGGCAGTGACCTCTTCGTGCAGCGTGTCCGGTGCGTGGGCCAGCAGGTTGCGGTGTTTGTGCACCGTGCACCGCTGGGCCGGCACGTCCGGCCACAGCGCGGCCAAGGCCCGCTCCAGACCAGCCGCGCCATCGGTGATCAGGAACTCCGGCGTGCGCAGGCCACGGGCGAGCAGGTCGTCGAGGATGCTGCGCCACGCCGCCTCGCTCTCACCGCCCATGTTCTTGATGGCAAGCAGCACCTTCTGCCCGTCGCGTCGCACCCCAAGCACGACCAGCAGCGAGATGCTCGTCGCCTTGCGATCCAGCCGCACGCGCACGACTGTCCCGTCCAGGATCAGGCGCACCACGTCGTCCCCGGCCAGATCGCGCCGGGACCATGCATCCCAGTCCGTGCGGACCTTGCGCCAGGTGCGGCTGACGACGTCCTTGCCCACCGCGCCTCCGAACAGGGCCGCAAGCGCACGCTTGACCCGGCGCGTGTTGGTGCCCGCCAAGTAGGCGCTCGCGATCAGCGCCTCTACCTGCCGGGTCATCCGAGCATAGCGAGGCAGCGCCGAGCTGCGCCATTCCCGCGTGCCGCCCTCGCCACCTTCAGCCATGCGGGCCCGGGGCACGCTGATCTCCACCGGGCCGAAGCTTCCCAGCAGCTGACGCTCCCGCGTTCCGTTCCGGTAGCCCTTCGGCTCGCCCATCACCCGCTCGGACCGGCTGCGCCCCAATGCCGCCGTCAGCTCCTGCTCGAGCAGTTCCTCAATGAACCCGCGCACTCGCCCCCGGATGCTCGTCTCGATCGGGTCGAACCAAGCCTCCCCGGCAAACAGCGCCGTGTCGGCTGCCTCCGTCGTCGTGCTATTCTGTTCCATGGCGTGGTCTCCGCCGGCGCGTCAACGCCGGTTATGGCTCGTTTCAACAAGCCGGAGACTACGCCACCAGACGATTCCACCACATCCGCGACGGCACCGAGCGAAGTGATCCGCGCAGTCATCGAC
>JALYTS010000056.1 GCA_030854185.1 Actinomycetota bacterium | reverse complement strand
GCCCCGCCCCACAATCCCTGTTCCCCAGCTATCTTCTCGCCACAAACGGGCCGATCGCGCCCTCGGATAGTTCGAACAGGGAGCCAGTCATGGAGTGGTACCTCAAGGTCTTTCGCCAGTACGCCGATTTCGCCGGGCGCGCCCGGCGGAAGGAATACTGGATGTTCGCGCTGTTCAACGTGATCGTTTCGATTGTGGTCGCCATCCTCGGCAGCGCGCTCGGGACCGGCCTACTCAGCCTGTTCTATATGGTGGCCGTGTTGGTGCCGGGCGTGGCGGTGGCCGTCCGCCGACTGCATGACACCGGGCGGAGTGCGTGGTGGCTGCTGATCGCCCTCATCCCACTGATCGGCGGGATCGTACTCATCGTGTTCTTCGCCACGGCCGGTGAACGGGGGCCGAACGTTTACGGCCTAGACCCGAAGACCGTCCCGGGGGAGATTCCCGCGTTCTCCCGGTGAGCGCGACTTCGACCACACCACCCCACCAACGGCCATGATCGCCGAAACTGAGTGATGGCAGTGCAATCCCGCACGGTGACCACTCACTTTTGGCGATCAAGACAACGCGGGCGAGACGAATTAGGCAACAGCCTCATCAAATATGTCGCCGCAGGAACGCAAACCGCGATCATGAACTCTGTGCCGATGCCAGCGTGGATAACCGATTCGCGGGGCAGCGCCTGGCTGCCCCGCGACGGGGGCTAGAGCAGCGCCAGCATGCGGTCGTAAACTATTTCGTGCACCCACCGGCTGGTCGCGTTCGGGGGGGTGTTCGCAACGACCCGGCTGCGTCCCACGTGCACGACATCGACAGCGTCAGGGTCGACTTCGTGTGGACCGGCGGCGGCGAGCACGGTGGGACCGTAGTACTCGGCGTGGGTGAGGCACTCGACGTTCCGGGCGATATGCGCGGGCAGCAGCAGGGCAGTGGGGCACAACGCAGCGAAAGGTGCTGCGCCGGTAAGGCTGGTCCGCCAATGCCGGGCCGGCGCGATGATGCCGCTGAGCTGTACCGCGGGTGTCGGCGCCCGGTCACGCATCTCAGGCCAGTTCCAGGTGGATACCGACACCCGGTCGGTCACCGGGCCCCAGCCTGAGCTGATCCGACTCTCATGAACATCCACGATGAGATTGGCCACGGCGATCACCCGGCGGCCGAGCACCACCATCGGGGGCAACACCACCCCGCTCCAGCCCAGTGCCTCGACAGCGGCGGGCGCCAGGTGGTCCGGCGGAGAAAGGACCTCGACGGTATCGGCCGCCCAGGTCTGGGGACCGAGTACGGTCCCGCGGGCCTTGACCAGCGATTCGGGTGCCACTGGGCGTGGTCTCCCATCGTTTTAGTCCTCGGATTTACGCCGCTTGCGTACAGATAAGGACTACCAGGAGGTTGCCCTCCCGTGGCGCAGGCGCGGCCGCCGCGGCGGCCGGCGGCGGTTCCCCCGCGCTGACTGGTCGGCCGAGTTCAGCCCGCCGGTAGCGCTACCGCTGCGACCAGCGGTGAGCCGGTCCGTCAGGCGGCGCGACTGCCCGGTGACGGCTGGACACCCCCACCTACTCGTCGGTAGGGTTACCGACGGTAGCACCACTACGCCAATGAGAGCGGTCGACCGCGACGTGTACGACAGGACCCATCACCACGTCGTCATCATCGGCACTGGCTTCGCCGGGCTGGGTATGGCAATCAGACTCCGTCAGCATCGAATGACCGATTTTGTGGTACTGGAACGGGCCGCGGATGTCGGTGGCACCTGGCGGGACAACCTCTATCCGGGTTGCGCCTGTGACGTACCGTCCCGGCTGTACTCGTTCTCTTTTGAACTCAACCCGTTGTGGAGTCGTAACTTCTCCGGCCAGCAGGAGATCTGGGACTACCTGCGGCACTGCACCGACAGCTACGGAGTGCGACCGCATATCCGTTTCCAGCACGAGGTACTCGCTGCCGGGTGGGATCATCCACGGCGCGTCTGGCGGTTTAGCACGAACCGCGGCGAACTGAGCTGCGACGTTCTGATCACCGGCACCGGCGCGCTCTCAGCGCCGAACATTCCGAACATTCCGGGGTTGGAGTCGTTCCAGGGAACGGCGTTCCATTCGGCGCGCTGGGACCGCAACCACAACCTGCGCGATCGGCGAGTAGCGGTGGTCGGCACCGGCGCCTCGGCCATCCAGTTCGTCCCTCAGATTGCGCCCGAGGTCGCTGCCCTCACGCTGTTCCAGCGCACTCCAGCCTGGATCATGCCGCGCGGCGAACGGGAGGTCGGTCGGTTCGAGCAGACGTTGTACCGGTCGGTGCCGGGCCTACAGCGGCTGGCGCGGGCCGGAATCTACTGCGGTCGAGAAGCCCTGGTACCGGGATTCACAGTGAATCCGCGGCTGCTCAAGGCCGCTGAGCTGATCGCTCGCGCGCACCTGCGCCGCCACGTCCCCGATCCGCAACTGCGGGCCAAGTTGACCCCGAGCTACACCATCGGCTGCAAGCGCATCCTGATCTCCAACGACTACCTGCCCGCGCTCACCAGGCCCAACGTCGAACTCGTCACCTCGGGGATCGCGCGGATCGGCCCGGACTGGGTGCAGGCCACCGACGGCACCCGCCGGGAGGTCGACACGGTCATCTTCGGTACCGGATTCCATGTCACAGAGCTGCCGATGGCCTCGTGGATTCACGGCCGCGACGGTCGGACCCTCGCTGAGGTCTGGTCCGGCGGAGCGCATGCGCACCGCGGCACGACGGTTGCCGGTTTTCCCAACCTGTTCATCCTGGTCGGCCCCAACACCGGGCTCGGACACACGTCACTGATCTACATGATCGAGTCCCAGGTGGCTTACACGATCGACGCGCTGCGCCACCTCGATCGCACCGGCGCGCCTGCGGTGGAGGTCCGGCCGGAGGCCCAGCTGGCCTACAACCGGATCGTCCAGCGTCGGATGGCGGGAACCGTGTGGACCGCGGGTGGGTGCGCAAGCTGGTACCTCGACGCTCGCGGCCACAACGTCACGCTGTGGCCGACGTTCACCTGGCGGTTCCGCCGGGCTACCCGGCGATTCCAACCCGCCGAGTATCTACTCCACGACCATCCCTCTCAATCCGCGGCCGCCTGACCGGCCGTAGGGGCCTCTGATGCGGCTGTTCGTGGCCTTGACGCCTCCTGGTGAGGTCGTCGAGGCGCTGCGTGTCGGCACACAAGGGCTGCGTGAGTGTGCGCCGGAGCTGCGGTGGACGCGTCCGGAACAGTGGCATGTGACGCTGGCCTTCCTCGGTGAGGTCGGCGATGAGGTCGCTGACGAGCTGGCTGGCCGGCTCAGCCGGGTGGCCGCTCGGCATCGGGCGCTGACCCTGGCCCTGGGCGGTGGCGGTCGGTTCGGCCACCGGGTGTTGTGGACCGGTGTGCGTGGCGACCGCGACAACCTGCGCAGGCTCGCCGACTCGACGAGGGCCGCAGCGCGTCGCAGCCGGCTGGCGGTGGACCACCGCCCCTATCGTCCGCACGTCACCTTGGCCCGGGCGGACGGTGAGGTGGATCTGCGGCCACTGGTCGAGCGGCTGGCACCGTGGCACGGGCCGCAGTGGGTGGCCACCCGGCTGCAGCTGGTTCGCAGCCGCCTCGGGGCGACGCCGGGCGGCTGGGCGTTGCACGAGCCGATCGCCGGCTGGCCGCTCGGGTCAGTACCGGCAGATCATTAGTGTCGAGAATTCATGCGCCAGCTGGCTGGTAGCGCCGGCGGATCCGGCAAATCGAAGTGAGGTAGGTGGCGGGCGCATCGCGTGCGGGAAACCAGCGAGGATAATGACCACTGCGTTATCTTCGGTCTCCCTGAGTAGCCATTCCGCCATGCGTACTAAGTAGTGATATCGGCGAACCTAGGTAGCCGCGCCGGCTCGGCGGCGTTGCGGTGCGAGCCGCGATGCCGAATCGGCGCAATGACATCGGTGCAAATCCGGCACGCACTGCATCACGGGCTGGTGCCACTACCGAGCGGCATCCACCTCGCAGCTCTGAACCGCAGTGATGGCGATCGGATGGCAGGCTAGGCTGGGCGAAGTTGAGCTGAAACTACGTAGTCGCGGCGCCAACTCTAAGTACTGAGGCTGCAGCTATCTCTCATCGTGCAGGTGAGCTGACATGATGAGTCGGCCTGGGCAGTGTCTACATACCTTCGAAACCATGCCCAGCTGGTCCCCTGACCTGGGGTGATCTGATCGAGAAGGTGGCACGGTCCGCGAGTCGTCGCGGACCTTCCGGGGCAGTCGGCCAGCTCGAAGCCAGGGATCACAACTAGGTACTAATGATCTGATTTTAGGTGGTGAATTGGTGTTGTCATAGGGGCTACCGATGGCCATGGTGTAGGTAAGCCGAGTCGACAACTCCGTCGGCGAGGTGTTCTGTTCCCGGCCCGTTGGGGGCCTCTTTTGAGGAGGATATGCATGTCTGACGCATTGACCTTTACTGAGATCGACGGCCAGCACGTGGAGCTGCTCCCCGCACGTACTGTCATGTCCATGTTCGTTGCTGGCAACAAGGGTGGCGACGGTGGCAGCGCCCAGGGCGGCCTCGGCGTCAACGTCCTGTCCGGCATTGGCGTACTGGGCACGGGTACCGCCAGTGGTGGTGACGCCGCAGGCGGCGCCGGCGGCAGCGCCGACAGTAGCGACTGATCCAACGGCGAGTTGACCCGGTAGTGGCGCGCGGTGCCGTTGGCTAGGGAACGGCACCGGCGTGGCCGGCGGCACTCACGGCAGTGCTGGGGCAGCCGGCGGCAGCTTCAGTCGTGTCAGTACCGTCAGCGACCGCATGATCGCGCGCTGCCGCGGGTAACGGAGGGGTGGCCAATTTCTGGCCACCCCTCCGTTTATTATCTAACGGCTCCTAAGTAGAGCGGAACTAGGTAGTCACAACGCTGGTTGCTAAGCACCGCCGCAAGACATTTTACTCTCAAGGTCAGGTCAGCTGGCGGGATAAGTTGCCCTGCGCCCATGACTCGAAAACACACGAGTCTCAAGCGGCCTCCTGGGTGGCTTTGAGCTGCGGCGATGCTGCTTGAGAGACTGGTCGAAGGCTTGCGCTATTTGTGAGTTACTGGGGCCCGCCGCGGTAGCTGGGCAGCTTGAAACCACCGATCGCAGCTAGGTGGTGCGGAACTTGTTTTAGGTAGTGAATAGATGTTGCCATAGGGGCTGCCCCCAGGCATCGTGTAAGTAGCCGAATCGGCCACACGTCGATGAGGTGTTCTGTTCCCGGCCCGTTGGGGGCCTCTTTTGAGGAGGATATGCATGTCTGACGCATTGAGCTTTACTGAGATCGACGGCCAGCACGTGGAGCTGCTCCCCGCACGTACTGTCATGTCCATGTTCGTTGCTGGCAACAAGGGTGGCGACGGTGGCAGCGCCCAGGGCGGCGTCGGCGTCAACGTCCTGTCCGGCATTGGCGTACTGGGCACGGGTGTCGCCAGTGGTGGTGACGCCGCAGGCGGCGCCGGTGGCAGCGCCGACAGCTGAGTGATCCGGTAAGAACCGCGGAGGCCGTTTGCTAGGGAACGGCTCCGCGTGACTGGCGGCGCTGCGGACGGTGCCGGGGCAGCCGACTGCGATGCAGTCGTGCGGTACCGCCGCCCGATCATTCAGATGATCAGGTGTGGTGCCTGTCGGCAGTGGAGGGGTGGCCAGCAACAGGGCCACCCCTCCAGTTACCTTCTATGCAACTATTGCCCGCGGCGGCCCCACGCGGAGACCAGAGCCGGTGACATGACGGCGAAGGACGGGTCCGCACAGCAGGCCAGGGCCGCCGCGACCTGCCGGTCACTGATCGAACCCGCCGCCACCATGGCTGCCCGGGCACGCTCGATGGTCAGCGTGAAAAGCTCCATCTCCGGGGTAGCACCGTGCATCATCCTGCTGCGGGCCGCACAACGGACGTCGATCAGCCCTCGGCACTGAACAGCACCGGCAGCCGGCGGCCGAACATCGGTGCGAAGCCAGCCACTGCGCGAGCGAACCGCCGCCGCCCACAGCGCCAGCCCGGCCCAACCGCCAGCCCGGCCCAACCGCCAGCCCGGCCCAACCGCCAGCCCGGCCCAACCGCCAGCCGGGCGAGCACGTCACGGCTGATCGGGTCAGCGGAGGCTTCGATGCCCGGCCAGTCGCTTCCGCTCGCGGTGCGACTCCTGCGCGAGCACATAAGTCTGCTCCAGCGGGGAAGCCGAAGTGAGAAGTGGGCGAGGGGGGAGTTGAACCCCCACGTCCTTACGGACACACGGACCTGAACCGTGCGCGTCTGCCATTCCGCCACTCGCCCGGGTGACCGCGGCAGCCTAGCACGCACCCTCATCGACTTATGACGCAGCGGACTCGACCGGCTGGCCGTCCCCGATACCATCGGGACAGCCCGCCGGTAGGGCCGGCGCGAACCTGGGAACGGAGGTCGCCGTGGGCAAGGCGCAGCGGTTCGAGCGTCGGTTGCAGGGTATGGTCGGCGATGCCTTCGCCAGGGTCTTCGGCGGTAACGTCGTACCGCAGGAAGTGGCGCAGGCGCTCCAGCGGGAAGCTGACGACAACGCGCGCCCGCTCGCGGGCGGGCGGGTGCTCGCGCCGAACCGCTACACCGTAAGACTCGGGGCGACCGACTACGACCGGCTGGCAGGCGACGAGCAGCGGGTGATCCGGATGCTGAAGGGCTGCATCCAGAGCCATCTCGCAGAGCAGGGTTGGGATATCTACGGTGACCTCATGGTGGCTCTGAAGCGATCTGGGACGCTGCACACGGGACAGTTCCGCACCAGCTCGTCCGTCGATCCGGACACGCCGCAACCAAGTAGTGCAGGAGACCGAGCCATGACCCAGCAACCCGCCCCGGATTACGGGCAACCGGCCGGCTATGACTCTCCGGGCTCCCGGTATGGCCAGAATCCGAGCGGCTACCAGCCGGGCTACCAGAACTACGACCAGGGCTACGAGCAGAACTACGGTCAGTACGACGGCGGGCAGCCGGGGTACGGCGGCTATGCCCCAGTGGACTACGCCGCAGGGGACTATGCCCCAGGAGACCAGCCGGGTTACCGCCCGCTTTCGGCGTCGCTCACGCTGGACGACGGGTCGGATCGTTATTACCAGCTGACCGAGGGCGCTACCGTGGTAGGCCGTGGCCAGGACGCCCAGTTCCGGCTCCCCGACACCGGCGTGTCCCGGCGCCATGTGGAGATCACCTGGGACGGCCGGACCGCGATGCTCGCCGACCTCGGGTCGACCAACGGCACCACGGTGAACGGCACCCCGGTGCAGACCTGGCAGCTCGTCGACGGCGACGTGGTACGGGTGGGGCAGTCCCGGCTCGTCTTCCGTACTCAGGAATAACCACAGCGTGCCGGAGCTGGTACTGCAGCTGACCCGAGCGGGCTTCCTGCTGCTGCTCTGGCTGTTCGTGGTGGCCGCATTGCGCGTCGTGCGCTCCGACCTGTTCGTGGCCTCTGGACTGCGCGCCAGCCTGCCGATGTCCCGCCGCGGTGCGCGCGCGGCGCGTGACCGGACGCCTCGCCAGCTGGTGGTGACCGCGGGCGGCCTCGCCGGCACCCGGATCTCGCTGGATGGCAGGCCGATTCTGATCGGTCGCGCCGATGACTCCACACTGGTGCTCGATGACGACTACGCGTCCACCCGCCATGCCCGAATAGGATTGCAGGGTGGAGACTGGTTTCTGGAGGATCTGGGCTCCACCAATGGCACCTACCTGGACCGAGCTAAAGTCACCGGGCCCACCCGGGTTCCCCTTGGAGTCCCGATCCGCATCGGCAAGACGGTGATAGAGCTGCGCTCATGACTATGGTTCTGCGCTACGCAGCCCGAAGCGACCGCGGCCTGGTCCGGCAGAACAACCAGGACGCGGTGTACGCGGGCCCGCGCCTGCTTGCGCTGGCCGACGGGATGGGCGGTCACGCGGCGGGTGACATGGCTGCCAAGGTGATGATCGCGGCCTTCGCCCCGCTCGACGACGACGAACCCGGTAACGACCTGCTGGACCAGCTGCACGAGGCGACCCTTGCTGGTAACGCCGCGATCAGCGAGCTGGTCCGCGAGGAGCCCGAGCGGGAAGGCATGGGCACCACGCTGACCGCGGTGCTCTTCGGCGGAAGCAAGATCGGCCTGGTGCATGTCGGCGACTCGCGCGCCTACCTGTTGCGCGACGGTGTGTTCAGCCAGATCACCCACGACGACACCTTCGTCCAGTCGTTGATCGACGAAGGACGCATCTCCGAGCACGAGGCCAGCAGCCATCCGCAGCGCTCGCTGCTGCTCAAGGCCCTCACCGGGCACGAGGTGGAGCCCACTTTCACGGTCCGGGAGGCCTTCGCCGGGGACCGTTACCTGCTGTGCTCCGACGGCCTGTCGGGTGTGGTCAGCGCCGAGACGCTGGCCGAGGGACTGAAAATTTCCGAACCCCGGGCCTGCGCCGACCGGCTTATCGAGCTGGCGCTGCGGGGTGGCGGTCCAGACAACATCACCTGCATCGTCGCCGACGTGGTGGACGTCGAATACGGCGACGACGCGCCCATCATCGGCGGTGCAGCCGGCGACGGGATCGAGGAACCGCAGCCCGATTCGGCGGCCTCGCGGGCGGCGACGACCACGCTGCCCCGCCCGGCGGAGCCCCAACGGATCGAGCCCCCCCCACCTGACCCGCAGCTGCGCCGTCGCAAGCAGCGGCGCGGGCTGATCGGCCTGGCGGTGTTCGCCGTGCTCCTCGGCGCCGTCGTCGCCATCAGCTCGATCATGGTGCTGGGCCAGTACTACGTGGGGGCCGCCGGCACCGGCGAGGTGGGCGTCTTCCAGGGCGTCCGGGGCGAGTTCGTCGGTCTGCCGTTGCACACCTGGGCCGAAGGGAGCTGCCGCGACGGTGCCCGCGGCTGCGAGACGGTGTTGTTGCGCGACCTGCAACCGTACGCCCGGACGAACGTGCGCCGCGGAATGATCAGCAACAGCGGGCTGGAGGGAGCTCGCGAGATCATCGGCCGGCTCCGCACCAACGATCTGCTGCCGCTGTGCCCGCGGGCTGGTACCGGAAACCTCCCGGTGGATGCGTCCCCGGTCACCGAAGCTCCCCCCGGTGGCGGAGCCACGGATACCGCCGGCGCGCCCACGACGACCGGTACGCCACTGCCGGCCAAGCCCTCGGAACCCGGAGTGGACTGCCGGACGGTGGGCTGATGGTCACCTCAGTTCCCACTCAGGACCCGGGCGCGCAGCCCGGGTCCGTTCCGCCTACCAAACGCGGCCTAGAGCTGATCATGCTGGCCTTCGCGGCGATCGTGGTGACCACCGCGCTGGTGTTGGTGGAGCTCAACCAACCGCAGGGGGTAACCCGGTCGGTGCTCTACGACGGAGCCGCTTACCTGGCCTTGTTCGGCGCCGCTCATGTCGCGGTGCGGTGGTTCGCGCCCTACGCCGACCCGCTGATCCTGCCCTGCGTCGCGTTGCTCAACGGGCTGGGGCTGGTGATGATCCACCGGCTCGACCTGGCCGACGAGGCATCGGCCGCCTCGGTCGGCGACCCGATTCCGGCCGGCAACCTCCCGCACCAGATCGCCTGGACCACCTTCGGTCTAGCCCTGTTCGTGGCAGTGCTGGCGCTGGTCCGCGACCATCGCATGCTGGCCCGGTACGGCTATACCTGCGGGCTGGTCGGGCTGGCCGCGCTGGCCCTGCCCGGCCTGCTGCCCAGCGCGGTCTCCGAGGTCAATGGTGCAAAGATCTGGCTGCGGTTGGGCGGGCTCACCATCCAACCGGGTGAGTTCGCCAAGATCCTGATCATGATCTTCGTCGCCGCATTCCTGGTGACCAAACGTGACCTGTTCACCACGGCGGGCCGCAAAGTGCTGGGCATGGAGTTGCCCAGAGCCAGAGACCTCGCCCCGCTGCTGGCGGCCTGGGGGATCTCGCTGGGTGTGCTGGTGCTCGAAAAGGATCTCGGCACTTCGCTGCTGTTCTTCGGCATCGTGCTGGTGCTCATCTACGTCGCCACCGAACGGGCCGCCTGGCTGGTGATCGGGCTGCTCTTCTTCCTCGGTGGCGCCACCGTCTCGGACATGATCTTCAAGCATGTGCAGCAGCGAGTGACCGCCTGGATCAACCCGTTCTCCGACTACGACGGCGCCGGCTACCAGATGGCGCAGTCGTTGTTCGGGTTGGGCACCGGCGGGGTCTTCGGCACCGGGCTGGGTGCCGGCCGTCCCGATCTGGTGCCCGAGGCGCACACCGACTTCATCACCGCCGCGATCGGCGAGGAGCTGGGTTTCGTCGGGTTGGCCGCGGTGCTGCTCACCTACCTACTGGTGGTCATGCGGGGCATGCGTGCCGCGCTGACCGTCCGGGACACCTTCGGCAAGCTGCTCGCCGCGGGCCTGGCGTTCGCGATCGGCCTGGAGGTGTTCATCGTGGTCGGCGGGGTGACCAAGCTCATCCCGCTGACCGGGCTCACCGCGCCGTTTCTTGCCTACGGCGGTTCCTCGTTACTGGCCAACTACATCCTGGTGGCCCTGCTGCTGCGGATCTCCCATGCGGCGCGCTCACCCGCGGCGTCGGCGGCACCGCGCAAGCCGGTGGCCCCGCTGGCCGAGGCGCACACCGAGATGGTGCAGCGCCCGTGAACACACCGCTTCGCCGAGTCGCGCTGGCCGTCATGGGCATGATCGTTCTACTGCTGCTGAACGCGACCTACATCCAGGTCGTCAACGCCGACACCTACCGCTCCGACCCGCGCAACCGGCGGGTGCTGCTCGACGAGTACAGCCGCCAGCGGGGCGAGATCATCGCCGGTGGGTTACCGGTGGCCAGCTCGGTGGAGACCAGCGGTCAGCTGCGCTTCCTGCGCAGGTACCTCGACGGCGCGATGTACGCCCCGGTCACCGGTTACTACTCGCTGCGCTACGGCTCGGGCGGCATGGAGAACGCGATGGACTCCGTGCTCAACGGTTCCGACGGCCGGCTTTTCGTGCGGCGGTTGTCGGACCTGGTCACCGGGCGGGAGCCCAGCGGGGGCAGCGTCGAGCTCACCATCAACCCGGCCGTCCAGCGGGTGGCCTACGACCAGTTGACTCGCCGGGGCTACACCGGCGCGGTGGTGGCGATCAAGCCGAGTACCGGGGAGATCCTGGCAATGGCCTCCACTCCGTCCTACGACCCGAACCAGCTGTCCTCGCACGACGGCGCGCAGCAGGAGTCCGCCTGGAATGCGGATACCTCGGCCAAGCGGGGTTCCCCGTTGACCAACCGGGCGGTCGCGGCGATCTACCCGCCGGGGTCGACCTTCAAGCTGGTGGTCACCGCCGCCGCGCTGGAGGCGGGTAAGGCCACCCCGGCGACCCCGCTGACGGCAGCCGCCGCGTTGCAGCTGCAGGGCACCACGACCTTGCTGCACAACTTCGCAGACGAGCCGTGCGGACCGGGGGCCACGGTCACGCTCAAGACGGCGCTGGTGCGTTCGTGTAACGCCGCCTTCGCCGAGCTGGCCGCCTCGGTCGGCGAGACCGACCTGCGCAAGCAGGCCCAACTGTTCGGTATCGGGCAGCAGGACCTCGCCATCCCGATCCCAGTGACACCGTCGACCCTGGGTGCCATCCCCGACGTCGCAGCGTTGGAACAGTCCGGCATCGGGCAGCGCGACGTGGCGCTGACCCCGTTGCAGAACGCGGTGATCGCCGCGACGATCGCCAACGGCGGGGTGCGGATGAAACCCCATGTGGTGCGCAACATCCTGGCGCCGGACCTGTCCGTGCTGGACAGGACGGATCCGGAGCAGGTCGGCACGGCGATGTCTCGGTTCACCGCCGACCAGATCCGGGACTTGATGGTCGCCGCTGAGAACAGCTACCGCAACGACGGCAAGATCAAAGGTGTCAGTATCGCCGCGAAGACCGGCACCGCGGAGCACGGCACTGATCCCAAGAACACCCCCCCGCACGGTTGGTATGTAGCCTTCGCACCCGCCGACAACCCGCAGGTGGCGATCGCCGTACTGGTCGAGAACGGCGGAGACCGCAACCTGGAGGCCACGGGTGGTTCCCTGGCCGCCCCCATCGGCCGAGCCGTGATCGGTGCCGCCCTGCAAGGAGCCCGCTGATGCCCAGCCTCTGTCGGGTCAGTGGTGGCGGCAGTGGGCGCGTGGGGGCTGTATGGGGTTGAGCAGCGGGCAGGTGTTGGCGGGGCGCTACCGGTTGGGCCGGCGCATCGCCATCGGTGGGATGGGCGAGGTGTGGCAGGCCGCTGACACCCGGCTGGACCGCCAGGTCGCCGTCAAGGTGCTCAAACCGGAGTTGTCCCTGGACGCCGAGTTCCGGCACCGGTTCCACACCGAGGCCCGGATGACCGCGTCGCTGAACCACCCCGGGATCGCCGCGGTGCACGATTACGGCGAAGCGACCAGCGGCCCCGATTCTGCGGATCACGTGGTCGCCTACCTGGTGATGGAGCTGGTCCCGGGGGATCCGCTGGACGCGATCCTGACGCGCCAACGGCGGCTGAGTGCCGGTCGCACGTTGGACATGCTCAGGCAGGCCGGCGATGCGCTTCAGGCTGCGCACGACCGCGGCCTGGTGCATCGCGATATCAAGCCCGCAAACATCCTGATCACCCCCGACGGGAAGGTGAAGCTCACCGACTTCGGCATCGCCAGAGCCGTCGACGCGGTTCCGGTGACGCGTACCGGGATGGTGATGGGCACTGCCCACTACATCGCCCCGGAGCAGGCTGCCGGCGACGACGCCGGTCCGGCCGCAGACGTCTACTCGCTGGGCGTGGTGGGCTACGAGTGCCTGGCCGGCGGGCGCCCGTTCTCGGCGGACAACGCCGTCACCATCGCGATGATGCACATCCGCGACCAGCCACCCCCGTTGCCGGCGGACGTGCCGCCGGCGCTGTGCGAGCTGATCGAGACGGCGCTGGCCAAGGACCCGCTGCAGCGCTACCGCAGCGGCGGTGAGCTCGCTGCCGCCGTCGCCGCCATCCAGGCCGGGCACCGGGTGCCGCTGCCGACCGGCGTGGCCGGCAGCACCGCCACGACGGCACTGCGCGCCAACCGGCCGCCGCCAACCGCCCTGCTGCCAGCCCTCCCACCAACGAGGCGACCCGAGCCGCCCTACCCCGAACGGCGCGGCCCCCAACGCGAACGGCATGGAGCCGGGTGGGTCGCGGTCGCCTTGCTCGGTGTGGTTGCGCTGGCGTTGGGTGGCTACCTGGCCCGCGATGTGCTGCGTTCGGCCGCCGCGCCCGCCGGGGTGGCCTCCGGGACAGCCACCGGTCTGACCACGACGCCGGATGCGCCCGGGATACCGCCGTCGGTGACATTCCCCTCCGACCCGGCGCCGTCGGCAAAGCAGCAGCCGTTCGGGCCGGAACCCACCACGATGCAACCCACCCCGGCGCCGACCGACCCGGGCGAAGCTCCCCCGGAGGTGCTCATCATTCCGACCGACTACTGGGGTCATCGGGGCAGCGATGCCGTCGTGA
Source organism: Actinomycetota bacterium (assembly GCA_030854185.1). Lineage (GTDB taxonomy): Bacteria > Actinomycetota > Actinomycetes > Mycobacteriales > Pseudonocardiaceae. Next base: position 16,403 of record JALYTS010000056.1, on the reverse strand, counting down.
CCGCGAAAGCCCATGGGTTGATACCGCGGGTGCTGGACGACAACGGCGACCAGGTCGACCCGGATCTGCGGTCCCAGTGCCGGATCGTCGGAGTGGACCCGCTGTCCGGCTATGTCCCCCGTGGGTCAACCCTTGAGCTGACCTGCCGGGAGGGAAAGTGAGCGATCGGCCCCCATCGGGTGACAGCCGGACGGGGGGCATGATGGAATCCGGGCCGGGTCGCACCACGGCACGGATCACGGACGAGGAGCGGAACGGCGCCGGAATGACCATTCCCCGACTGCTTTCGGATCGCTATGAGCTGGGCGAGACGCTCGGCTATGGCGGCATGTCCGAGGTGCACCGCGGGCGCGACGTGCGGCTCGACCGCGACGTCGCGGTCAAGGTGCTGCGCGCTGATCTCGCCCGGGACCCGCAGTTCCAGCACCGCTTCCGCCGGGAGGCACAGAACGCCGCCGCGCTGAACCATCCCGCCATCGTCGCTGTGTACGACACCGGCGAGACGGTGTCTGACTACGGACCGTTGCCGTACATCGTGATGGAGTACGTCGAGGGCCGCACGCTGCGCGACATCGTCAAGACCGAAGGCCCGATGGACGAGCAGCGCGCGATGGAGACGATGGCCGACATCTGCGCCGCGCTGGACTTCAGCCACCGCAACGGCATCATCCACCGGGACGTCAAGCCGGCCAACGTTATGATCAACAATGCCGGCGCGGTCAAGGTGATGGACTTCGGCATCGCCCGGGCACTGGCCGATGGACAGGGCGTGACCCAGACCGCTGCGGTCGTCGGCACCGCCCAGTATCTGTCCCCCGAGCAGGCCCGCGGGGAACTCGTCGACGCCCGGTCGGATGTCTACGCCGCCGGCTGCGTGCTGTACGAGCTGATCACCGGAGAGCCGCCGTTCACCGGCGACTCGCCGGTCGCGGTGGCCTACCAGCACGTCCGCGAAGATCCCATACCTCCATCGCGACAGAACCCTGACGTGTCCGCGGCGCTGGACGCGGTGGTGCTCAAGGCGATGAGCAAGAACCCGGCCAACCGGTACCAGTCCGCTGCTGAGATGCGCACGGACCTGGTCCGCGTGCTGTCCGGGCAGCGCCAGTTGGCACCGGTGATCATGACCGACGCGGACCGCGACCTGATGCTCGACTCGGGGCCCACGGTGGCTATCCGGCCTATCCGAACCACTCGGGCCGACCGGCGGCACGCGGAGCCCATCGGAGCGGCGGAGGAGCGGCGGTCCGGACGTGGCCTGGGAATCCTCACCACGGTGGTGATCATCGCGATCATCGGTTTGCTCCTGCTCCTGTTCACCGACGTCTTCGGCGGTGGCCCCAAACCGATCGCGCTGCCCCACGTGGTCGGCGAGCCGGTGCCGCAGGCCGAGCAGGCGCTCACCGCCGCCGGCTTCCAGACCGAGCGCCATCCAGTCGAGTCAACCCCGCAGGACCTCGACCGCGTGGTGGCCATGGCCCCCGCCGACCAGGCCGTGCCGGGAACGACGATCCGGCTGGACGTCGGCGCCGGCCCGGCCGAAGTGGAGGTGCCCAACCTGCTCGGACTGGACCGGGTGCAGGCGCAAGCCTCCTTGCAACAGGTCGGCCTGACGCTATCGCCCGATCAGGGCACGCAGGTTGCCCAGGACGACAAGGACATCGGCAAGGTGCTCGTCCAGGATCCGACGGCCGGGGGCCGGATCGCCAAGGGCAAATCGGTGGCCATCACCGTCGGGGTCGCGCCGGAGACCGTCGGTGTGCCTGACGTCGTCGGCACCAGTATGGACCAGGCGCAGCGCAACATCGTGGTCGCCCATCTCATCGCCACGGTCCAGGAGGTCGACTCCACGGCGCCGAAGGGTCAGGTCCTGAAGCAGAACCCAGGCGGAGGCAACACCGTCAAGGCGGGCGCTACGGTGACCCTCACAGTGTCCCGGGGCAACCAGATCCAGATGCCTGACCTGCACGGTCTGACCCCGACTCAGGCGCAGAACGCGCTGATAAAACTGGGTTGGACCGGCACCTTGAAGCAGGTCTTCACCCCGGTGGAGGACGCGGCTCAGGTCGGGCTCGTCGTTGCCCAGGACGTCCCGGCAGGTACTGGATTCGCTCGCAATCAGACCATCACGATCACCGTCGGGCAGAACAACGCGACCACCAGCACGACCACCACCAGCGGGATCTTCGGCGATACCCCAGCATTTCCCGGCCCGGGCGGCTGATCAACGGGATCAGCGCACCGCGGCGGCGCAGGCGAGCTTGCGCATCTGCGTCTCGAGCTCGATCACCCGTGCCTCGTCCACGTCGGCTCCAGCGATACGCAGCCAGTTCGCCAGTATGCGGTGCCCACCGTCGGTGAGCACCGATTCCGGGTGAAACTGCACGCCGTGGACCGGAAGCTCCCGGTGCCGCAGCGCCATCACGATCCCCGAATCGGTGCGCCCCGTGACCTCGAGCTCATCCGGGATGGTCTCGGGGAGCACGGTCAGCGAGTGATACCGGGTGGCGGTGAACGGCTGCGGCAGACCGGCGAGAACCGCAACGCCGTCATGGTGCACCTGCGAGGTCTTGCCGTGCAGCAGCTCTGGGGCGCGCGCCACGGTGGCGCCCCAGACGGCCCCGATCGCCTGGTGGCCGAGGCAGACGCCGAGTAAGGGGCGGCGCTGCGCGGCGCAGTCCCGGATGATCGCCATGCTCGCTCCGGCGCGCTCCGGCGTGCCCGGTCCGGGGCTGATCAGTACCGCGTCCGCGGCAGCGACGTCCCCGGGCTCGACCGCGTCGTTGCGCCGCACCACGCACTCGCATCCCAGCTGCGCCAGGTACTGCACGAGGTTGTAGACGAAGCTGTCGTAGTTGTCGATCACGAGAATGCGCACGCCACCCAGCCTATCGCCGGTGGGGCGCCCTACTCAGCCCGCCGTAACCTCGTTGAACGGCAGTTGGGGCTCCAGCCACGGGAAGACCACCAGCATCAACAACGTCACCACTGCTGCGACGAGCAACAGAGCTTCCAGCAGCTTCACCGCGCGCGACCCGGGCAGATGTCGCCAGATCCAACTGTACATGAGCCCTCCTCAGGCGCCTGCGGTCAGCTCGACAGGCCGTTGACCGTCGGCCTTCCGGTACGAAGTGACCAACACTCCGTGCACGATGAGCCGCTCCCGGGCGGAGAACTGCGGGTTGCAGGTGGTCAGCGTGATCAGCCGGTTGGCCGGAGCGCGACCTGGCTGACCAGGCACCGGAGCGATCACGTCGACCTGATTGGGCAGCACGATGGTCTTGCCCACCACGTCCGCGTAGTGACCAGGCAGCGGTTGTACACCCCGGCACTGCGGCTGCGTCCCCTTCCCGGCGGCCCAGCCGTCGGACTCGCCCTGCAAGGGCAGCACCCGGTAGACGTACCAGTGGTCCGCCGTCTCCACCACGATCGCATCGCAGGAGGACAGCAGGTCCAGGGAGTTGAAGGGAGAACCCTTGCCGACCCGATGCCCGGCCACCCCGAAATTGCCCAGCTGGCCGGGCTTCGCAGTGCCCTGATAGTGCCCCGGACCGACCGCCAGGACGTCCTGGTCGGTGCCCTCCAGCACGGTGAATACGAAGTCGGGTCCGAACGCGGGGATGTACAGCTTGGCGATACCGTCACCTCTGACCGGCCGGTCCACGAAGCCCCGACCATTGCGCCAGGTGTCATCCAGCTTGGCGGTGGCCTGGCGCTGCTTCTGAGCTGAGGTCCAGTCCGTGACATAGGCCTCGTAGAAGACGAACAGCAGCACCACCAGGCCGACTGTCAGGAGCAGCTCACCCAGCCCGCGGACGGTTGTCCGTACGGGGGCTCCGCGCCGGTGTGACGGCGGTGAACCTCGTACCGGGGACTGCACGTGGCTCACGAAACCTCCTCGCAGGTCAGTCGGAACCGCCGCCAGCACCGAGACGGTAGTGGGTGCCGTAACGTGTGCGCCGAGCGCCCCGCTGTGGATGGTGAGACCACCGCAGACACCTGAGCGTCGAACGAGCCGCACGTCGAACGAGGAATGAACCATGCCGAAGTCCAAGGTTCGCAAGAAGTCGGCCTACACCCCGCCGGCCGAGGCTCTCGGCCCGGTGAAGGTCCGCGTCGCGGGTCCCTCGCACCCGTTCTACGTCGCCGTGATGCTGGGATTGATGGTGCTTGGCCTGCTGTGGCTGGTGGTCAACTATCTGGCCATCGACAAGATCCCGCTGCTCAACAGCCTCGGCAACTGGAACTTCCTGATCGGCTTCACCTTGATGGTCACCGGTCTGCTGATGACCATGCGCTGGCGCTGACCGGCTGAACAACACCGGTGCAATTCATCCCCACTGTGGACAAACCCTGTGGACAGCACGCGCATCTTCAACGAGCACCCGGCCTCATACCGCGTTCTGGATGCAGAACGCGGTAAACGATGGCTCGATGAGCGCGTTCTGGATGCAGAACGCGGTAGATGACGGGCGCTGGTGCCCGTCGAGGAAGTTGCCGAGATCCCTCAGCGAGGCGCGCCAGACCCGCTCGTAGGGCGACAGTCAGCGCTGCAGCTCTGCCAGCGGCGGCCTACACGGCGTCGCCGCCCGCAGTGGACCTCGGTGACCAGGCCGGCGTCGCGCAGCACCTTGAGGTGCTCGGACACGCTGGGCCGGGTCCTCTCGAACCGCACGGCGATCTCCCGCACCGGAAAGCGGGCCATCGATCAGCAGGTCGAGCACATCGCGGCGGGTGGGGAGCCCAGCATGCAAGATCGTTGCCGGCTCCGCCGCCACATCGAGGAGAATCGCCTGGTGTGCGGCCGAACAGTGGACGAGATGCCCTCGCCGACTCAGGTTCCCAGGTCGTAGACGTATGGGTGTCTATCGCTCCCGCCTCAGGAGCGCGGCGGCTGCACCGCTGGCTAGCGGCGTTTCGGGGCGTAGACCATCGCGGCGGTCAGCGCCGCGCCGAACGCCAGGCCGCCGAGATGGCCGAGGATGGAGATGTTCGGTATCGCGAAACTGATGATCACGTTGAGTGCGATGATGGTCAGCGCCGGGCGCGGGGACAACCGTAGCCGCATTAGTACCACGGCGAGGCCGCCCATCAGCCCGAACACCGCACCCGACGCGCCGGCGGTGTTACTCATCGGGTTGGCGAAGAGGAAGACCACCAGCGAGCCGCCGAGCAGCGAGACCAGGTACACCACCAAGAAGCGGACTCTGCCGAGCACCCGCTCGAGGTCCCGGCCGATCACCCACAGCGCGATCATGTTGAAGGCGATGTGCAGCGGCCCGATGTGCAGGAAGCCTGCGGTGAGCAGCTGCCACCAGGCGCCCTGCGCGACCGCCGAGGGCTGCAGTGCCCACTGCTCGAACAGCGGCGCGCCGCTGTTGTCAGAGAGGCTGCCGGCCTGCACCACGGTGACCACGAAGACCGCAACGTTGATCGCGATGAGGATCGGAATCACCACCGAGCGACCGGTCGGTGCCGCCCACGGGACGGTGCCGGCGCGCAGTCGCGAGCGGCTGCCGGCGCGCAACCGCGCATCCTCGGCGACGCAGTCCACGCACTGGTAACCGACCGAAGCTTCGCGCAGGCAGGCGGGGCAGGCGGGCCGGTCACAGCGAGTGCAGCGCACCCCAGTCTCGCGGTCCGGGTGCCGGACACACACTGGACCGACCATCGCCGTCATACTCCGGCCGGCTCGACCGTCACTCGTTCGATCACGACGTTCTTGTCGGGACGATCCCCGCGGGTCGGCGCGGTCGCGATCTTGTCCACGACGCTGCGGGACTCTTGGTCGGCCACCTCGCCGAAGATGGTGTGCTTGCGATTGAGGTGCGCCGGGGTGCCGACCGTAATGAAGAACTGCGAGCCGTTGGTGTTCGGACCCGCGTTGGCCATCGCCAGCAGGTAGGGCCGGTTGAACTGCAGATCTGGATGCGGCTCGTCACCGAATCGGTAACCGGGTCCACCCCGGCCGGTGCCAGTGGGGTCGCCACCCTGGATCATGAACCCTTTGATCACCCGGTGAAACACGGAGCCGTCATAGAATGGCCCGGACCGCTCACCCTTGGCGTTGTTCTGGGAATACTCCTTACTGCCTTCGGCAAGGCCCACGAAGTTCGCCACGGTCTTCGGGGCATGGGTCGGGAAGAGGGTGATGCGGACGTCACCCTCGCTGGTGTGCAGGACGACCTGCGTCTCGTCTGTCGTGCGTTCAGTCACCAGACCCATCCTGCCAGCACGCCGGTTCGGATGCTGACGCGGCAGGACGGGCATATCTACCCCAGTGCGGCGATGACCTGCTTGGCGATCTGCCGGGCGCCGATCGTTTGCCGCTGGTTCGTCGTGATCACCACGGCGGTGCCCTGCCGGGCGACCGCGAACACCGCTCCATCGGCGGTCGGCTGGGAGCCGCCCGACCAGCCGCCGGGAAGCTCGGCCGGATCGGAACTGGCCACCGGGGCAACAGCATCGACGGTTGCTCGCGCCACCTGCGGCGTGGCCGTCACGATCCAGGTCCGCAGCTGCACCGTGCCGTTGCCGGCGAGGAAGAAACAGGCCGGCTGCGGCTGCTCCGGGCCGGTGCCCGAGATCCGCACCGCGACGACACGTTCCCCGTTGGCGCTCTGTACCGCCGCCGCCGGCAGGTAGCGGCAGGGCCCGTCGGCGACCGGTTGCGGGGTGGGCGGTGGCACCGGCCGCACCGCAGCGGGCGTCGCCGGGGCTGGCCCAGGCTCGCGCGGGATCGTGGTGCCAGGTCGATCGCCACAGGCGACGGTCGCGAAGGAGAGCAGCCCAGCCGCGACGGTGACGGCAACAGGCTTGCAGCGGCGCGATGGTGACATGTCGCGCCGCAGTCAATCATGACTGCGTCGGCTCGCTCAGCGCGGGCCCTGGTCGGTTCTCCCAGGGGCTGCCGATCCTTGCTGGAACGCCGAATGGTTACTGAACGTGACCTAAACACACCCTGTTTGTCTCCTTTGTGGCGTTTAAGCCAATCGTAGCGTAGTAAATCTCTACGCTGCGTGTGATTGGCAACGCTTCCAGCCGGGAGTGGTCACCGTTCGGGGAGTAGTCGGGGTGCTGGTCGTATCTGCGTCGACTCTCACGTCGTTGAGCCGGTACCTGGATGCCCGGAGATCGGCCACCAAACGGTGGAGCCGGAGCGTCTATTGCCAGGTACGAGGGATCCACGGCCGCCGAGGGGGAAGGCCGTACCGCCCTCTCGCGGAGAGATCTCGAACGAGGAGGAACACCGGAACATGACGTCACGCACACCCAGGAGGCACCGCCGCCTGGCTCTCATGGCCGCCGGCACGGCAGCCGCGATGGTTCTGCTGCCGGGTGCTGCCTCTGCGCAGGTGGTCCACTCCGTGCAGAAGATCGTGGGAACCACCGCCGGCCCGACGGTACCCAGTCCCAGTGCCCCTGGCGGCACTCCGCAAATTACCGAGCCCGGTGACACGCCGGGTGCCGGCGGTGCGCCTGGTGGCAGTCCCGGCGGCAGCATTATTCCTGATCTCAATGGCATTCTCCCCAACAATTCGAAGCCGACCGGACTTCTCGGCCCTGATCGCCACGATGAAGAGCATCACGGTGACCACCACGAGGGGGACATCGAGCACCGCGACGACTCTCACGGTAGCCATGAGATCGACGACCCGGAGGGCCCCGACCACGCCTCTGGTGCCGTCGCGCGGATCGACCTGCTCAGGTCGCACCTGCTCGACATCACCAAGTACAACGGCACCATCGAGGACAACGGGGATGCCCACTCCGATTCGACGGTGCTCGGTTTGGGCGGCAGCCGGATCATCGGCTCTAGCGCGTCTTCGAGGGACCACAACCGCGAAGGCGACAACGGCGACGCGCTCAAGCTCTGCAACGCCAGCGGTGGCGTGCTCTGCCTGAGCCTGCTCTACCACAACGCTGTGGCCACCAAAGACCACGACTCGTCGCTCGCCGCTGCTCGCGGTGGCGTGGCGGCGTTGTGTCTGGGCGGTCGCAACAAGGACACCACCGCCTCCTACGAGTGCAACGGCATCCTGTCTCTGGGTGTTGCCGAGGGCCTCGGCATCGCTGAGCGGGACAAGGAGCACGGCCACACCAAGGCCGACTCCGCCAACGAGCTGCTCAACCTCTGCCTGGGCAAGCGCGACAAGCTGACCACGCCCTGTGAGGGTCTTGGTGTGCAGGCCGTGCATGCGGATTCCAAGTCGAGGTCGGACAAGCCGGAAACCGAGCGTCACTCGTTCCTGCTCGGGATCGACAGCAACGGCCACTCCTCCTACCTGGGTGACCAGGACATGGATCAGGCCTTCCCGAAGGACTGTGGCGACTCCGCGCTGCTCTGCCTGCTGCTCAACCAGGGCAGGTCGGTCATCTTCCACAACCCCAAGGGTGCTGGCAGCGCGGTGGAGGCCCTGCGCCTCGACGTGCTGAACCGGACTCTGCTGGTGGTGCTGGGTCAGGCCGAGACCCTCGCCCACGAGACGAATGACAACGATCACCACAACAAGGGTGAAGACCACGGCAACAAGGGTGAAGACCACGGCAACGGTGAGAACAACGGCAAGGGTGAGAACAACGCCGCGCAGGGTCCGGAACTGGCCCAGACCGGTGCTGATGTCGCCGGGCTGCTCGCCGGTGGATTCCTGCTCACCGGGTTGGGTGCGCTGACTGTGGCGGCTACCCGTCGCCGGGTTGGCAAGCACAGCAGTGTCTGAGTTCACAGCAATCTGAACTGCTACATCTTCAGCGGGGGTCGGCGAGCAACTCGTCGGCCCCCGCTGGCATGTTGACCCCACTATCCCCAGTACGATCGGCGCCCTCATGACTACCTTGATCTCTAAGCTGCCCCTGCCCTCCCGGATGCGCAGCCGACCGGTCACCGCCCTTATCGGTGTCGTAGCTCTGCTGCTGGCCTTGACCTGCGGGGTGATCGCCTGGGCGATCAGCGGCACCGGCGGTGCCGCCGTCGACACTCATGAAGTGGTCAACGCCGCCGGCCAGTACCGTTTCGAGGCCCCCACCGGGTGGGCTACCACCCAGCAGGGCCGCACCACCACGGTGACCAGCCCGGATCAGACCACCGTGATCACGCTCGGCGCCGGCCGGGTCGGACCGCTGCCGGTGGCCGGCACCCAGTTCTTCGAGCAGGTGGCGGGCAACTATCACGATGTCCAGGTCATCCCACCGCAAGCCAAGCAGGTGGGCGCGGCGCCGGCACTGATATATGGCGGCGTCGGAAGCAACGCCAAGAACACCCAGATCCGTTTCCTGGCGATAACCGTCCAGCATGATCCGACCAATTACGGCATCGCGGTGTTCACCGCAGCGGACTCGGACCCGAACATCGTTCTTCCACCGGTGAACCGGGTCGTCGAGTCCTTCCAGGCGATCCGGAGCTGACTGGTCACCTGATGTCGATCGGGGTGGCCACGGTGGTCTCATCGATGTCGGAGGTGCGCACGGTCACCCTGAGCTGCCACGTCCCGCGGTAGGGCAGTTGTACCGCTTGGGCGACATACTCGCCCGGTGCGGTGTGCTCCAGCGTAACCGTGAATGGACCGAGCCGGCGCAGGTTGAGCGTGCTGTGCAGTTCGGCCACGTCATGCGGGACCCCGTGGGGGTCTTCGACGGTGATGCGGACGGTGTTCGGCCCGGTGGCGGCCGGATCGACGTCCACGATGAGCTGCCCCTGCCCGTTGCGCCCTCCGGTGTCGTAGCGGATGACGTGGTGGGCCGGCCCCGGCGGATCGACTGTCGCGGTTCGGCCGGGTTCGGCGTTGACCAGCATCGCGGTGATCCCGAGCACGACGGCACCGAGCGCGGCTTCGGCAAGCACGCTGCGGCGCAGCGTGCTTGTGAGTGGCAATGCGCGCCATAACAGTGTTTGCCACTCACGGGTCGTCTTGCGCGAGCGCAAGGCGACACATCCCATCGCGGCAAAAACCCCGAGCTTCACGAGTAATAACCGACCGTAGTCGGTGGAGCCGAACGCCGCCCAGCCGCCGAGCTGGCGCCACGACTGGTAGCTACCGGTGCCGATGAGCGTCACGATCGAGGCGGTCGCGACCGAGGAGAACCGGGACACGGCGTGCTCGGGTGGCGCTTGGGCCTTGTTGTTCCTGGTGTCCGCCGCCGCCGGCTGCAAGACGACCACCAGGGTGACCAGGCCACCAAGCCAAAGGCCCATCGTCAGTAGATGCACGACGTCCACCGGCAACGCGAGCGCTGGTTGCAGTCCCACGGCCGCGTGGTCCGCGGCGGCCCAGGTGCAAGCCAATCCGATGGCCAATGCCACACCGACCGCACCGAAGCACGCCCGGCCTCGCCGCTTGAGGTGGCCCAGCCAGGCGCACAACAACACCAGGTAGCCGCCCGCCAGCGCCAGCAACAGCAGCCGGACGGTCAACGCGGCACCCAACCGGCTGCCCAGGGTCTCCGAGATGATGGTGGAGTCGAAGAGTCGATCAAGGCCCAGGCCGTTGCCGTAGGGTCCCTGAAGCAGCAGCGTCGCGACGCTGGTGGCTAACAGGGCAGCCCAGCCGACCAGCATGACGCGGCGAACGTCGCGTCTGGCGATCGCACCGGGCCAGCACAACAGGACGAACGCGATCGATCCCACCAGCAACGCGTAGGACGCGAATGCCGCAGCCCGGACGATGGCGTAGACCACACCAACCGTGACGCTGCCCGCGGGCTGCGCGGTTGCTGGTGCCCGGCTCGGCGAGGGGTGGCCCACCGAGAAGGTGAAGGCACCGGCCACCGGGTGCGAGTCGGCCGAGATCACCCGCCAGGACACGGTGTAAGTGCCCTGCCGTTGGTCACTGCCGCCCGCTAGGCCGACTCCGACGGTCGAGGAGCGGCCCAGTGCAACGGTATGGCGATTGTCCACCTCGGCACCATCGGGCCCGAAGACCCGGACACCGTCGGCTGCCGCCACCACAGGTTCGCCGAACGTCAGTGACACCGTGGCGGGCAAAGTGGCAACCACCGCACCCTGCCCTGGATCGGTGGAGATCAGCACCGCGTGTGCAGCGGCTGGGCTGGCGCCGGCGAGTAGCTCGAGCACTACGCAGATCACTGTCACCGCGCAGGCCCGCAGTGCTCGCCGACGACCCACTGGCAGGTTCAGCCAGCTGGGGCGCTACGACGGTTGCGCAGTCCGACAACGATCCCGATGATTCCGAGCACGATCCCCACGATGCCGAGCACCACGCCCCAGATGGCCGCCGAGGAACCGGTGTCGGCGGTCGTGGTAGCCGCTGGAGTGGCGTCGGCCGGTGTCAGCTTCAGTACCGGTGCCGGATGGTCGGGCTCCGGCGCACCTTCTTTGGCGGTGTCGATCCACCGCACCACTTCACCGTTGTCGTAGGTCTGCAACGACTTGAACACCAGCTGATCGGTGTCGGTCGGCAACGGACCCATCGAGACGTCGAATTCCTCGAACGACCCGGGCGGGATCCGACCGCCCGTCCAGGTGATCTTCGAAACGGCCTCGGTGACCTGCCCGTCGTCGGTGGTGATCGGTTTCGCCAGCGTGGTCTTCTGCACGGTCACGGTCCAACCAGGCAACGCCCTGGTCTGTACCGACGCGATCGGGTGGTCGGTGGGGATATTCACTTCCAGCTGGGTGGTGGCGGCGTTGTCCCGCTCATTGGGAACCCGAAAGGACACTCTGGTATAGCCGCCCTGTGGGGCGGTATGGGGGTTCACCGTGACGTGGGCCCAGGCGACTCCGGCCAGCGCGAACAGCGATACGGCACAGACGGCGCCGATCGCGACGATCCGTCGTACCAACCGGTGTCCCAAACTCCGTCGTACCAAGAGATGCCCCAAGAGATGCCCCAAGAGATGCCCCAAGAGATGCCCCTGCCGCCAACGGACCCTAATGGGGTGTACCGGGTCGCGACCCTCCATCGGCTGGGCGCTCACAGCATCGTCATGAGCATGTAGCTCATCCCGATGGCCATCACGAGCTCTGAGGAACCGAGTAGGTGGGGCGAGACGACCACGCCGCGAGTTCCACTACCCAGGGCAGCGGTCACGAGGGACTCGGTCGCCCCAGTGTTCGCGGGGATCGCCAGCCGGGCACCCAACCGCACCACGAACACCAGGAAATACGCAATGAACGCCCAGGTCAGCACGGGTAGTGCAACGTTGGCGGAGCCGGTCGCGGCCATCTCCATGCCGTCGGCCATGGCATGCCCTGCGGGCATCGCCCCCAGCATGTACACCATCGCCAGGCCCCCGACCAGGAGATGTAGTTCGTGGTGGCCACCCAGGTGAGGGGATGGTGCCGGGACTGAGCGCACGTGCCGCCGGATCAGCCGGACCGCGATGTGCCCGGCGGCCACACCGAAGACCACCTGCCAGTGCAACCGGGGCAGTGGGTCAAACCAGGGGACCAGCATGGCGACCATGCCGAGGCTCATCACGCAGCGCGAGACATCCACGTCTCGGTGGGCGGTGCCGCCCCACGCTGAAGCGTCCTGGCGGGGCGTGCACAGCCGAGCCACGTAGAACAAGGTCAGCATGGCGAACATTGCGGCAAAAGCCCAGCGCACCCACTCCGCGCCTGCCACCACCCTCACCTCCCGCGCCCAGCGTCACTCAACCGCAGCGTCACTTACCCCAGCGTCACTTACCCCAGCCTCACCTACGTAGTCGCCTGCCGCACCCCGTTGGTTCCCGACCGCGGGCGGCCGGTGTCGACGCCGGGCGAGTTGGCCGATGATCAGTGGTCGTCGTCGGGCTGCGGTATGGAGTGGTGTTGGTCGGCGACGTCCGGGTCGGGGTTCTCGATACCCCAGTCCTCGATGCCCATGTGGTGCTTCCTTTCGCTAGCGCTCGTGGCGATCATGTTATTCGCGGCGATCGAGATCTGCCTGGAGACCAGTGCGATGCTGCGATGGTGAACCAGATCGACGCCGGCCGGCTCGTGTTGGCGCCGATATTTCGACCGGTGGCGCGCATGTTGCTCGATGGCGGCATCCCCGAGGGGCTCAACTTCGCCCCCGGATACCCCTCGCGGTTCTCCCTCGAGGTCATGCAGGCAGTGGTCGATGCCCAGGAGCCAGGCCGGTCCGGGCCGTACTTCATGGTCCGCAAGGCTGATCGTGCGATCCTCGGGGAGATCGGGTGCAGCGTGGAGGACGCCTCGGACACCGGCTACATCGGCTACACCGTGGTGCAACCTTGTTGGGGGCAGGGGTACGCAACCGAGGCGCTGCGGGCATTGCTCGCGCACGTGCTCGCCGAGCCGGGGATCCGCCGGGTCGTGGCCGAGGCCATGGTGGGGCATACCGCCAGCCGCCGCGTGATGGAGAAGGCGGGCATGCGCCGTTGCGGGACCCGGGTCGATACCGGAGACGGAGAGCCGGTGGAGCTGGTCAGCTATGAAGCGTTCGCTACCAAGCGACCGGAAGCTGGCTGACGGCGCCGGCCACTGCCTCGCGCAGGGGTTGGATCTCCTCGAGGGGAACAGCGAGGCGCAGGCCGGGGAATCGTTGCAGGAGGCGTACGAACAGGTACTGCAGCTCCACTCGGGCCAGGTGCGCGCCGGGACAGAGGTGCGCGCCGCGGCTCACGGTGTCCCCGGCGCGCAGGGTGACACCGTCGATCTCGACGTCGACGGAGGCGCACCGGGTCAGGCCGCCGCGCCGAGCGGCTCGCATCCGCTCGATCGGGCTGGCGAACCGGAAGATCTCTTCGACGGCCTGGGCGGCCAGCGCCGGCTCACTGCGCAGCGCTTCCCGCTGCTCGGGATGGGTCAGCAGCAGCAGCATGCCCCGGTCGATGATGGCGACGACGGGTGCATGCCCGGCGAACAGCAGACCGGCGGCGAGATGGGCGATCCCGTCGTCGTTGAGCTGCGGTCCAGCTTGGCGGCCGGGTGAGCCGGAGTCTATTTTCGCGTTCTGGATGCAGACTGCGCCAATTCGCGGCCACATAACAGCAGTCTGCATCCAGAACGCGGGGGACGCGGGTACCAGTGGTTACCGGTTGGTAGCGGGATCGCGCTGGTGTCGCCGGCGCCAGGACCAACGGGCCACCGCGGCGACGATCACCACGCCGGCCACCACGAGCCCCACGGTCTGGTAGCGGTGGAACCCACGGTAGATGGCACCGAGGTGACCCCCGGCGAAGTAGCCGACGGAGGTCCACACCGCGACCCAGGCCGCGGCACCCAGCGCGTTGAAGGCCAGGAACCGCCGCCATGGCATCCCGGCGATGCCGGCGACGACGCCGTTGAGCTGGCGCAGGCCATCGACGAACCGGGCGACGCCGACGATCTTGCCGCCATTCCTGCGGAAGAAATCCTCGGCCTTGTCGAGACGCTTTTCGGTCACGAAGACGTACCGGCCGAAGCGAAGGACCAGCCGCCGGCCACCGAAGTGCCCGATCAGGTAGCCGACGTTGTCACCGGCGACAGCGGCGAGGAAACCCAAGATGGCCACGCCTACAACATTGAGTCTGCCGGCCCCGGCGAAAAGCCCCGCGGCCATGAGCATGGTCTGGCCAGGGACCGGTGCGCCGAAACTCTCAATAAACAGGAACCCGAAGACCGCGAGGTAACCGTACGAGGCGAGGATCGGAGCCAGCCAAGCGAACACTCCTGGCAGCTCAGGAGCCACCCACCACCTCCCAGGTCCCCGGGGCGCCTCGTTGCGTCGGCGCTGCCGCCGACCTGCGGTCGAGGCTACCCGCTAAGCGGTCTGGTCTACCGCCTGGCCGGACGCCTCACGGCGCGGCCCGGTACCACGACTGGGGTTTCAGAGCCCAGAATTCGGGAAGTCGTAGCCAACTACTCCGGTGTCACCGGCTCCGCCACGAGACGACGAGACGACGAGACAACGAGACAACGAGACAACGAGACAACGAGACAACGAGACAACGAGACAACGAGACAACGAGACAACGAGACGACATGCACGGGAAACGGCGGGTGTGGCGATAGTGTGCACCTCGGCTGGCGGTAGGGGACTGGTCCATCACGGGTTGCTCCACCCCGCTGCCGCGAACGTGGCCACCACCCTTGCCCCGCTGGTCGCCGATCGACTCGCCCGTGGCGAGCCGGTACTCGCCGTGCTGCCCCCCGCCACCGCCGACCGGCTGCGGATCCGGCTGCCGGCAGTGGCCGGTTTGCACACCACCGATTCAGCCGAGCTCTACCGCCATCCCGGTCGGGTGCTGAGCCGCTACCGGGCCTGGATCGGTGACACGAGCCCGCACGGCGAGCCGGTCACCATCGTGGCCGCCCCCGACCCCGACGGTGACAACCACCGCGCGGCGCTGTGGATGCACATCGACGCCGCCGCCACGTTGGCCCTGGCTGAGTGCGACCTCACGCTGATCTGCGTCTACTCCGACGACCCCAGCACCGCTGATGCCGTACGCCGGGCGCACCCGAGCCTGCTCAACGGCTCGACCGTGCCCAATCCGGACCACCTGCCAGCGGACCAGTTCGTGGCCCGCTACCCGCTTCCCCCGCCGGCCGAGTTGGGCGAACCCGCCCTGACTCACGCCATTGACCACCCGGTGCAGTTGGCCAGGCTGCGCCAGATGGTGGCCGGTCACGCAACTCGCGCCGGGCTGGCCTGCAATCGCTGCGAGGATTTCGTTCTTGCGGTCACTGAGGTCGCCAGCAACGCCATCGAACACGGCGTCCCACCTGCCGGCGTGCAATTGTGGATCACCTCGGTGTCGGTGGTCTGCCAGATCACCGACACCGGCCGGCATACCCAGCCGCTGGCCGGGCTGCTGCCTCCGCCGACGAACCAGCGTCGGGGCCGCGGTCTGTGGATGGCTCACCAACTCTGCGACGAGTTCTACCTGTGGCCACAGCCCACCACCATCCGGCTCCAGATGGACCGGACCTAATCGTTCTGGTGGCGTTCCGCCAGGTGACGACCCCACCCGCCGAGGAATCCGGTCGCGGCCAGTCCGAGCCAGGACCGGCCCAGCCGCTGCTCTCCCTCATCGACCAGCCGGTCGAACGTTTCCTCGCTCTCCTGCTGGGGAACCTCAGGCTCGGCGGCCGTGCGCTGCGTCATCATCGAAGATTAGATCCACCGTGGAAGAGGCGGCCCAGATTCGCGTAGGCTCGGCGCCGGATAACGGCTATGTTGGGCAGTTCTTCTCCACGGTCCGACGACAGGGAGGCTCGTATGGGAACCGGCGACAAGATCGAGAACGAGGCTGAGGTGCTCAAGGGCAAGGTGAAGGAAGGCGCGGGTCGGGTCACTGACGACCCTGCTCTTGAGGCTGAGGGCAAGGGCGACCAGGCCTCGGGCCACGTCAAGCAGGCCGGCGAGAAGGTCAAGGATGCGGTGAAGGACATCTTCGGTAAGTAGCCCCATCGTCGGTGGGACTACGCGTGAGTGGCGATGCGAGTCATGACT
>JALYTS010000146.1 GCA_030854185.1 Actinomycetota bacterium | reverse complement strand
GAGACACGCACGCCGGGTGCGGCGGGCGGGCCGGGGAAACGGACTGATCGCAAGACCAGCACCGCGCCCCGGTCCGACCCAACCATCCAACCCCACGGCACCCGCCACTCCATCACCCCCGGGCGGTGCAAGGGCAAGGCCCACAAACCCGAACACCTGGGCATAGCTGGGCGCCGTGTCCTGGTGTCGCGGAAGTGGTCGAACAAGACCCTAAACGTATCGCTATATAGTACGTCTACCCGAATAGCCCAGCGACTTCGAGGGCCGGAAGCCTCCCGGTTGCGGCCTGCCGGGGCCGCGCTCCCACTCGACTCAATGTTCCCGGCGTTCCGGCCACGCTACCGTTATACGTGTCCCCATGGAAATTCGCCTTTCGAACCGGGCGTACTCGCCGACACGCATCCCTTTGAACGACGCCGTTCCGTGAAAATGTACATAATTGAACTCCGCATCCTTGCTGAAACGCACACCTCTGAAGCCCGCAGCCCCGCCGAAACGTGCTCCGTTGAATTCCGCGTCTCCGGCGAACTTCGCCCCGTTGAATTGTGCCGTTCGGACGTGGCAGCCGCTCAGATCGAGCATGTGGAGATGGGCTTGGGTGAAGTCGAGATCGATGCCGGTCCAGAAGCCATCCGGCGAGTCGGGCCTGAGATGGGCGGCCAGGATGCGCTGCGCAGTTAATCGGACCTGCAACTCCTGGCGGTGGTTCTCGTAGCGGGTGTGCGCTTCAGCGGGGGCATCCTCGGCAGGTGCTTTGTCGACGGGCGGCGTAAACGGCATACGCAGGTAGGCGCAAATCACATCGACAATGGTCTGCTGCTGCTCCGGCGTGTTCTGCGCCAGTCGTTCCAGAGCGTGCAGACCCGCGATCCGCACCGGAGCCTGGTCGGAGCCAAGCAGTTCGGCGGCCTTGATGTACAGCTCGGTGATGCGCCTTTCGGTGGCATCTCTGGTGGTGAGTTCGAGGGTCATCTCGGTGTTTTGCTGCCGGCGGGCGGTCAGCAGCAGCGTCACCGCCTCGAGCTGGACCTGCGCTCCCTGCCCGCCTTAGAGACGCAGTAGCACGCACGAGACCACCGCCGCGACGGCGAGCACCACTGACGCCCCCACCGCGATGGTCCAGTTCGACAACGGTCGCGGCGTGGTTTGGTTGGGTCGATTGCTGCGTGCGGTCACACTTGGATCATCGCCCACGGTGCGGAAGCCATCACAGAGCCTGGGTGTGCTGAGCTAGTCGCGCCCGTCATCTCCGGCGGCAAGGGGTGCGCCGCGTAGCCTGGAGTCACCTCTTTTCGCCGGAGGTTCCGCTCCGGGGTAGCTCCCCGGAGCACCGGCGAAGGGTTCCGGCAAGGAGAGGTTTCTGTTGGACGTTGAGGAAGCGCAGTCGATCGGCGCGCGTGCTCGCAAGATCCGACGTCGCCGCGGGTTGAGCCTGGAAGTGGTGGCCGGGCTGGCCGGGATCACCAAGCAGTACTTGTCGCTGCTGGAGACCGGACAGCGTGGGTTCAACCGGCGCGGCCTGCTTGAGGATCTGGCGAACGCGCTGGGTTGTTCTGTCGTCGATCTGACCGGCCAGCCGTACGCGCAGCCGGCGGACCCGTGGATGGCAGACGCTGTGGCGTCACTCGACGACATCCGGCTAGCGCTCAACGACTACTCTTTTGACGAGATACCTACAGCATCGCCGCGCCCCTTGGGGGCGCTGGTGAGCGAAACGGATGACGCCTCAGCACACCGCGACCAGGCTCGGTACCACAGCGCAGGCCAGAACCTCCGGTCTGGCGTGCTGCTCGAACTCCAGTCCCACATTGACGCCCGGAAGCCGGCCGACCGGCAGACTGCCCTGGCGGCGCTGGTGGACGCCTGGATGATCGCTGCCGCTGTGGCGAAGAACTTCGGCTACATCGACTTATCCCAGGCAGCCACCCAGCGGGGAGACGACTACGCCGAACTGCATGGCGGTCCCGGTGTGCTCAGCTTCGCCCGCTGGTACCTGGCACTTGGACGGATGCGGCTCGCGGCGCGCAACCGAGCGGCAGCCCTGCTGACTCAGGCGATCGACGACTTCTCACCGAGTATCCAACTCACCACATCCGACACCACCGTGGCGCAGATGGTTGGACTGATGCACCTGACTTCTGCGCAGACCGCCGCGCGCTCAGGATCATCGGACGACGCCCACAGTCACCTCGACGAGGCCGACAAGATCGCTCAACGGGTGGGAGAGCGCAACGCCCTGCGGCGGCACTTCGGACCAACGAACGTCGCCGCCTGGCGTCTGGCGGTGGGCATCGAGCTGAGCGAGGGCGCTCGGGCCTACGCGGACGCCACTAGCCTCCCGATCAGTGTGCAGGCGTTGGGCAGCAGCGAGCGGACGGCGGCGCTACACCTCGACTTCTCCCGGTCGCTGGCACAGGAGAACGGCCAGCGTGACTGGAATGCGATCCGACACCTCGACACCGCTGACCGAATCGCGCCGCAGTTGATCCGGCCAGACCCGATCGCACGCGACCTTTTCACGACCTTGGATCGGCGTGCTCCGCGGCGGGTGTGGGAGTTGGACTCGCTGCGTAACCGCTTCGGTATCGGCGGGCAAGGTCAACGGAGTGTTGACAATTAGCATGATCTAGACCGGCACTCTCTGCCGGGTGACCAACGACGCCACTGACGTTCCCGCGATCTCTCCCGCTGACCCCCTTCTTCTCACCCCTGGGGAGGCGCTGGCCAAGCTGTTCCTGACCAACGCCGACAAGGGCTGCAACGCGGAAAACGACGTCTTCGTGGATGAGCTTTTGCGACGTAGGCGGGCGATTCAGTCACTCGCCAACCCCACCGGGCGATGGGCCGCCACAGCAAGTACCAGAACCGGGGGCACGCACCGGCCCGGCACACCGTCGAGATGGTGGACGCCCGTACCGGCACAGCGCACAGGTTGACTACCGACGCTGCGGCCGATGGGTTGCCCCGTGGCCGGTACTCCGCACTGTGCGGCGAGAGTGTGATACCGGCGGCGTTGGTGGCGCGGGAGGCCCGCTACTGCCGGCTGTGCACACCGATCCGCAGTTGCGGGCCCGGTTGCTGCTGGCGCTGGCCGGGTGCGCGCGGTGACCCGCGCCGCTGCGGCCGGTGCTGGGGCCGACGTGACCGGGCATGGCCTCCTATCCAGCCTGCTCATGCCCAGCGGGCCGCCGATCATCGAGAGGGTGGCCGGTGATGCGGTCACCGTGCTGCACGCGGTGCTCACCGACTGGCCCACCTGACCCCGGCCCGGCCGTTGGTGTTGGCCAACTCCCGGCGGCCGGGCCGGGCCCAGACCAACTGAAATACCCGACCGGGTTCGCGTCGTGTGGTTTCGAGCCCAACCCCCGTAGCTCCCCCGACGCGACCCTGCCGGACTCGCCCGGTGGCTTGTCACGTTGGCGAGGTCGCGGGACCGTCATGGTGTGACGAGCGAGGAGGAGGAGCACATGGGTAAGCATGATCCGCCGAAGCCGCAACCTGACCCTGGTGGGGACGGTCACCAACCGGGGCGACCGATCCCGGACCGCGAGCCGGGTAAGCACGAGCGGGAGAACCCGCCGAATGATCCGCCGCGCCGTGACCGTTGACACCGCCGAGTTGCGGCGGGCGATGGTCGACGCGGTCACCGCCGAGGAGTTCCTGACCCGGTGGCGGCCCGCGGTCGAGCCGTGGCGGGCGTCGCTGCTGACGGTGCCCCGGCATCGGTTCCTACCGGCCACGGTGTGGGTCGACAACGACACGGACCCACCACCGGGACTGATGCCATTGCAGCGTGAGCAGGACCCGGACCGATGGCTGGAACTGGCCTACGCGACCGGTTACGTGATCACCCAGGTCGATGATGGGCACCCCACCGGGCCCGGGGCCGGTGGGTCGATGCCCAGCAGCTCAGCGTCGGGTCCGATCATTGTCGCGGTGATGCTCGCCGCGCTCGATGCCCACGAAGGGCACCGCGTGTTGGAGATCGGCACCGGCACCGGGTACAACGCCGCCTTGCTGGCGCACCGGCTCGGTGCCGAGCAGGTGACCAGTGTGGAGGTTGACCCCGACATAGCCACCCACGCCAAAGCGGCGCTGTCCGATACCGGGTTCGGGGCCGTCACGGTGATCACCGGTGACGGCACCCACGGGTACCCCACGGGTGCCCCGTTTGATCGGGTGATCGCGACTGCGACCGTCAACCACGTCCCCTACGCGTGGGTGGCCCAAACCCGCCCCGGGGGCCGGATCCTGCTTCCCTGGGCAGACACCTACACCGGTGGGCTGCTGGCCTTAACCGTGGACGGCGACGGCACTGCCACCGGCAGCATCGTCGCCGAAAGCAACTTCATGTGGCTCCGTGAGCAGCGGGACACCCGGGGTGCGATCAAACCCACCAGCGTGGGCAGCAGGGACCCGGACCGCACCGACGCCGGCACCACCACCACGTGCCATCCCCACAATGTCACCGGACCCCATGGGGCCCGGGTCGCCATCGGTCAACGGGTCCCCGGCTGCCAATGGCGGTACTACCCCTGGGAACCTACCGACCCCATCGGTGTCCTGTGGCTGGTCGACCCCTGGGGTTCCTGGGCGAAACTCACCCACACGACCCCCAACGCCGACCAGGACGATTTCCCTGTACTCCAGTCCGGGCCCCGGCGGCTCTGGGATGAAGTCGAAGCCGCCTACCGCTGGTGGGTCGACGCGGGCAGCCCAGACGCCGACCGCTGGCAATTCACCATCACTCCCACCGGGCAGGAAGTGCAATTGAAATAGGCGCCAGGAGTTCGCCTGTAAAGAAACTTTGCAGCTATGCCCCGAATAGCAGTGCGTGTTGGTCGAGTCGGCGCGCGATCACTTCGCAATACCTTTCATCGATCTCTACGCCGATCGCGTGGCGTCCCAGGTTGCGGGGCGCGACGAGCGTGGTACCGGACCCCGCGAACGGGTCTGCGATGACACCCGGGGGGGGGCAGGCGTCGATCAGTGCTTCCATCAGGTCCGTGAGCTTCGCGTGAGGGTGTCCCGTGCGGCCCGCTGGTGAGGACGCTGTGCCCGCGTTGGGTATCCGGGTGGTCAGGACACTGCTGTGCCGTGCGGGCCGCCGTGGCCACGGACCCACCAGGAAGATGGCCTCGACGTCGCGGCGGAACCCGGTTACGGAGCCCACGACTCCCGCGTCTGCGGGTTTCCGGTAGATGCACACTTGCCGCAAATCGGCTGGGAACGGTGCGTACAGCGAGCCGAAGACGGCATGACTGGCGCGGCGAAACATCGAGGTAATGAGGACGATAACGGTCCCATAAGCGTCCTAGTGCCCGCCGACTAAATAGCACGCAGACAGCACGCCAGCAAAAAAAGTCATAAATCACAAAGGTCCAGATCTACAGGAGACATCCTGCGACCTGGGCTTTTGTAATGGAGCGGGTGACGGGAATCGAACCCGCGTCTAGAGCTTGGGAACTCCACAACGATGCCCTGGTCCAGGCCGTGACCTGCGGCCAGCCGTGGTCAGGGGTGACCCCAGTTGGCCGTTGGTGACCCTTCCTTGTGGCACGCGTGTGGCACGGCGCACCGTGTCTGATCTCCGGCTTGCAAGGTGCGGGCTGTCACACGGCGTGAGCTGGGAAGAGCTCCCATACACGGTCAGTGAGTTTCTACCCGTCAATGCCTGTGGTTCTCCATGAGCTGCGGTGGGTGTGCTGGTACCTCAGCCGACCCGCGATTGGAGGTTCGTTTGAATGTCTCGGAAGATCAGATTGTCGCCGTCGTTGCTGTTGGACTGCTGTGACACAGTCCATCGCGGATGCACAACAACATTGCTGGACGCCTCTTCCGCCTCCAAGGCCGCGGTGCGTAGCGCGCCTGACAGACTCAGATGACGGCGGTCGGCGTAGGACTGCACCTTGGCGAGTTCTTCAGTCGTCAGCCGAACACTGACGACTGTACCGCGTTGGCGCCGCTCCGACCGACGAGGCGAGGGATCAGGAGCCGGTTCGCCCCACGCATCGGGGTCGTCCTTCATGGCATCGATCTGATCGGCAAGCGGTAGCTCTTTCATGTTGCTCATCGTCCCCCTTGTCTCCAGCGTGTCAACTCGCCAGCCGTGCTATTCCACCCTGTGATCGGACGCAACCGCAGCTGCGTTTCAAGGCACAGAACCGCGACAGTGAGGGCGCGCCCACCCGCCGTATCTCCTAGCATGAGCCACGTCGCGGTGAGGCCCTTTCTGTTGGGCACGAAGATCGGCTTACCGACGAACACCTGATGCGCCTCCAGCGGCGTGATCCCGTGCCGGGCGAGATGCGCTTCGTTCTCGTCGTCGAAGTCCATGTCGTCCGCCTCAGATGGATGCAACCTCCCCTCCCTCCAGCTTGCACACTACCCTATCATCAGCTACGGTCATACCGCGATGGAGTACGCGGTCATACGGAGAGGAGGGCGGATGCATCTCGATGTCATCCTGTCCAACCACGTTGAAGCAGTGAACAACCTGCTCTACGTGGCGGGCGGTGGCATTAACGCCGGGTACGTGCCTTCAGGAGCGCCACCCCCGTACGGCGTCACCGTCGGAATCGGGATGCTGATCACGGTTCCGTGGTTGATGACCAACCAGCAGCACAAGATCGAGATAACCCTCGTGGAAGAGGCCGGCCGGCCGGTACAACTGCCGGTCGGTCAAGAGGCATCGGAACCCCTGTGTGCTGTCCTTGCCTTCAACGTCGGGCGTCCCGCGGATCTGGCGGCCGGAGATGATCAGATCATCGCCCTCGCGACTAACCTCGTGAACCTGCCGATGCCGGCGATGGGCAAGTACGAGTTCGTGCTGAGTGTTAACGGGAACCCAGAGCGACGGTTGAGTTTTCGCGTAAAGCAGGCGCCGGGTGGACAGATGACGTTCGGACCATCGGTCCGCTGAGTTCAATGGCGGAAGAACTCCCGGTTGAAGCGCTTCTCGGGCGCCTGAGTCCCGCCGAGCGTTGCTCCGGTGGGCGATCCTGGAGACGCGCCGGGATGCGGGGGCGCATCAGCACTTGGTTGAAAGCTTGGGAATCTCACTACCATGCCAGGTGATACCCGCTGACCTGCCGATGGACTGCACCTTGAGGCACCGCAGCTGACCACAATTGACCCTTCCTTACAGCACGCGGACAGCACGACGGTGGTTTCGCCCTCGCAGAAGGGTGGGGCTGAAGCGGGTATCCCGTCGCGTCGGCGGGCTCGTCCTGAAGCGGGGGGGCGCAGGGGTCGAGGTGGAGCACCCGACGGCTGAACGACCTCGACCCCTGCGCCTGACCCGCTACACCTTCGGCGCCGACGCGACGGGATACCCGCGCCACCCTGGTGCCCACCACTCTCACGGCCGGCGCGGGGGACCATCCCGGAGCGAGGCCCGCCGGAGGCACTGGGTTGTTGATCTTAAATCGGTTGTGCTCTTCGGTGTGAACGCTGATTGACCATGCGTTCGCGTACCTGGGAGTGTCGTTGTGTGGCGCTGAGCTGCGGCGACGTGCCGGTGTGTATCGGCCCGTGCGTACTGGTTGCGTCGCTTCCGCTGACGATCCGCTGACGATGATCATGTTAAGCGTCAATCTGGAGGTAGTCACTCAGCCACCCGGTACCCCGGCAGTGCCGACGACGGTCAGGATCGCGGCGATGAGGAATGCTACGCACGTCAGCACGATCAGGGCGATACGTCCCGTCCGGTGTGTCACCAGGAAACTTCCGTGCATCTGGCCAGCGTGGCCGCCGCTTGTCATGACGTGATGGTGCTGGATATCGCCGGTCATTCCTGGTAGCTAGAGGGTGGAGGCGATCACTGCTCTCAGAGAGGACGATCACTTTGAGGCGGTGGTTGCTCTGCTCACATGGAAGGGGAGGCCCAAGCGGGTATCCCGTCGCGTCGGCAGGCTCGTCCTGAAGCAAGGTGCAACGGAAGGATCCCTTCCGTTGCACCCCCAACCCTGGGCACACTAACGAGATGCTGTGACGACTCCTGGGCCGCGGGCGATGATCCGGGTGTGACTACACGGAGCAACCGGCTCGGCTCACCAACGCCGCGACCGTTGTCGAACTGGACCATCGCGGCGGGGGCGTTAGTTGTGCTCGCCATTGCGGCGGTGGTCGGGTTCGTACTGCTACGCCGCTACGGCGGGCAGGCATCGCCGGTCCAGCTCGACGCGATCCGTACAGCCGGAACACTGGTGATCGGCACAGGTGGGGCGGTGGCGCTGTTGCTGACCGCCCGCCGACAGCGCTACACCGAGCTGACCCTGGTGCACACCGACCGCGACGCCACCGAGCGACGCATCACCGAGCTGTACAGCAAGGCCGCCGACCAGCTCGGCTCAGACCAGGCCCCGGTGCGGCTGACCGGCCTGTACGCCCTGGAGCGTCTGGCGCACAGCACCGTCGAGCACCGCCAGACCATGGTGGATGTGATCTGCGCCTACCTGCGCATGCCCTACAGGCCACCACCACAACCCACCCCGAGCGTGTTCGGGCGGTCCTACCGAAGTGCGGGACCTACGCGACGACGCCGAGCTCGAACGCTTACCGACCGGTCGTCCACATCCCGGGGGTCGCAGGCCCAGCCGGAGCGGCAGGTGCGACTGACCGCCCAGGACATCCTGTTCCGCAACCTGCGCGTCGTCGCCCAGCGCCGCGGACGCTGGTGGCATCGCACACCACCGCCCGCACCGGCCTGGCCGGGGATCCGGCTGAATCTCACCGGAGCTCTTCTCCTTGAGTTCTCCTTGTCGGAGTGTCAGCTCGATTACGCAGACTTCACGGACGCCCGGTTCGCCGGCGACACCTCCTTCGAGGGTGCCCGGTTCGCCGGCAGGGCCATCTTCGAGAGTGCCCAGTTCGCCGACGAGGCCTCCTTCAATGGTGCTCAGTTCGACGGCGAGGTCTTTTTCGAGAATGCTCGGTTCGCCGATGAGGCCTCGTTCGAGGGTGCCCAGTTCGCCGGCAGGGCCTACTTCAGGTACGCCCAGTTCGCGGACGGGGCCTTCGAGGGTGCCCAGTTCGCCGGCAGGGCGTACTTCGAGGGTGCCCAATTCGCTGGTAGGACGCACTACAGGTACGCCCAGTTCGGCGGTGGGGCCTCTTTCGGGCACGCCCAGTTCGGCGGCGCGGCCACCTTCGAGGGTGCCTGGTTCGGCGGCGGGGCCTTCTTCGAGGGTGCCTGGTTCGGCGGCGGGGCCTTCTTCGAGGGTGCCCAGTTCGCCGGCTGGGCCATCTTCGAGGGTGCCTGGTTCGGCGGCGGGGCCTTCTTCGGAGACGCCCGGGTGGCCCGGGCCGCCAAGCCGGGCACTGTGTGGCCGCCGGGCTGGACTACCCGACCCGCCAAGCCACGCGACAGGGAGAACCCCGACTTCCGGTACCTGACTCAGAGCGAGGATGGGGGCCATCCTCTGGATGTATGACGGCGCGTGGGTCAGACGGGCCGACGCGCCCATCCCGGACGAAACCAGTAGACCCACCGCGTTTGGTGTATTCACCCTCCAGCTTCTGCCCGCTGCCATCCATGGCGCCGTCTAAGCGGGTGCCCTGCCCCGGCCGCGTTCGCCGTCCGGCCGGGCACGACCGAGCACGGCCCGAAGGGCCGCGCGCAGCGGCGTGGCTAGGCCGGCGGCCGACCGAGTTACGCAATTAGCGGAGCGCCGCCGCAGGCGGCGCCTTGAGTACGCCCGGCATGGGCGATCGATTGGGGGTGGAAGTCCCCTGGAGGAAGAGGTGGTGCTAACTCCGAGCCGGAGGCAACTGCGTCGTCGTGAGGCGGGGTGGGAAGGAAGCCCGAGGCG
>JALYTS010000010.1 GCA_030854185.1 Actinomycetota bacterium | reverse complement strand
GTCCAGGCGCCTCGTGAGTGCGTAACAGTGTTACCGCACTGAATGCCACTCACGAGCTACTCAACAGTGACCGATTTGGCGAGGTTGCGCGGGCGGTCCACGTCGTAGCCGCGTTGCCGGGCGATCTCCGCGGCAAGGACTTGAAGCGGCACAGTGGACACCAGCGGCTGCAGCAGGGTGGGCACCGCGGGCACCTCCAGCAGGTGCGCGGCGTAGGGCCGCACTGTCTCGTCACCTTCCTCGGCGATGACGATGGTCCGCGCGCCGCGGGCCCGGATCTCCTGGATGTTGGACAGCAGCTTGCTGTGCAGCACGGCCCGCCCCTTGGGCGAGGGCATCACCACGACCACCGGCAGGCCCTCCTCGAGCAGCGCGATGGCGCCGTGCTTGAGCTCTCCCGCGGCGAAGCCCTCGGCATGCATGTAGGCGAGCTCCTTGAGCTTGAGCGCGCCCTCCAAGGCCACCGGGAAGCCGACGTGGCGACCGAGGAACAGCACTGTCTTGGCGTGCGCGAGCTCGCGGCCCAGCACTCGTACCTCGTCCATGGTGCTCAGCACCTGGGCCACCGCCGCGGGCATCGCCTCCAGCTCGGCGAACTCGCGAGCGACCTCGTCGGGATACTTGGTGCCGCGAGCCTGCGCCAGCGCCAGCCCGACCAGGAAGTTCGCCACGATCTGGGCGAGGAACGTCTTGGTGGCGGCGACCCCGATCTCCGGTCCGGCATGGGTGTAGAGCACCGCGTCGGACTCCCGGGGGATCTGCGCCCCGTTGGTGTTGCAGATCGCCAGTACCCGGGCCTTCTGGTCGCGCGCGTGGCGCACCGCTTCCAGGGTGTCCATGGTCTCCCCGGACTGGGAGATCGCCACGACCAGGGTGGAACGGTCCAGGACCGGGTCGCGGTACCGAAATTCACTGGCGAGCTCGACTTCCACCGGCAGCCGGCACCAGTGCTCGATGGCGTACTTGGCGACCATGCCGGAGTGGTACGCCGTCCCGCAGGCGACCACGAAGACCTTGTCGACGTCGCGCAGCTCCTGGCTGTCCATCCGCTGCTCGTCCAGCACGATCCGGCCGTCGACGAAGTGCCCGCGCAGGGTGTTGGCGATGGCGCTGGGTTGTTCCTGGATCTCCTTGAGCATGAAGTAGTCGTGGCCGCCCTTCTCCGCTGCGGACAGGTCCCAATCGACGTGAAAGGGCCTCCCGTGCGCCGCGACGCCGTGGAAATCGGTGATCTGGTAGCCGTCGCGGGTGATCGTCACCACCTGGTCCTGGCCGAGTTCGACAGCGTCGCGGGTGTGGTCGATGAACGCCGCGACGTCGGAGGCCACGAAGTGCTCCCCGTTGCCGACCCCCAGCACCAGGGGCGACGAGCGGCGCGCCGCGACGATCAGGTCGGGTTCATCGGCATGGGTGACGACGAGGGTGAACGATCCGTGCAGCCGGCGGCACACCAGGCGCACAGCCAGCGCCAGGTCGCCGCAACCCGCGTAGGCCGCGGCGAGCAGATGCGCGGCGGTCTCGGTGTCGGTGTCGCTGGCCAGCTCCACGCCCCCGTGCTCGAGCTCGGCGCGCAGCTGGGCGTGGTTCTCGATGATCCCGTTGTGCACCACGGCGAGCCGGCCGGCGGTGTCGCGGTGCGGGTGGGCGTTGCGGTCGGTCGGCGCGCCGTGCGTCGCCCAGCGGGTGTGCCCCATCCCGGCGGTGCCGCCTAACCGGGCGCGCCCGGCCGTGTCGAGCTCGGCGATCAGGTTGGCCAGCGCCCCCGCTTTGCGTGCTACCGCCAGCGTGCCGGCGCTGGTGAGCACCGCGACACCGGCAGAGTCGTACCCGCGATACTCCAGCCGGCCCAGACCCTGCAGGACGACGCCCAGGGCGTCTCGATGCCCTACGTAGCCCACGATTCCACACATGGGCGACACGCTAGACCAACGCGATTACCGCGATCCGATACCGTCCCGGCTCATGGCACGCACCGATCCCGCGGTCCGCCGCACGGTTGAGGAGCTGTCCCGGCCGGGTCCGTTTGCGGTCGCCCGCGGTGATCTCGCGGCGGCGGGTCTGCCCGGCGTGGTGTTCACTCCGCGCTCCGGTCTCGGACTGCCCGCGGTCGCGTTCGGGCACGGCTGGCTGCAGCCGACGGCGCGCTACGACGAGTTGCTGCGCCACCTGGCCACCTGGGGTGTGGTCGCGGCAGCGCCGGCCACCCAGGGCGGCCCGCTGGCGTCGCACAGCCAGTTCGCCACCGATCTGCGCACGGCGCTGGACGTGTGCGCCGGGGTGCGGCTGGGCGATGGTGCGATCAGCGTCGATCCCGGCATGCTGGGTCTGGTGGGGCATGGGATGGGCGGCGGTTGCGCGGTGCTCGCGGCGGCCGAAGACGGCCGATGCCGGGCGGTGGTCACGCTGGCGTTGGCCGAGACGCTGCCCTCAGCGGTCGCTGCCGCGCCCGGCTGCACCATGCCGGGCCTGCACGTGGCCGGCGGCAACGACCAGGTAGCACCCGCCGTCGGGCATGCCGAGCCGGTGACCAGGGCGTGGGCTGGTCCGGTGCAGCTGCGGATGCTGCCCAAGGCCGGGCATCTCGGCTTCACGGTAGGCCCACACTGGACCGACCTGCTCATCGGCAGCGGCTCAGAAGCCGCAACCCGGCGGATCAGCCGGGCGCTGGTCACTGCCTTCCTGCTGCGCCACCTCACCGGCGCCACCCAGTACGAAGCCCTCCTGGCCGAAGCCGAATAACCACCGTCGCGGAGGCCGCTCAGCTGGCGGCGACGACTTTGGCTACCCGTTGAGCGATGGTGGTGGCAGCGGACTCGGTGGGAGCCTCGACCATCACGCGCACGAGTTGCTCGGTTCCTGATGGGCGCAGCAGGATGCGGCCGGTATCGCCTAGTTCAGCCTCGGCATCGGCAAGGGCGTCGGCCACCGCGGGTGCCACCGCGACCGTCGCCTTGTCCGCAACTGCGACGTTGATCAGCACCTGCGGCAGCCGGGTCAGCACCCCGGCCAGGTCGGCCAGGCTGCGCCCGGAAGTAACCATCCGGGCCATCAGCCGCAACGCGGTGAGCGACCCGTCGCCCGTGGTAGCGTACTCGGGGAGCACCACGTGCCCGGACTGTTCACCGCCCAGTGAGAATCCACCCGCCGTCAGCGCCTCGAGCACATACCGGTCCCCCACCGCGGTGGTCCTGACGACCACGCCGTGCTCGCGCATCGCCAGGTGCAACCCCAGATTGCTCATCACGGTGGTCACCAAGGTGTTCTCGACCAGCTCGGCGCTCTCCCGCATCGCCACCGCGAGGATCGCCATGATCTGGTCGCCGTCGACCATCTCACCGGTGGCGTCAACAGCCAGGCAGCGGTCGGCGTCGCCATCATGCGCGATCCCGATCGCGGCGCGCTGGGCCAGGACCGCCACTCGCAGGGCATCCAGATGGGCGGACCCGCAGCCATCGTTGATATTGAGACCGTCGGGCTCCGCATGCAGCGCTACGACGTCGGCGCCGGCCCTGCGGTAGGCCTGCGGAGCGACCGAAGAAGCCGCCCCATGCGCGCAGTCCACCACGATGCGGACTCCGTCCAGCGAGTGCGGGGTGGCCAGCAGCAGGTGATCCACATACCGGCCGGCGGCCTCCGGAACGTCGCGCACCCGGCCGATCCGGGCGCCGGTGGGACGCTCACACTCGCGACTGTTCACCCGCGCGGTGATCTCGTCCTCCACCGCGTCGGGAAGTTTGTGGCCGCCTGCGGCGAAGAGCTTGATGCCGTTGTCCGGCATCGGGTTGTGTGACGCGGAGATCATCACTCCGAGGTCCGCGGACAGCTCGCCCACCAGGTGGGCAACCGCAGGAGTGGGCAGCACCCCGACCCGCAGGACATCGGCCCCCGCCGAGGTCAGGCCGGCGGTAACGGCCGCCTCCAGCATCTCGCCGCTGGCCCGCGGGTCCCGGCCCACAACGGCTACCGGACGAGACCCGGCTCCCCCACGGCTGTGGTCGGCGAGCACCCGCGCTGCCGCGCCGGACAGGGCCAGCGCCAGCTCCGGTGTGAGGTCGAAGTTCGCCAACCCCCGCACCCCGTCTGTTCCGAACAGGCGGGAGGTCAACACAGGCGAGGCGTCAAAGCTCGCGGTATTAGCGCTTCGAGTACTGGGGCGCCTTGCGCGCCTTCTTCAATCCGTACTTCTTGCGTTCCGTTGCCCTGGAGTCACGGGTGAGGAAGCCCGCCTTCTTCAGGGCCGGACGATCATCGATGTTGATCTCGATCAGTGCGCGGGAGATGGCCAGTCGCAGTGCGCCGGCCTGGCCGGACGTACCGCCACCTGAGAGGTTGGCGAATACGTCGTAGGACTCGGGCTTGTTCACGGTGACCAGGGGGTCCCGGATCAACTGCTGGTGCACCTTGTTCGGAAAGTACTTCTCCAGGGTCGTGCCGTTGAGCTTGAAAACACCGGTGCCGGGCACCAGCCGCACCCGCACGACCGCTTCCTTACGGCGACCCACCGCTTGCGTGGCCTGACCGCTGGGCACCGGCATCGGCACGAGCGGGCCCGGTGCCATAGCGGTGGCCGGCCCGGCCTCGGGTTGCGTCGTCTGCGGTGCGGTCACGGCGTCTCTCGGGTCCTCACTGGTTACGGCTGCTGCGTCCGACACGGTCACTGAATCAGGAATGGTCCCTGGATCAGGAATGGTCACGGGTTCAGGAATCACTGGGCGACCTGGGTGATCTGGAATGGCTGCGGTTGCTGGGCGGCATGGGGGTGCTCGGCACTGGCATAGACCTTGAGCTTGCGGGCCATCGCCCGGCCCAGCGTGTTCTTCGGGAGCATGCCCTTGATGGACTTCTCCACCAGCCGCGCGGGCTGGGTGGCGAGCATCTCGTTGAACGAGCGCCGTTTGAGGCCACCCGGATAACCGCTGTGCCGGTAGACGAAGCTGCGGTCGCCCTTGTTGCCGGTCAACGCCACCTTGCCGGCGTTGACGATCACGACGAAGTCGCCGGTGTCGACATGGCGGGCGTAGGTGGGCTTGTGTTTGCCGCGCAGCAGCGTGGCGACCTGGCTGGCGAGACGGCCCAGGACCACGTCCGTGGCATCGATGACATGCCAGGCGCGCTCGACCTCGCCGGGCTTGGGGCTGTACGTGCGCACGGACCTACCTCATTATCGCAGTTCGCAGGATCATCAAACTTTACCGGGCGCCGCGTAGCACGGTCAAAACGGGGCCGCCGCCGGGCAGCCTAGCATCCGGCGGCGACCCGAAGGCGTCACCCTCGATGGCTACGACCAGCGCGCGCGGTTGGCTGCCTCGCCAGACTGATAGTTCTCGTTCGACGTGCCGAGCGCCACCCCGATCTGGTTCAGCACCTGGTTGAGGTCGTTCGCCGATCGGTCCCACTTCGCCTGGTGGGCCTGGTAGGCGGTCGACGCATCGCCGCTCCAGGTTTCCACCATCGGCTGCAGGTACCTCTTGAGGTCCTCCATCTCCCGGCTGATATTCGTCCACGTCGTCTGAATCGAGCTCCGCGCGCTCTCCAGCTCGCCGAACGTGACCAGAATCGTGCCATCACTCACGGGTACGTCTCCTTAAGGAAGTTCTGCTGCGGTATCGCGAGGCCCGGGCGGCGTGCTCAGTTGCCCAGGGCCTGGCTGATCCGCGAGTAGGTCTGGTTCTCGTTCTCGTCGGCCTGGGCATAGGTCGTCCCGGATCCGCGGATCTGCTCACCAATGCTGTTGAGTGCCTCATTGAGATTGCGCGCATCGGTATCCCAGCGCTCCATGAGAAGGTTGAAGGCCGTCGCGGCCTGGCCCTTCCACGCCCCGGCCAGCGGTGCCAGCTGGTTGCGCAGACCCGAGAGCTGACCCTGCACGCTCTGGTTCACCTCGGCGACGTGACTTGCCGCCGACTGCATCTGCTCGAACTGCGCGCTGAACTGCTGTGCCATCTGCTGTGGTCTCCTCGCGGTGGTCGATCAGGTTGGTCGATCAGGTTGGTCGATAGGACGACAAGAGGGACGCCACACCGCCGGACCCGGTTCCCAACCATGACCAACTGGTCGCACAACGTTGCACACGCGAACGTTGACCGGGCAGCGCGGTGAAGATCTGGCCGCTGGCGGCGACCGGGTCGCCGAGCTGGAACGGGAAATGAGTAGCCGGCGTGGCATCGCCCAATTACGGTTGCCGGCGTGCTTGATCGGGAGCAGTTGCACGAGTTCGCCCGACAGGGTTTCGTGGTTCTTCCGCAGGTGGTCCCACAGGATCTGGTGACGGCGGGATCGCGCACCATCGATGCCCTTGTGGAGAGCAAGCCACCCAGCGCCGATGTTCGCGGGAGCCATTTCTACTGGCCCAGGGCGGTGAACGTCCCGTCGCTCAGTGCATTACTCACGAGGAGTCCGGCTTTCGCTCTCGCTGAGTCGCTGACCGGGCAGGGGACGTTGGAGGTGCCATGGCAGGTGCAGGTGGCGTTGAACATCCCGCCGTTTCCACACCGTCCTGGCGGGCCGCACATCGACGGGTCGCCCCCTGAGCGCGACGGCCGCCCGGGGACGTTCACCCTGCTCGCCGGAGTGCTGATGTCCGATCAACTCGATGCCGGCGGTGGTAACCTGTGGGTCTGGCCAGGGACGCACGTGGCCCATGCGGACTACTTCCGCGAGCACGGGCCGGATGCGTTCTTCGAAGCAGCCGGCTACCCACCGATTCGGCTGCCCGAGCCGGAGCAGATCCGGGGTCGGGCCGGGGACCTACTGCTGGCGCATTATCTGCTAGGCCACAACATCGGTGGGAATACCTCGGACGCGACGCGGCGCGCTGTGTACTTCCGAGTGAAGCGCTCCGGCCACGACCCGCGGTGGCGCGAGTTTCTGCAAGACGCGTGGTGCGACTACGACCCCGTCCGCAAGGTACTGGCCGAAGCTGGCCGCAGACCTGACTGAACCACCCGTGACCCGGTCGGCACATCCGGACCGTGGCGCTCTCAGTGCCCCGAGCTCAACAGCAGCGCTGCCCAAGCTGGGAGGAACAGCACTGCTGTTGAGCTCGGGAACTGTGGAGGCGGTGAAACGGCGAACGGTGCCGGATCGGACCCGGATCGGAGCAGTTCACGGTCCGTCCGGCGACGGGTGCGGCGCGTCGTCGCTCACTGCGCCGAGCCGATCCGACACAGTGGCCAGCTCGGCCCGGAGCGCGGCGGCGGCATGGGAATTGCCCAGTTCCTCCTCGGTCCGGGCAAGATCGTTGAGCCCGGCCCGCAGGTCTTGCAGTGCCCGCGCAGTACCGAGTTGCTCGGCCAACCGCCGGCGGATGTCGAGGGCCTGCTGATAGTGGGTGGCCGCGGTGGCCGGATCACCGAGATCACGAGCGACGTCCCCCAGCTTCTCGTGGCTGATCGAGAGGTCGCGCTGGGCGTCAAGATTCTCCGGTGATGCCCGACGCTCGGTCAGTGTCACCGACTCGGCAGCGTACTGCCTTGCCAGTTCCAATTCGGAGATGGAGAGGGCCAGCCTCACGCCAGAGTCCAGCAATTGCTCCCGGGTTCGGGGCTCCACACCGTCGAGGGTGAGGCTCTCCTGAACGAGGTGCAGGGCACCAGCGGGATCTCCCGCGGCGCGGTATCCGTCGGACTGGGCCAGCAGCAGCACCGCGGCCAACTGGTCGTCGCCCCGCCGGGCAGCGTGGTGCACCGCACCGGAGATGCGCTCGCGGGCCACTCCGGCCAGCTCCGCGACGGGCATCGCTAGCAGTACCTGAGCCTCTTCGGCCAGCTCCGCATCGCCTGACTCGTACGGCAGACCCTGCGCCCCAGGCAGGTGCCGCTGCTCGCCGGTGCGGCTCGACTCTGGGGCGTTATCCGAGATCATCGTCCGAGGGGCCAGTTCGATGAGCAAGTCCCGAACTGACCACAGATCTGGGCTCTCCCGCTGGGCCACGACCTTCACAGCGGGAGGCGCCGCGATCACCAACCCACCCAAACGGGCGCGCAGGACGTCACGCCGATGGTTCAACGCGAGCAGGAAAGTTCGCCATGCCACGAGCCACTCGTCGTCGGCCAGGTGGGGTGCCGCTACCCACGTACATCCGGGCGGCGCGGCACCACGCGTTTCCAGCTCGTCGAGCAGTTCCGCCAGCTCGGCTGGCGTCGCGGGCTGCAGGACGGTGAGCGGCTGCGCGTGCAGCCGACGGTTCGCGCGTACCCGGTCGCGTAGCACGCGCTGGGCCGTCAGGTCATCGGTAAGGATGAAGGCGAGCCAGAACGCGTTCGCCCGGTCCAGGTGGCGGCGCAACCAGGTCCAGGCCCGCTCCCCCTCTGGACTGAGGAACTCCGGATCAGCCGGCGGCCGGCGCACGGGCGATCTCGTGATGCAGCAACGGGTGCACGTCGTACCAGGTCTCCCCGTTCTGGTAGCCGAGCACGAAGTGCTGGTCAAGCAGGGTCGCGACAACGTCCCAGTCATCCTGGGATCCCAGCGGGAGCTCGTGGGCCGCCGCAACCCGGCGCAGCATGTCACGCTGGTCGTCGGCCAGGGGCAGCATGCCGTTGCGCACCTGCTGGATTGCGGCGGTCACCGTGGCGTCGTCCACCGGGAGCGACTCAGCCTGGGTCACCACCTCCATCACCAACCCGAGGAGGATACGCAGGTGACCCCCGGATGCCAGCACCAGCCGGTCGACGGCATCGTCGTCAAGCAGGCGGTTGAGTTTGCGACCAGGGGCGCGATGTAGAAGCACCTCCCGTGCGGCGACGAGACCGTCAGGGTTGGGCTTGCGCTCGCGATCGGTGACCCGCAAGTTGGTGACCCGGCGCGGCGCCTTGGCAGCCGAGATCTGCACATACATCGGCAACGTGAATACGGTCCGGCAACCAGCTAGCCGGAGATTGTCGTAGTCCTTGTCGAACAGGTTCACCAATGCCCGGCGTACCTGCTGGAACTTCTCGCTGTCCACCGCGCGGTTGTGGTCCAGCGAGTCGACAATGACGACGAGGCCTTTCCACTCGCCGTTTTTCCAGCGTCGGCGCATCTCGTCCACCAGGTCACCGACGATGTGGTTGGCTTGCTCGACGAGTTCACTGAGCCGGCCACGGAGAGACTCCCGCAACTGCGCGACGACGGCGGTGTCCCGGCGCAGTTCCGCCTTGAGCGACGCCTTGGTTCCCAGCACAGTGGTGCTGACCTCGACCCCGGTCAGGTCCGTCCGGCTTGGCAGGTCCGACAACCACTGCCACAACCGCGACCATCCTCGAGACGTCGCGGAGTCACCCTTATCGATGAGGTCGTATTCGACAGCCTGATCCGATATGGCACCGACCAGGAAGAACAGCACGTCAACCACATTGAGTGGTTCATGCATGTTCAGGTAATCCTCGGCGCTGAACATGACCACCGCGAATCCGCGCCGTTGCAGATCCTGTCGCAGGCGCAGTAGTTGCACCGTCTTGCCTGAACCACGCAAGCCGGTGAGAAAGAATGCCTCTCCCGGGGTCGTCATCGTGATGGTTCGGCACAGCAGTTTCACCGCGTCCGGCCCCATTACCTGGGCCGCTGCTCCAGGGGCACGTACATCGGCGACGTCGGCGGCACCGCTTGCTTGGTGAGGTTCCGATACAGCTCAGTGAGGCACTCCTCATCCCCGGGCGTCATGACGTCGAGTCTAGGACCCGTGAGTGGCGATGCGAGTCATAGGTCGCATCGCCACTCACGGGTCACGAAGTGACATCGAGCGACGCGATCTGGACGAGTTGGCGGCCGGCCTTGCGGTCGACCAGGGTGCCCCGGCCGGGAGGCATCGGAATCGGCTTGACGTTACCCAGGAGCGGGCCCTCGTCGGGGTTGCCGCTCATCACGATGCCGGGCGTGGAAAGCTCCCGCAGCCGGGCGGTCACCGGCTCGAACAGGGCCCGGGCGGCGCCACCGCAACGCCGGGCGAGGATGACGTGCAGCCCCACGTCCTTGGCTTGGGCCAGGAACTCCAGCAGTGGCGCGAGCGGGTTCACCCCGCCCTGGGTGGCCACCAGGTCGTAGTCGTCGACCAGGACGTAGAGCTCCGGGCCCGACCACCAGGAACGGTCCCGAAGCTGCTGCTGAGTCACCCCGGCGCCGGGCAGGCGCGCCCGCATGGAGTTCGCCACGTCCTTGATGATCGGAGTCAGCACATCGGCCGACATCCCGTAGCCGATGAGGTGGTCGGATTCCAGGAAGCCGAGCATGGTGCGGCGGTAGTCGACCATGACGATGCGGGCCTGCTCAGGCGAGCACCGATCCACGATGCCGCGGGCGATCGTCCGCAGCAGGTTGGTCTTGCCGCACTCGCTGTCGGCGAAGCACAGGAAGTGTGGCTCGGCAGCGAAGTCAAGGGACACAGTGGCGAGTTCGGCCTCATTGATCCCGATCGGGATCAGGTGCGGCTGCTGCTGGGCGGGTATGCGCAACTGCTCATACGGGATCCGCTCGGGCAGCAGCCGGACCCGCGGCGCGCGGTGTCCCGGCCAGCCGTCCCGGATGTGCGCGACCGCGTGGGCCACCCCGGCACCGACGTCCTGCGCGCCGGTGACCGCGTCGATCCTGGGCAGCGCGCCGAGGAAGTGCAGCTTGTCCCGGGACAATCCCCGTCCGGGGCGTCCGGCCGGCACGTTGAGCGCCCCATTGCGGTCGATGTCGGACTCGCCGGGATCACCCAGGCG
This sequence comes from Actinomycetota bacterium, assembly GCA_030854185.1. Taxonomy (GTDB): domain Bacteria; phylum Actinomycetota; class Actinomycetes; order Mycobacteriales; family Pseudonocardiaceae. The sequence continues at coordinate 58,897 of JALYTS010000010.1, read as the reverse complement.
CAGCTCGAAGCGGGTACCGAGGAGGTCTTTCATCGCGGGCCGGATCTCGGCCCACCGGGTGGCGCCGACCAGCACGTGTACCCCGTAGGACAGGCCCTGGGTGGCCAGGTTCACCACCCGCATCTCCAGGTCGGAGACCTCGAACTCCTGGCGGAAGCTCTGCCACCCGTCGATCACCAGGAACACATCACCGAACGGATCTTCGGCCAGCGGCGTTGTTTCAGCTGAAGATCTGGCGCGCTGCTTGCGAGCCCGGAAGTCGGCCATCGAGTCGATGCCCAGCGTGCGGAATCGCTGCTCGCGGGCAGCGAGCAGGCCGGTCACCTCGGCGATGATGCGCCGGATCGTGTCCGGTTCCAGCCGTCCCGCCACCCCGCCGCTGTGTGGTAGGCCGTCAAGTGATGCCAACGTGCCGCCACCGAAGTCGATGCAGAAGAACTGCACCTCCTCGGGGGTGTGAGTGAGCGCCAGCGACATCAACATCGAGCGCAGCAGGGTGGACTTGCCCGACTGTGGGCCGCCGGTGACCGCGGCGTGGCCTGCGGCACCGGAGAAGTCCGCCCAGAGCAGGTCACGGCGCTGCTCGTAGGGCTTGTCGACGATCCCGACCGGGACCGCGAGCCGACCGTTGCCGAAGAACCCGACCGGGGACAACCCGCGATCCTCGGTGACCGACAGCGGCGGAAGCAGCTGGTCGAGTGATGGCGGCGCCTCCAGCGGCGGCAGCCACACCTCGTGGGCCGGGGGTCCCTGCCCGCGCAGCTTGGCCACCACGACGTCCAGCACGCTGGGTTCGCTGACTTTCTCTGGCGGCGCTTCGACCACCTCATGGGCTGCGGACGGCACAGCCGTCTCGGGTAAATCCACATAGTCGGGGACGAACAGCCGCGGCAGCAGATCCGACGCGGCCGGCGCCGAGCTGGCCAAGGCTGAACTCGACCGGGCGACGACCCGACCGACGCGGTAAGGGCCTGAGACGTACGCCGCCTTGAAGCGATCCATGGAAGCGGTGTCGAATTTCAGGTACCCGGACCCGGGCACCGAGGGCAGTTCGTAGGCGTCGGAAACGCCCAGCACCGCCCGAGACTCCCCGGCGGAGAAGGTTTTCAGGCCGATCCGGTAGGATAGGTGCGACTCCAACCCCCGCAGCCTGCCCTCCTCGAGGCGCTGCGAGGCCAGCAGCAGGTGCATCTGCAGCGAGCGGCCCAACCGGCCGATCGCCACGAACAGGTCGATGAACTCCGGCCGCTGCGCGAGAAGCTCAGAGAACTCGTCGATCACGATGAACAGCGCCGGTAGCGGATCGAGGTCGGCACCGTTGTCCCGGGCCTTCTCATAATCTTTGACGTTGGCGAAGTTCCCCGCCGTGCGCAGCAGCTCCTGGCGGCGGTTCATCTCGCCGGCCAGCGCGTCGTGCATGCGGGAAACCTGGGTCAGATCGTCAGCCAGGTTGGTGATCACCGCGGCGACGTGCGGTGCGTGCTCCATACCCAGGAACGTCGCGCCACCTTTGAAGTCGACCAGCACCAGGTTCAACGCCGCCGACGAGTGGGTGGCGATCATGCCCAGCACGAGGGTGCGCAGGAACTCCGATTTGCCCGACCCGGTAGCCCCTACGCACAACCCGTGCGGGCCCATTCCGCCCTCGGCGGCCTCCTTGATGTCCAACTCCACAGGCTGGCCGAACTCGCCGAGCCCGATCGGCACCCGCAACCGGTCGCGGACCGGGCGCGGTCGCCAGGCCTGGGCGACGTCGAAGGCATGGGGATCTTCGGCCAGGCCGAGCAGTCCGAGCAGCCCGGCGTTGCCCTGCAGCGGCGCGTCCTCGCCCTGGGACTCAGCTGCGCCCAAGCGGTAGGGCGACAGGGCTCGCGCAACCGCCTCAGCCTCGGCAACGGCGAGCGAGTCCGGCGCTCCGAAGAACTCGACCCCGGCCGCCCCGCGGGCGCCGATCTGCCCACCCTCGATCGCCAGCTGTAGCCCGCGGCGGCTGGTCAGGGTGCCCAGCGAGCCCGAGAGGTCGAGCAGGGTGACCCCGGCCACGCCCTCTTCGAGGATGATCTGCTCCGCTCCGGTGACCTCTCCGCCGTCGACGACGATCAGAATGTGCGGGCCCTCGCCGGGTGGCGGGGCGCTGCGGGAGAACCGTGGGCGGTCCTGGAGCTGCTCACCGAGCAGCTCCTCGATCCTGGCAAGCGAACCAGCCATCATCCGCATCGCCCCGGCACCGTCAATGCGGGTCGGGTGCTGCACATGAGGCAGCCACTTCGCCCATTCCCAGTCCAGCTTCGCCCGACCGGTGGTGACCACCGCAACCAGCAGATCGTCGGGGGTGTGGAAGGTGGCCAGCTGGGCCACCATCGAGCGGGCCAACCCGCGCGAGGCTGCCGGATCGCCGGAGATCCCGATCGCGGCGAACCCGCGAATCGAGATGGCGATCGGCAGCTCCGGCACGATGGAATGGGCTCGGACGAACTGCCGCAGCGCCAGCGTGGTGATCGGCTCCAGTTCGTCGACCGGACCGGTCTGCGGCGCCACCAGCCGGGTAGCCAACCGCTGCGCTCCCCGGCAGATCCGCACAGTGCAGAAGTCCAGGTCTCCGCCGCGGCGTTCCCACATCCGCCGGCTGCTCGCGATCGACCACAACGCGGCCGGATCGGGATGGCTCCACTCCAACGCCTCGCGCTGCTCCTGCGCCGCTTCGCGGGCCCGCTCGCGCATCTGCCCCAGGTACCGCAGGTAGTCCTTACGGTCCTCGTTCATCTCGGCCTTGGCCGCCCCGCCACGTCCCCCACCGGCGAACATCCCGACGGTCGACACCACCATCATGATCGGGAACATCAGGAACAGCGGGTTGCTCTTGCCGTCGCCGGTGGTGAACGTATAGCCGACCATGCCCAGTACAGCGACGATCATCACGATCGGCAGGATCTTCTGCACGATGTTGCCCGGCAGAACCCTGGGCACCTCAGGTGGCGGTTCCAGATGCACCTCACCGCCGGGCATCTTCGGCGCGCCGAGCCGAGGTAATCGCCGGAACTGCACAGTGCTCATGCCAGTTCACCTCCCCGCGGTTCACGCGTACGTGATCACCCAGAAGGCGGAGCCGACCACGTGCGCAGAGGTCGGTCACCCTAGCGGGTACTCGACTCCGGCCTTCGTGGTCCGCATCTCCCTTCGCGCGACGGCCCCTCGCACCCCCGCTTCGCGAACCGCAGTGATCGCTTTTCAACGGGGCCACCCCCACCACTCAACCAACAGCCCAACCACAGCACATGATCACCGAAACTGAGTGATGACAGTGCAATCCTGCACGGTGACTACTCACTTTCGGCGATCACGACAACGGCGGGCGACGCGAATAGGTAACAGCCTCCCGATCGCGCTTGATTCTTCCGAACTCGCGATCATGGACGACGAACCGTTGACCGTCAACGTGGCGCCTCTCGGCGATGGGCTGCCAGCACGGTGGGCCGATCAGCCGGCGGTGCAGCGCCACCCTGCCCTGGTAGCTGGGGCGCGCTGAGTCGTCGTCGCAGGTCAGAAGGCTGGATCGAAAATACGCCGGGCCTGCTGATGCCACGCGCTCGTGCCAGACCCCTCTCCGACGCCGTGGGCTGGCGCGTGGATACTCCCCCGGAACTACAGCGCCGCGGGCCGAGCGAGGAGTGCAGCGGGTGCCAACCCATACCAACGCAACACCGGCGGTTCCACACGCCGGATCGACGGTTCCACCGTCCCACGCCGGATCGACGGTTCCACCGTCCCACCCCGGATCGACGGTTCCACCGTCCACCGTCTTCAGCAGGGTCACCGTGGTGGCACCCCGCACCCGCATCGATCTAGCGCTGCCCTCTGACGTCCCGGTGGCCAATCTGGTACCGATGCTGCTCAAGATGGCCGGGGAGTCCAGCGCGGACGGTGGCAGCCGGCACGGTGGCTGGTGCCTGGCCAGGCTCGGCGGCGAGGCGATCGATCCGGACCGCCCGCTGAGCTCGCTGGGTGTGGTCGACGGCGATCTGCTGCAACTTCGGCGTCGCCGCGATAATCCCCCACCGCCGCTGTTCGACGATGTGGTGGACGCCATCGCCGTCGCCGCCCCGGACAGCTACCAGCCGTGGACTGCCGGCACGGCCCGCACGCTCGGGCTGGTCGCTGCCGGACTGGCGTTGCTGGCCAGCGCCGTCGCGCTGCTCCGAGCAGTTGCGGTAAGACCGGAATTCGGGCTCAGCGCCGCCGCCCTCGCCGGAGCCGTCGCGGTAGTAGCGCTGATCGTGGGCGCGACGATGGCCAAGGTCTACGACGACGCCAAGGCGGGCGTGGTGGTGGCGGCGGGCAGCCTGCCGCTGGGATTCGTCAGTGGGCTCTACATCGTGCCCGGCGGCCTCCATGCGGCGAACTTCCTGCTGGCATGCACGCTGGTCCTGGTCTTGGCCGCCGCGTCGATCACGGTCCTGGGCGCCGGCATCACACCGTTCATCGCCAGCGCCACCGCTGCCGCACTCGGCGCGCTGACGTTCCTCGTCGCCAGTGTGGTTGACCGCCCCGCCGCCGGGATCGCAGCGGGGGCAGCCGCATTGGCACTGTGCGCCATCTCGGCGCTGCCCCGGCTGACCATCCACCTGTCCCGCCTACCCATGCCCCAGGTTCCCGGCAGCGCCAAGGACCTGCAGGAAGACCCAGGCTTCCCGGACTACACCGCGATCGAACGCCGCGCAGGTGTGGCGCACGAGTACCTGACCGGCATGATCGCAGGATGCGGAGCGGTGGCCGCGATCGGCGCGGTGCTGGCCGCGGCCGGCGGTGCATTGGGGATCGTGCTGGGCGCGGTGGTCGCCGCGGTGCTGTTGCTGCGAGCCCGGTCCTACGCCAACGGTCGCCAAGCGATTGCGCTGCTGGTGAGTGGGATGGTCGCGGTGGCCGGGATGATGGCCGGATTGCTGGCGCTGGCTCGCCAGCCGGGCTTGCTGCTGATCGGATTCGGTGGTCTGCTGGTCATCGCAACGTTCGCACTGTTCGCCGGGGTGGTCCTGCCGCAGCGCCGGTTCTCCCCGGTGCTACGCCAATCTGTGGATGTGATGGAGGCGATTCTCATCGCCGCGGTCCTACCGCTGGCCCTGGGCGTGCTGGACCTCTACAAGACCTTCCGGGCCCTGTGAGGGTGCCCACCGGTCCCCGTCCTCGTCGCACCCCTCTGGTCGCCGCCGCCGTCGCACTTCTGTTCCTTGCGGGTCCGGTGTGGCCAGTGGCCGCCCAACCCGGTGATCGGCCGCCAGGAGTGCCACCCCCCGTGGACATGACGGCGCTGCCAACGCCGGCCAGCGTGAACACCATGCCCTACATCGTGAACAACGCGGCCACCCGGCAGACCGGCCCGGTCCAGCAGCAGGCAGCCTGCCAGCAGCCGGTTGCGGACAATCCGCAGAACCTCCAGGCCGAGCCACCAGCGCAACGGCGGCTGCGGATCCGGCAAGCCCAGCAGTACGCAACCGGACGCGACCAGCGGGTCGCCGTGATCGACAGCGGGGTGCAGCCGCATCCCAGGTTGCTCGGCAGATTGATCGACGGCGGCGACTACATCGCCAACCGCGGCGGCCTGTTCGACTGCGACGGTCACGGCACGGTGGTGGCTGGTCTGATCGCCGCGGCACCGGACGCGAGCTCCCGATTCGTCGGGGTGGCCCCGGCTGCGCAGATTCTGGCCATCCGGCAGGCCAGCACCTTCTACTCCGTGCCACTGCGCCAGCTCGATAATGGCCAGGAGATCCACAGTCCCAGCGCCGGCGACACGGTGAGCATGGCGCGGGCCGTGATGCGGGCCGTCCAACTCGGTGCGACGGTGATCAACATCTCTGAGGCCGCGTGTTTCCCGGCCGAGCGGGACCAGATCAACGCGCCGGATCTGCAGGCCGCCGTGCATCACGCGGTGGAGCACAACGTGGTAGTGGTGGTGGCCGCCGCCAATACCAGCACCACCTGCAAGCAGAACAGCCCTGGTGCGGTCACCACGATCTCCTCGCCCGGCTGGTTCGACGATGACGTGCTCACCGTCGCGGCTACCAACGAGAACGGCGAGCCGGCAGATTTCTCGATCCGCGGGCCATGGGTCGATGTCGCCGCACCGGGCACCGGCGCGGTATCCCTGGCGGCCGGGCGACCGGGGCTGACCACCGGGCTGATCGACGCCCACGGCCAGCCGCGCGCGCTCGACGGCACCAGCTTCGCCACCCCATACGTCGCAGGGGTCGCGGCACTGATCCGGGAGCGATACCGGAATCTCACCGCGCGCCAGGTGATGCATCGCATCGAGCGGACCGCGCAGCACACCGACGCTCACGGTGGACGCAGCGAGGAACTCGGCTACGGCATGATCGATCCGGTCGCCGCACTCACCGCTGTGCTTCCTGAGGAACACGGTGCCGCTCCGGCTCCGGTGGTCGCAGCGAAAGTGTCCGGTTTCCCGACCCCGCCGCCGGACGACACCCGCCCGCGCACCGTCGCGCTGGTCGGCTCAGCAGCCGCCCTCGTCCTGCTAGGCCTCATCGTAGTAATCGCCCACACGACCAAACGCCACCAGCGGCACCGCCCCTGACCGCGTTGCGCGAGCGCGCCGGCGGTCGAGGCCGAACCGTGGCGCGCGTTCGACGACGCCTACGTCACCGACGGCATGCCCTCCGATGCAGCGGTCCCCGGCGAGACCGAGCACAGCAGGTGAATAGGAGGTCGACGAGCGTCGCCTGACCTTACCGACGCTCGGGTCTCGCACAGCCTGCGCCTGCGCCACTTCTGTCCCCCCGACGCCCCGACTGCCACATCACTCCCAGCAGCCCCAGGAAATGGTCCATGGGTCTGTTGTATAGTTGCCGTCCACGGCAACTACCGGCGCAAAGTTGCCGCCTGTGGCACCTCCGCGCGCGACCACAGTCCTTCCACCGAGGTAACTGACAGTTACATTGGACGGCCTGGGATGTGGCTGCCGGTCGGCCAGGAGAAACATCACCAGCCGCCGGCCGCCGGGCCGGCTCCGGTGCAGGACCTGGCCTGGATCCTGAGAATGCAGCTGACGCCTTGGAGAAGTCACTGGCCACTCACCGCAACAACGCTGAGGTCAATGCCGCCACCTGAGGCGGACCGAGCTGTGATGGGTCGCGTCCCGGTGATGCTGGCGCTGGCCGAGGTGCCGGCCGGCCGTGTCCCACTGCGGCGGGGCCTCGGGAATCGACTTCGGCTATCACCGACAGCATTTGTACCCACGTCGCATGCAAACCGCGTTAGTGGGCGACATCACCACCTTCCAACACCTGATCGAACACGGGTTCGGCGTGGGGTTCCTGCCGCGACCAGCGTTCACCCACCGCAACCGGCTTACCGCGGTGCCGTTGCGCTCGGCGCCGCTGTGGCGGCTCGGCGCCGCCGTCACCGCCGGCTCACCGCCGAGCGTCGCCGCCCGAACCCTGCTCGCCCTCGCCCACAGTCATCGTTGGCACCCACCACGCGCCGGATGACAGGACCAGCCCGACCGCAGGCGCGCTGGTATGCGCGGGCGGATGCAACTTGCCGATCACGACGAACGCTGCCAATCCCAGCAGCCCGAGGATCAGGCCCACCGCCGTCGCCCGCAGGTGGTGGCGCATCGGCTCGTGCAGCATCACCGCGTCCTTGCGGACCAATGCCGACTCCATCCTGCGCAGCACGAAGCGGTAGGCCTGCACCTGCGCCTTGGTGGTCGGATTCGTGGACATCGGGTGCCTACCGCTCTATCCGGGGCTGTACGGTGCCGCAGGATAGCGAAGCCCCCTCGGCGGACCCTCACGTCCGTCCTCCCCAGGAGGCGGAGATATGACCGCAGCACCGGCGCCACCCCAGCAGGAGTCGACGCGTCACCGCCAGTCGGAGCAGCGGCGGGTGTCGACGCCGCCGCAAGAGCCCAGCGGTGCACCGCGCGCCAGGGTGGGTGCCCGGCTGAGCTCGACGGGTTCGAGCCTGGGCCCACTGCCAGTGGTCAACCTGGTCGTGCTCGAGGCCGGGCCGGCGCTCGGACTGGCGCTGCTCGCCGTGGACACCGCCCTGTGGTGGGCTGCGCTGGTGGTGCTGCTGGTCTCGGCGCCGCTGGCGCTGGGCCGCTGGCACCGCCGTTGGCTGGTGCAGTGGATCCAGGTCACCGCCGGCTACCTGGTGCGCTCCCATAGCCGCAGCGTCACCGGTCCGGATCCGGTGGCGGCGGGAAATCCACAGCAGCCGGTCGAGGGCTCAGACGATCCTCGGGTGGCGTTGCTTCGCCTGCTCCTCCCGGATCTGACCATCGCGCACGGCGCCGACCACCAGCGCGAACCCTTGGGCCTCGTGTGGCACCACAACACCTGGACCGCCGTGCTCGAAGTCGACGCCGCACCGTCGATGATCACGCCAGTCGGCGGCGCGGCGAGTCTGCCGCTCAGCGCGCTCGTCCCGTGCCTGGAACACCGCGGGGTGGTGCTGGATTCGATCCAGGTGATCTGGCATTGCTACCCGGGCAGCACCGCGCTGCCGTCGTCGTCTCCGGCGCTGCGTTCCTACCTGGAGGTGCTGGGCCCGCTGCCGGTGGCCGCCAGGCGCACCACCTGGGTGGCGGTGCGACTGGACCCGCGGCGCTGCCCCGCCGCGGTGGCCGAACGTGGTGGTGGGGTGACCGGCTGCCACCGGGCCCTGATCGGGGCGCTGTCCCGGGTGCGTAACAACCTGGAGGCCAGGGGGGTATCGACCCGACCGCTGGATGCTGACCAGTTGCTGCGCGCGGGCATCTCCGCGGCCGAGCTGTCCGCGGCGGCCGGTACCGGGCAGCCGGCGACGCTCAACGAAGGCTGGACAGCGGTCACCGCCGCCGGGGTCGGTCACGCCAGCTATGCGATCACCGGCTGGGGGACCCCGGGTGCCATGCACAACCTCAACACGCTGACCGGCGTACGGGCGCTGTCCACGACGCTGTCGCTGTCGCTGTCGCCAGGTACGGACGGCGGCGAGATCGGGTTGCGGGGCCTGGTCCGGGTCAGCGCCCGCAACCCCACGGAGCTCGAGGCGGCCGACCACCAGCTGCAGACCGTCTCGAAACGGCTCGGTGTGGCGCTGCGCCCGCTACGCGGGCTGCAGGTCGCCGGCTTGGCCGCAACCCTGCCACTCGGGGCACCCCAGTGAGTAGGACTCTGGCTGACTCCGCAACGGGGGCAGGGGCGCCGGAGTTCCTCGTCACCGCTGGCCTGCTCGATGCGATCAGCCCCTCGAGCGACCGCGGCGGCATGGTCCTGGGCTGCGGTGTCCACGATGAACCGCTGAGCGTGTCGGTGCTGCGCCCGCAGCCGACCCGACTGGTCCTGGTCGGTGGGCTCTACCTGGCGCGGCAGGTCGCCCTGCGCGCGATGGCCACCGGCGCCTGGGTGGTCGTCGCCACCGGCCGACCCGATGCCTGGCAAGAGCTCACCCGAGCCGCGGGCGAGGGCCCGGACGGACGTCCCGCTCCCCTGTTGCAGGTGCGGCGGCTGGCGCCAGTCGAGCTGCCGCGGGCCACCGAGGACGCTCCGCTGCTGGTCGTGCACGACGGCGGCGCCGTCCCGCAAGAGCTGTTCCCGCCACGGTCGCCGTGGCAGACGACCCTGTACGTGCTGCCCTACCTGCACCCGCAGGCCGAGAACACCGCGATCAACGCTGACCTGGTGCTCCTGCAAAGTCTGCCTGCTGCCCAGGCGCAACTGGCCGCCGAAATGTGGCAACTGTCTGCGTCGATGACCAACCAACTGGCGGCGTTGACCGACGACGGCGTGGTGGCGTTGGGCCCCGACCTGTGGCTGCCACTGCGGCTGGTCACCACACCCGCGGAGCAAGAAATCCTCGGTTCGGTGCGCCGCGGGGACTGACGCACCGGCTAACCTGCGCGATGCCCTGACCTCAGTCCAGCCCAGCGTTCATGCGGGTTTCGTGTAGGCGGATCCCCAGGCTCTCCACCACAGCCTCCACGGCCCGCGCGTGGGCTCTGACTGCGCTGACCCACTCGATGAGTTCCGGGTTCTGCGCAGCGAGGTGCCCCATGCAACTGCTTGTGGCCTCGCTGAGCGCGGTGGTCGCGTCGGAAAGTTCCTGCATGGCCGGATCCTTCATCAGTACTCCTGTCTCTGGCGGTGAACGCGCCCACCGGGGTCGCCTGCCAGGTCATTCATCCGGACTGGACCATTCGTGTGGTTCACGCAATATTCAGGTTACGTTTGACAATTTCATCGCGATCAATTAGTAGGAGCCATCAAGAGATTCCTATCCCGAGAGCTCCGGCCAGGACTTCGAGGAGCAACGACCCGGCCATCCATGCATCATCCCGCATCACCCGCTGGAAAGAAGGCGCTCGTGCTGAACGACGCCGATGAGATCACTCGGCTGCACCGGGTCATGGAAGACGCGCTGTGGCATCTTGATCATGGTTATCCGGTCGGAGCTATCGCCACGCTGCGCGGCGAAGACCGGTCGGGAGCGATCCGGTTCACCGTGCCGCTCATGAACCGCCGCGTCCACAGGTGACGCCGTCGGTGCCAGGGGACGGCAGACCTCGCCTTGCCCGCCTATCTGGATCCGGCTGCGCCTCGCCAGTAGGTTCGACGCATCCGGAGGCGCGGGAGTGAGGTTGAGTGGACCTCGAGTCGGTTGCTGACGAGCTGTATTCGCTACCGAGGCAGGAGTTCACCGCCGCCCGCAACGCCGCTGCTCGGCGGGCTCGTGAGCAGGGCCGCCGCGAGCTGACCGAGCAGATCGGTGCGCTGCGCCGACCCTCAACGGCGGCATGGCTGGCCAATCAGCTGATCCGTGAGCATCCGGAGCAGGTCCGGGCACTGATGGAGTTGGGTGACGGGCTGCGCGAAGCCCAGCGCCGGTTGCTGGGCGAGCAGCTGCGCCGGCTGTCACGGCAGCGTCACGATCTGGTGAACGCCGTCGTGCGGCAGGTTGGCGCGCTGGGCCGCACGGCGGGCCACCCGGTCAGCGAAGCGGTCAGCCGCGAACTGGTGAACACCTTCACCGCCGCGGTGAACAGCTCCGCCGCGGCGCAGGCGCTGGCCGGTGGGCGGCTCACCGCGGCGCTGGACCCCGCGGATGCCGCAACCGATCTGTTCGCCGGAACCGGCGTACCCGACCGCGCCCCGGACGGCGCCGGCGAGCGGGGCGAACCTCAGCAACGAGAACTCGAGGGCTTGCGCGCGGAAGCGGCCGATACCAACACCGCCCGTGACGAGGCACAGCGCGCGCTGACCGACGCCGACCAGGCGGCGGACGACGCGGTCACGGCCCAGCGAGAGTTGCAGGCCCGTCTCAGGGCTGTCGAGCAGGCCGAACACGAGGCGCGCCATCGGGCCGAGTCAGCGCAGCGGAACTTCGAGGCCGCAGACCGGGCGGCCCGCCAGGCACAGCAGCGGGTGCATGACCTGGAGCGCCAACTCGCCCAGCGCGAGAGCCGGTGAGAATGATGCCCGACCGGGTACCCGGATCCAGCGGGCGAGGCTTTGCGGAGGAGGTCAACGGCGATGGCACGAGCGATCTGGACCGGGGCGATCAGTTTCGGGCTGGTCTCCATCCCGGTTGGGCTCTACAGCGCGACCGAGGACCACACCGTCCATTTTCATCAGTTCCAGCGCGGTACCGCCGATCGGATCCGCTACCAGCGCGTCAATGCGCGGACCGGCAAGGAGGTCGACTACAGCGACATCGTCAAGGGCCGGGACATCGGCGGCGGTGAGTTCGTGATCGTGGAGCCGGAGGAGCTGGAGGCCATCGCCCCCGGCCGATCTCGAAGTATCGATATCACCAGCTTCGCCGATCTGGACGAGATCGACCCCGTGTATTTCCAGAAGACCTACTGGATCGCACCCAACGGCGAGCAATACGCCCGCCCCTACGCACTGCTGGCCGAGGCCATGGCGCGGACCAATCGCGCTGGGATCGCCACCTTCGTGATGCGCGGCAAGGAGTACCTCGCCGCGATCCGCGCAGACGAGGGTGTGCTGGCACTGGAGACGCTGCAGTTCGCCGACGAGGTCCGAAACCCGGCCGAAGCGCTGGAGACCCTGCCGGAACACCAACCGGCTCGGGGCAAGGAGCTGGCGATGGCAACCGCATTGATCGAGTCGATGAGCCAGGCGTGGCAACCGGAGAACTACCACGACACCTACACCGAACGGGTGGAGCAGCTCATCGACGCCAAGCGCCGCGGCCACGAGATCGTCACAGAGGCCGAGCCGCGTGAACCTACCGAGATGTCAGACCTGCTGGAAGCCTTGCAGCGCAGCGTCGACTCGGTACGCAGTGACGCTCGAACATGAACCGCGACGAGCTGGAAAAGGCGTGTGCCTAGGGCAGGGAAGGGACTTCATGGCGGAGTACGCGCTGCGCCTCAGCGACAGTGAGATTGCCCGCTACCAGACGATGGCGCAGCAGGCACGCCAGGCCGAGGCCGACCTGTGGGAGCTCGCTGGCATCGGCGCCGGCGCCCAGGTCGTCGACGTCGGCTGCGGGCCTGGTGCCGTTCTGGCGGTGATGGCCGGTGTTGTCGGCCCGGCAGGGTCGATCACCGGGGTGGACGCCGATGCCGACGCCATCGCTCGGGCCACGGCGGTCATCGACGCTGGGGGTCTGTCCCAGGCCAGTGCACGGATTGGTCAGGCCGAGGCCACCGGGTTACCCGCAGGTGTCTACGACGTGGCCATGCTTCGGCATGTCCTCGCCCATAACGGCGGCCATGAACAGGCCATCGTGGACCACTTGGCGACCCTGGTCCGATCGGGCGGTTGCGTCTACCTCGTTGACGTCGAGGCAACCATGACGCGGATCCGACCCCCGGTGCCCGAGTTGACCGAACTACACGAGCGCTACTTCGCCTTTCACACCGCCAAGGGCAACGACCTCCAGGTCGGACTCCGGCTGGCAGAGCTGCTGCGGACAGCCGGGTTGGACGTCCTCGAGCATCGTGGCCGGCTCCAAATGATCACGCCGCAGCCGGGGCAACGAGGACCCGCATGGGCGGCACGCGAGTCCATGGTCGCCGCCGGGTTCGCCACCCCGGAGGAACTCATCCGCTGGGGCAAGGCCTTCACCGAGCTGGACACCGGTCAGTGCCGGCCGACGTACTTCCTCGTCGGATTCGTCGCGATCGGTCGACGCCGCTGACCGGATAGCGGATAGCGGCGGATACGTCTCGGACCGGGTCGATCAAGTGGGGGCAGGGGCTCTTAGGCGCGCAGCTCGTACCGGCTGACCAGAATCCGGAATGCTGCGTCGTCGCGGTGCCCGGGTGGCCCGCCGACCTGGACGTCTCCGCGGTGTCGGAAACCGTGCGACTCGTAGTACTGGCACAAACGGCGGTTTAGTGCCACGCAGTCCAGCCGCAGCCACTGGCGGTGGCGCCGGCCGACCTCGCCTGCCGCCCAGTTCAGCAAATGCGAGCCGAGACCGGCAGCGGACCGGCGCCGCAAGGCGGTGCAGGTAGCCGGCGGCTCCGTCGTAGTCCCATGGAGGGTCAGACCAGCCCAACGCCAGCGTTGCCGCGGGCTGGCCATCCACGTAGATCAGCCAGGTGTGCCCCTGCTCGATTGCCGGCTTAACCCACTGGGGTTCGAACCGTCGTGGCCACTGCTGCACGCCAGCCGTGGCGAGTCGCTCGGCGACCTGGTTGAGCACCGCAAGCACCTCGTCGATCTGGCTCGCCCCAGCCCGACGGAACGCCACGGGACGATTTCGCCATCGCACGCATCTCATCCTTGCTGAACCTTGCCAGCGCACTCGATCTCAGGCCACATCGCGCCCACCCGGCCCGGCGCCTCCCCGACGAGCTCCTCGCGGAGTTCGATCGACCGTTCGGTATCGGGCAACCAGTGAGGCGAGGCTCGGATCGCCGAGCCGGGGGTCATCTTGATCGGTAATGCGGTGAATCTGACGTGGCCGAAACCTCAGAGCGCCGCCTATCCATCCCATGATCACCGTTTCGGAAGATCGAGCCGCGATCGGCGCGGTTGATTCTTCCGAAGCGGTGATCATTGGACGGCTTTCGCTAATTGACTCGGAGCTTGGGCAGGCTCCCGCGGGGACCCGTGGTCGTCATCGGCAGACCGCCGCCACGGCAGAATCACGCTGTGCCCACCCACGTCGACCCAACCCACGTCGCGCTGCTGCGCGGTATCAACGTCGGCGGCCGGAACCGAGTGGCCATAGCCGACCTGCGCACGGTCGTCGCCTCCCTGGCGCACACCAACGTCACGACCTACATCCAAAGTGGCAACGTGGTGTTCACCAGCGCCCAGACCGACACCTCCGTGATCGCCACTGCTCTCGAGCGCGCCATCGCCGAGTCCCTGAGTGTGCGTCCCAGGGTGGTGGTGTTGTCCCGCGCCGAGCTGTCGCAAGTGGTCGCGGACAATCCCTACCCCGATGAGACCAACCCCAAATGCCTGCACGCGGCGTTCACGAGCGAGCAGATCGGACCCGACCAGCTCGCCGCCTTTGCCGCCGCCCAGCAGCGGGCGACCGGTAAGGGCAGCCGCGACGAGGCCACGGTGGTCGGGCGCACCCTGTTCCTGCACACCCCAGATGGCATCGGACGCAGCGACCTGGCCGCACAACTCGCCCGAACCGCGGGTCCCCTGGCCGCCACCGGGTCAGCCACAGTGCGCAACTGGGCGACCGTGACGAAGCTCCTGGCCATGTGCCAGTCCTGATCGACACGCGGCCGGCAGCCGTCACTTGACATCAACCATGCTTGAGATTCGAACATGGTCTGCATGACGACTGCACTGTCCTGTTCGCAACAGTTCGCAACTGCCTATTCGCAGCTGCCCACGCTGATGCGCGGATGACCGGCGATGAGAAGCACGGGCCCAGCGCCACCTCCACCCTGGACGTGTTGTGGGTGCTCTACCACGACATCGGAGGGCGGCTCACTCCGGGTCCAGCGCGATCGCCAGCTTCTTCATCCGCCGCCAGCTCTCCGGTGGTGAGTCTGGTGGCCTGGGGCAGCAGCCGCGCGCATACCACCGCGGCCTGCTCGGCGGTCAGGTCAGCGCACAGATCCGCGAACACCCACGCCTTGGTCCGGCAGATCCGACCGGTGTCCAGTGCGGCGAACACTGCGGGCAACCGCACCACCAGGGTCTCGGCGAAGTCGAGTTCCCGGTCGGCGGCGCGGCGGGTCCAGGCCAACGCGGCACGGATCTCATCGCCGGCATAGGGCGGCGACTCCGCCAGCCGGCCCACCTCATCAACGCCGGCGTCGGGGTCACACAACCCGACCTCCACCATGGTGGCCAGCAATCGGGCCTGCTCATGGGACAATTGCCGGGCCCGGGCCCGGCAATACGTCCACCGCATCCACACCAGTCACCGCATGAATGTCAATCCCGGCCAACAGTGCACCCAACTCAGGGCCCGGCACCATCTGCGCCAGACCCTCGGGAATCAACTGCCGCACCATCACAACCCGAACGCTACAAGACAGGTCTGACAGTCTCGGCCACTCGACTCACCAACCGGATAAAGCCTTCGGCCCACGGGTGTCGCCACTTTCGTGTCCGGCAGTGATTAACTTTCGGGTGAGGGCATGGGCGCCGGCTTGGCGCTGCGCATACGGTCTGGCGTCCAGTTCTCGGTGGTCGGAGAGTGCCGGTCATCCGGGTGCCGGACCGCTCGGGTTTGCTCGGCGCGGGCGGCGAGCTGGTCGTCGGCGGGGTAGTCCACCCTGACCAGGGTCAGGCCGTGCGCGGGTGCCACGGTCACCTCGCTGGCGCGGGTGGTGTGGCGGAGCAGGCCAGCAGGCCAGTCGGGGGTGCGCCGGCCTTCCCCCACCGCCAGCAGCGCACCAACCAGGCTGCGCACCATCGAGTGGCAGAACGCGTCCGCCGCGACGTGCGCGATCAGCAGGTGCGGCTCGTCGCGGGTCCACTCGAACCGCTCCAGCGCGCGCACCGTGGTCGCACCGTCGCGGCGGCGGCAGAACGCGGCGAAGTCGTGAACGCCGGCCAACCCCCTGCTCGCCGCCTGCATCGCAGCGTCGTCGAGCCGACGGGAGTGGCTCAACGTGTCGTATCGGCGCAGTGGATCGACCCCCCACGGCGCGTCGCAGATCCGGTACCGGTAGTGGCGCCGCAGCGCTGAGAAGCGGGCGTCGAAGCTGCGTGGTACCAGGGCCACCGAGGGCACCCGGACATCCGGTGGCAGCAGCCGAGCCAGCCGGTGGGCGAGCTGGTCGGGCGACATCACGCCGGGCGGCACGTCGAGGTGGGCGACCTGCCCGGTGGCGTGCACGCCGGCGTCGGTGCGCCCAGCAACGGTGAGTGTTGCCTCCATCCGCGCCACCGTCGCCAGGGCGTGCTCGACAACGCCCTGGACGGTCCGTCGCCCAGGTTGGCGGGCCCACCCGGAGAAGGCCGAACCGTCGTAGCTGATATCCAGGCGGTAGCGCAGGAGCCCGCCATCCCCAGCGGGGGTGGCGGGCTCCTGCGGCACGTCGCTCGCGGTCAGAATCAGTCCTCGTCCTCCTGCGCAGCGGGCGACGGCGTCGATTCCCCAGCCGGCGCCTCCTCAGCGGAGCTGCCTGCGGCGACCGGGGCCTCCGCAGCGGGAGACGCCTCCGCGGTCTTGCCGGCCGGCTGCGGTCCCTTCGGCCGCGCCTTGAAGGCCCTGCGCTGGACCTCCTCGACCTCGGCCCCGGTGCGCTCGGTGACCAGCGCGATGATCGCCATCGCGGCGTTGTCTCCCTTGCGCGGCAGGGTCTTGAGGATCCTGGTGTAGCCACCCGGCCGGGTCGCGAACTGCGGACCGATCTCCGCGACCAGCTTGTGCACCACGTCCTTGTCCCGGATCACCCGCATGATCTCGCGGCGGTTGTGCAAGTCCCCTATCCGGGCCTTGCTGATCAACCGCTCGGCGAACGGACGCAGCCGCTTCGCTTTGGCCTCGGTAGTGGTGATCCGGCCGTGGGCGAACAGTGATGTCGCCAAATTGGCCAACATCAACCGTTCATGGGCCGGCGACCCGCCGAGCCGGGCACCCTTCGTCGGCGTTGGCATGTGGCTCCCTTCGGTTGCCTCGTGAGTGGCAAACAGTGCTATAGCACTGTTTGCCACTCACGAGTGCTACAGCTGTTCGGTTTCGGCGTAGTCGTGGCCGTCGTCGGGGCCGTAATCGGGGCCGTTGTCAGCCCCGTTCTCGCTGGCCTCGCCCCACCCGTCGATCGAGTATTCTGCCGCCACCGCTGACGGGTCGAAACCGGGCGGACTGTCCTTGAGCTGCAGACCCAGACCCGCCAGTTTCAGCTTCACTTCGTCGATCGACTTGGCACCGAAGTTGCGGATGTCCAGCAGATCAGCCTCGCTACGGCTGACCAGTTCGCCGACGGTGTGGATACCTTCGCGCTTGAGGCAGTTGTAAGACCGGACGGTGAGGTCCAGGTCCTCAATGGGCATGGCGAATGCGGCGATCGTGTCCGCCTCGGCCGGTGAGGGACCGATTTCGATGCCCTCTGCCTCGATGTTGAGCTCGCGGGCCAGGCCGAACAACTCCACCAGGGTGCGACCGGCCGAGGCCAGCGCATCCCGTGGAGTGAGCGACGGCTTGGTTTCCACGTCCAGGACCAGCTTGTCGAAGTCGGTCCGCTGCTCGACCCGGGTGGCCTCGACCTTGTAGGTCACCTTCAGCACCGGCGAGTAGATGGAGTCCACCGGGATCCGACCGATCTCTGCGCCGGACACCTTGTTCTGCACCGCGGGCACGTAGCCGCGGCCCCGCTCCACGATCAGCTCGATCTCCAGCTTGCCCTTGCCGTTGAGGGTGGCAATGTGCAGATCGGGGTTGTGCACGGTGACACCGGCCGGCGGTACGATGTCGCCCGCGGTGACGTCACCCGGACCCTGCTTGCGCAGGTACATCGTCACCGGCTCGTCCTCCTCAGAGCCGACCACCAGCTCCTTGAGGTTGAGGATGATGTCGGTGACGTCTTCCTTGACGCCCGGCACGGTGGTGAACTCGTGCAGCACACCGTCGATCCGGATACTGGTGACTGCTGCCCCGGGGATGGACGAGAGCAAGGTCCGGCGCAGCGAGTTGCCCAATGTGTAACCGAATCCCGGCTCCAGCGGCTCGATGACGAACCGAGAGCGGGTGTAGTCGACCGGGTCCTCACTGAGGTTGGGTCGCTGGGTGATCAGCATGATTGTTCCTCCTCTGGCGCCCGCTATTTGACGCCGTCATGTACTTAGAGTAAAGCCTACTTGGAGTACAGCTCGACGATGAGCTGCTCCTGAAGCGGTACGACGATCTGAGCCCTTTCGGGCAACCGGTGCACCAGTACCCGCATCGTTGTGGGAACCACTTGCAGCCATCCCGGCACTGGGCGGTCCCCCAAGCTCTCCTTGGCCACCACGAACGGCAGCGTCGGCACCGACTTGGGCTTGACGTCGATGATGTCGAACTTCGACACCCGCAGGCTGGGCACGTTGACCTTGCGGCCGTTGACGAGGAAATGCCCGTGGGTCACCAACTGGCGCGCCTGGCGCCGGGTACGGGCCAGGCCCGCGCGGTAGACAACGTTGTCCAGCCGGGATTCCAGGATCTGCAACAGCGTGTCGCCGGTCTTGCCAGCGCGGCGGTTGGCCTCCTCGTAGTACCCGCGGAACTGCTTTTCCATGACGCCGTAGGTGAAGCGCGCCTTCTGCTTCTCCTGCTGCTGCAGGAGATACTCGCTCTCCTTGATCCGCGCACGGCCGTGCTGGCCGGGCGGATACGGCCGACGTTCGAAGGCCTGGTCGCCACCGACCAGGTCGGTCTTCAGGCGGCGGGACTTGCGGGTTACAGGTCCGGTGTATCGAGCCATCTCTGCTGTTCCTCCCCGCGCCCTAGACCCGGCGCCGCTTCGGTGGCCGGCAGCCATTGTGCGGCTGCGGGGTCACGTCCTGGATGGTGCCGACCTCAAGGCCGGCGGCCTGTAGCGACCGGATCGCCGTCTCGCGGCCGGAACCCGGGCCCTTCACGAAGACATCGACCTTCTTCATGCCGTGCTCGGCGGCCTTGCGGGCCGCGCTCTCGGCGGCCATCTGCGCGGCGAAGGGGGTGGACTTACGCGAGCCCTTGAAACCGACGTGACCCGCGGACGCCCACGCGATCACCGCACCGGTGGGGTCGGTGATCGAGACGATCGTGTTGTTGAACGTCGACTTGATGTGCGCATGCCCATGCGCGACGTTCTTCTTCTCCTTGCGCCGAACCTTCTTGGTGCCGGCACCTGTACGTGCTCTGGGTGGCATTCGATTGCGCTCCTACAAAGGTCTGGGTTGGCTAGCCGTAGTCAGTTGCGCCGGCACTACTTCTTCCCGGCCTTCTTCTTGCCGGCGACCGTCTTCTTCGGACCCTTGCGGGTGCGGGCGTTGGTCTTGGTTCGCTGACCACGCACCGGTAGCCCACGGCGCCACCGCAGGCCCTCGTAGCAGCCGATCTCGATCTTCCGGCGAATGTCAGCCTGGACCTCGCGACGGAGGTCACCCTCGACCTTGTAGTTCTCTTCGATGTAGTCCCGCAGCCGGATGAGGTCCTCGTCAGTCAGGTCCTTGGTGCGCAGTTCCGGGCTCACCCCGGTGGCGCTGAGGATCTCGTGTGAGCGGGTACGGCCAACGCCGTAGATGTAAGTCAGCGCGATCTCCATCCGCTTGTCGCGGGGTAGGTCAACGCCGGAGAGGCGAGCCATGCGAGGCGTGTCTCCTGTCTCGTCGTCCCAGGTCTGCTCCCCGTCCGTCCCGTATGACGACCGTGTCGGTCGTCCGCGGGCCCCGGCCTGGCGTCCGGGGGCATCACCGATCCGTATGGACGGTCGAACCGTCACATCCTCGGAGGATCGGCTGGCGCGGGGAGGTCTTCTCGCGCCGTGTGGACCAGCGGTGTCGTGCCCTGCTCAACCCTGGCGTTGCTTGTGACGCAGGTTCTCGCAGATCACCATGACCACGCCGTGGCGGCGGATCACCTTGCACTTGTCGCAGATCCTCTTGACGCTCGGCTTTACCTTCACGTCATCTCTCAGTTGTGGTCTCGTAGTTGTCGCTGCGGTTGGTGCCCTTACTTATAGCGGTAGACGATGCGGCCCCGGGACAGATCGTAGGGCGAAAGCTCCACGACCACCCGATCCTCGGGCAGGATGCGGATATAGTGCTGGCGCATCTTGCCGCTGATGTGCGCGAGAACCCGGTGACCGTTCTCCAACTCGACTCGAAACATCGCGTTGGGGAGTGGCTCGACCACCCGACCCTCGACCTCGATCGCCCCGTCCTTCTTGGCCATGTCCTCCGCGTTCCTGCTCACCTCGTCGTGCCGCGGGTAGCGGCCTGGTCGCGACGCAGGCGCCCGCCAGTTCCACGACGTGGGGAGGCATCACAAGAAGTGCGGGGACGCACTGCTGAGCAGGAAGCCTGCGCAGATACCTGCAGACACGCTAGAACCGGCGCGCTGCACGCGCCGACACCACAGTTTACGTCCGGGTCGGCAGTGGGTACAAACCGGCCCCGGATCGGTCACCGCGGGGCTCTGGCGGTGGTGGCCCGCTCGCCTAGCCAACGGGCGAAGAGCATCGCCCCCCATGGCCCCGCGACCCAGATCCACCAAGGATAGATCCAGCACATAGTGGACAGGCGCACCACCGCCCAGATCATCCCCCAGCCGGCCCTCTCCTCCCATCATAACATTGTTACAAAACTCCGCACGTCCAGCCGAGCGGGCCGCAAGCTGGTCCAGTACGAGTCAACCGGCGGCCGGATCACCTGGCCTGGATGGGTGCCGAACCTGGCAGCCGGCTCGTCCGGGCATGGGTGCCGGATAACCGCGTTCTGTCTCCAGAACGCGGAACGCGGGTATGTAATGACCACGTTCTGCATCCAAAACGCGGGTCCGCCCGACGACACTCCACAGGCAGGGCAACTCACCCGCACTCCCCCGGCCGGTGATGGTCAGCATCGAACGGAGGCACTTCATCAGATGGGCAACATTGTGGACCGGTGGAATGCCGCATATTTCGACAACCACCTGTCACCCGGCGCCGTCGCCGCCCTGGATTCTCTGAACGAGGCGAATGCCGACGCGCAGGCCCTCGCCGATCGAGAATTTCGGCTGATGCGGGTAGCTCGGCTCGAACCTACGGATCTGCCGGTGCTCACCGCCACGATATTCAGCGACGCAACTAAGGCTGTGCCCAGCGCCTGGGATGGCGCGGTGCCACCGATCACCATGGCAGGTCGGCATCAGAAACTCGATGACTATGTTGCCGGCAACCCCTGGCACCGACCCGTCGGCGAGCCGGTCCTGGTCGATCTTGGCTGCGGGTTCCCACCGTTGACGGCCATCGACAGCGCCGCCGCGCTGACCGGCTGGCGGATCATCGGTGTCGACCCTTCCTTTGACCGTTACCTCGTTTACGACAACCAGGGCACCTACGCGTGCTTCGATGAGCACGAACACCTGCGCTACTACCAGTTCGGCCACGCGGATCCAGACTCCGCCGCGACCCGAAGACGCTATTCCCACCTGATGCAGCGCCTGCTGCCATTGCTTCCCGACGAGGACACCGGGCAGCTGGCGGAAGTGGCGCAGGACGGGGCGCGCCTGGTGCGCAACCCGCTGCGGCGCTACGAAACACCGAACCTCGCGCTGGTCAAGGGCGAGATGGGCGCTCTTGACGTCGAAGGCGGGGTCGATGTGATCCGGTGCATGAATGTGTTCATGTACTTCGATCAGGCGTTTCGCGAACATGCGCTGGAATGGGCCGGCGAGCCGCTCAGACCGGGCGGCTTGTTCGTCTGCGGCGCCAACTGGACGCATTCGACCAGCTCCCGCTACACCGTCTACCAGGAGCAAGATCACCACCTGGTGCCCCGTGAGTTCGCGTTCAGCATCGACAACCTGCGCCCGCTGGCGTCGGCCCCGTGGTATGCGCTGCACGACGACAACGTCGAGAACCTGTGCAACGCCGAGGCAGTGGGAATCATCCGGAGCGACGAGGCCTTCCGGCGCCGGTTCGATGAGCGGCTCGACACGTTGCTCGCGCAGGCCGGCATCTGCCGCCGAGGAGCCGATGGGAATCTGCGCAACGCCGACGACGACACAACGCTAGCCGATCACGACGAATACGCCCCTGCCCTGGTCGAACAGCTGGACCGCGAGGGATTTGTCGACCAAGCAGTGACCGTGCTGCGCCGCGCCGGCCGGGAGGCTTGGCGCAATCCTGTCGGCCACATCGCGATGCACCCAGTGCAGCCACGCCCGATGGCGGCATCAGTACTCAGAGCCGGTCCGCGTGCGTGACGCGTAGGTTCTTCCGTCGCCGGGTCAGGTCGGCCCGGCGACGACGGCCTCAGCTTCGATCTCGACCTTCCATCGAGGGTCGAGGAGCCCGGCGACGATCACGATGGTGGCCGCCGGACGGATCTCGGCGA
Source organism: Actinomycetota bacterium (assembly GCA_030854185.1). GTDB lineage: Bacteria > Actinomycetota > Actinomycetes > Mycobacteriales > Pseudonocardiaceae. Next base: position 36,434 of record JALYTS010000010.1, on the reverse strand, counting down.
ACAGCTCCCCATGTACCGCGCCGACCGCGTCCGCCGCGAACGGGTCGACGAGGAACATCCGGGTGCGAACGACGTCGGTCAGGCTCGCGCCGGCCTGCGCCAGCGCCTCAGCGGTGATCTCGAAGCAGCGTCGGGCCTGGACAGCCGCGTCGTCCGAGCACGATCCATCGGGCCATACCGGCCCAGTGCCTGACACCAGCACCCGGTCGCCGACACGGACCGCCCGAGAGAACCCGATCGCCTTCTCGAACGGCGACCCGGACGCCACCAACCTCCGCAACACCAGCCTCCCTCGTGAGGTGATTACCGCATTCTGCATTGATACCGTCCGCTAGTGAGCTACGATAGCGGGCATGACGACGCTGGACCACACGACCACGACCCTCACGGTAGGCACCTACGAGCGGGTGAGTCGCCTCAACGACGACCAAACCGACCAACGGGAGCGGGAACGCTCCGTCGACCAACAGCGTGCCGCCAACGAGAAGGCGTGCGCGCAGCGCGGTTGGGTGATCACCGAGCACCGGTACGCCGACCCGGGGCGGTCCGCGTCGAGGTTCGCGACCCGGGCCCGGGAGAACTGGCATCATGTTCTGGAAGCCGTCAAGGCCCGCCGGTTCGACGTGCTGGTGCTGTGGGAAACCAGCAGGGCAAGCCGGGACCTGGAAGAGTGGGCTCCGCTGCTGGCCGAGTGCCGCCGGACCGGCGTGAAGATCTACGTCACCTCCGAAGATGAGCTGTACGACCTCGGCAAGGCGCGTCACTGGAAGACGCTGGCCAACGCCGGGATCGATAACGCCTTCAGCAGTGAGGAGACGTCACTGCGGGTGCAGCGCGGGGTCGATGACCACGCCGCAGACGGTAAACCGTACGGCCCGGTGCTCTATGGGTACGAACGGATTTACGACTCCAAGACGAAAGATTTCGTGGAGCAACGCCCGCATCCCGAGCACGCCCCGGTGGTCAAACACATCATCGAAAGCGTCGCCAAGGGTGAGTCGTTGATGTCCATCGCGAGTCGGCTCAACGAGGGGGATGTGCCCGCCGAACTCAATCTCAATCCACAGCCCGACGGTATCCCCTCACCGCGTGGCGCGAAATGGTCGATGCGCACCGTGCGGCGTACCTGCCTTAACTCTAGCTACATCGCTTTGCGTGGCCACAATGGTCACACCACGAAGGGAACCTGGCCGGCGCTGGTCGACGCGGATACGTTCTACGCCGCGCGGCGGCTCTTGACCGACCCGAAACGCACCACCACCCGACCCGGCAGGGCGAAATGGTTGGCATCGTGTATCGCGTCCTGCGAATTGTGCGGCGGGCCCATGGGCGTGATCCGCCGGGGCGCTAACCGCACCATTTACCAGTGCCGCGACCACGGCTGCCTGTGGGTCGAGCGGGAAGATCTGGACAATTACCTGACGGGGTTGGTGACCGAACGACTGTCCCGACCCGACGCCTACCCCCATCTACCCGATGGCAGCGAAGAGCCCGCCCTGGTGGCACTGCGGGCCCAGGAAGCGGCCTTGCGCGCCGAACTGGACGGCTATGTTGACGACGCCAGCGAAGGGCGCATCGATCGGGCGTTCGCCGCGAAAGTGGCCGGCAAACTGAACACCCGGATCACCGCAGTGCAGCGCCAGATCGAGGCTGCGGTCACACCCCCCGCGCTGGCCGGATTGCTGTCCGGTGACCCCGGCGAGGACGTGCCGACCCGCTGGAACCGGGCGCCGGTCTCAGCGCAGCGTGAGGTGCTGCGGCTGCTGTTCGCCGCCATTGTGGTCGGCAAGGGCCCTGGTGAGGTGGTCGAGCGGGTGGCGATCGAGTGGCGGGAATGAGACACCACCACCCAGACGGGTGATCTTGCACCCACGTTCCTGCATGGAAAGTCATGGATTCCCGCAGACTCCCATGAAAAGTCACGCAATGGTTCGCGGAAGGGATTAGGCGGTTTCCATAGCGGCGGCTAACGTCGCCGCTATGACCGCTTCATCCGCTGCCCAGAGGACCCTTCCCGGTAGTCTCGGCGCACGCATACGCCATTATCGGGAAAGCGCCGGAATTAGCCGCGAACAGGCCGCCGTCCATTCCGGCCGATCGTCAAGGGCCGTATCTGACTGGGAATTATGCCAACGCAAGCCTAGCCGCGTACAGCTCGTGCGGTTGGCGAACCTGTACGGCGTAACGCTCATCGACCTCATCGGTGACAATGAGGTGCCCCGGTGACTCTGCAAACTTCCCCCAATGTGGAGGAAGTAGTTTCAGCGCTTGATCCCCGGGCCGAACGGTTAGCCGCAGCGATACAACGGGAAGTGGACCGCGCGCCGCCATTAGGCCCGGACCAAATCGAGCAACTACGCGGACTGCTGCCGTATCCCTATCCGCGGGATTCCACGGCAGCGGCGTGAGCAGCGAAGCGGGGCCCGCCGACCACCTCAAGTAAGCGCGCCCCGCCCGCCTAATTATGCCGCTGCATAAGCGTAGCGGACCCTCCCACCTTCCCAAACCCCAGCGCGGTGAGCGCGCCGAAACCTCACCCAGGGCCTACCTAATCGGACCTGATGACGACCACCTCTTCGAGCACCAACAGCGACCTTCCCGCGCAGCTCCGTCGACGCCGCGCCGCTAGCTGGCGTCTACCCCCGCTGGCATCCGCCGGTCTACGCGACCCGTGGACTGATCGGCACGCCGACGACTTGAATCCCCGCGAGCTGATGTCCTGGCGCGTGGCATGGCACCACCTCGATCTGCTGGGCCTGCCCGCGATCGTGCCGGAGCAGGTGGTGGCCGCCAGTCGCACACAGCGGTGCGGCACAACCGGTCGAGATGCGGCATGACCCGCCGACCGGTTTATGAAGCAGGCAGCATAAAACGCCATCGGGCCAGCAAGAAAGAGATGACCGAGCGGCACGACGCAATCTATGAGATCACCCGAGAGTCGCAGCCCACGGGTATCAGATTCGTCTACTACCGAGCGGTGGTGACCGGGCTGGTACCGAAGACCGACCCCGGCTACGCCAAAGTACAGCGCGCACTGATGGTAATGCGTGAATCGGAAAGGATCCCCTACTCCTGGATCGTCGACTCAACCCGATGGATGCGTAAGCCCGACAGCTGGGACACCGTCGAGCAGATGGTGGAGGAGATGTCCGCCGGTTACCGGCGGAATCTGTGGTCCACCACAGACACCGTGGTCGAGATCTGGGTGGAGTCCGAGTCCGTCGCCGGGGTTCTCTACCCCGTGACGTCCCGCTGGGACGTTCCGCTGTACCCGTGTAAGGGCCAGTCCTCGGTGACGTTCGCCTACGAGGCCGCGCAGCAGTACAAACACGATCACCGCCCGGTGTCGATCTACTACGTCGGCGACCACGACCCCGCCGGACTGGAAATCGAAGCGCAACTCGGGATGAAACTGCGCAAGCACTCCGGCCGCGACGACCTGACTCTGCGCCGGCTGGCCTGCACTCCCGAGCAGGTCGCGCGGTTCGATCTACCCGGGACGCAACCGAAAAAAAGCAGCTACCGCGATCCGATCAGCGGTCTACATGTCCCGTGGTCTGGGCAGGCCGTGGAAGTGGAGGCCCTCGAACCGAACTATCTACGCGGCCTGGTCGAGGACGCCATCACCAGCCACATCGACCCGCACGAGCTGGCGCTGCACCGCATGGTGGAAGACCAGGAACGCGCCGGACTGGAAGCGCTCGCCGGTGGGTGGAACCGGTGACCGACTACGCGCTGCTCGGATCGCGGCTGCCCGGCGACCCTCCCGGATTGGTGTTGCCGCTCACCGAGCAGCGCGCTCTTGCAGAGCTGGACGGTAGCAACGCGGACTACTACGCCGATGTGCCGCCGAAGCGCGACGAGCCGACCGGGGAAGGTCCGGACTCGTGGGCACCGATCGATCTCGGCCCCTACCTTCGGGGGGAGATCGTGCGACCAGAGCCCAGCCTCGGAATGGTCCGCACTGACGGCCTACGTCTGCTGTACCCGGGCAAGGAACATGCCGCGATCGGGGAGATGGAATCCGGTAAATCGTGGTTCGCGTTGGCATCCGTGGCCGTCGAATTGAACGCCGAGAATCACGTCGTCTACGCTCATTTCGAGGAATGCGATCCGTCCGACAGCGTGGATCGACTTATCGCACTCGGTGTCCGAGACCAGGACATTCTACGGTTCCTGCACTTCGTCGGCCCGGAACGGCAGGTAAGCACGGAAGCGCTCGCCGGGCTACTCGAACCGGTCCCCACCCTGGTCGTGTTCGACGGCGTAAACGAGGCAATGGCGCTGCACAGGTGGGCGATCCGGGAGGAAGACGGCGCCGCCGAGTTCCGGCGACGGCTGGTGAAACCGTGCACCAAAGCCGGTGCGGCCGTGCTGTCGCTGGATCACGTCGTCAAGGACACCGAACGCCGGTCCCGTAACGCTCTCGGATCAATCCACAAGGGCAACGGCCTAAGCGGCTCACTAATCCTGTTGGAAAACAACGAACCCTTCGGCCGTGGCCAGCGTGGCCGTAGCCACGTCTACATCACCAAGGATCGGCCTGGGTTCCTACGCCGCCACGGCCGACCCGACAAGAGAACGCCCGGGAAGACGTACGTCGGTGAGCTGGTCGTCGATGACACCGGCGAACACGGGCCGATCCTCGAAGTGGTCTTCATCGCGCCGAAGCCCACCACCGATATCACCATCACCGACGCGGCCACGAGCAACACCGACGACGACAAGGTTTACGCCGCAGTGTGCGACGTGATTGCCACCGGGCAACAAGCCAACGGGAAGCGGGTACGGGCCATCGCCCGGATGCGCGCGACCCTTACCGACGACTGCCTAGCCCGGCTCGTGATGGCCGGACGGCTAGACGAGCAGAGCGGACCCAACAACTCGCGCATCTACATACCCACCGTCAGATCGCCCCATGATCAACTAGCTCATAGCTCCGATGCCTGACGCGGGGTCGTCCCCGTCCGCGTCCCCTAGAAAGGGGGGACGCGGGACGAGGTCGAAACCACCCGCGTCCCGTGATCTTGGGACGACGTCGGACGACCGGGACGACCAGACGCAACCCGCGACCGCTGGCGGGCAGCAGTGGGCAGCAGTCGTACACCCGACCCAACAAAAAAGGCGACTCATGACTAACATCATCGATCTCAATAACATGGCACCGGTCCCCGGTGGCGCGGTCTGTGATGGCTTATTCTCATTGCAACCTAATTTCGTCGGGGGCCGGAAGGATGGCCAACTAGCGCCCGTCGAATGGCAACCCTACAGACGGTGCGAATCAGGCCAGCCGTTAGAGGACTATCAACAGCCACCAGACAAGCACTACGTGCTATTTTCCGCCGGCCGTTCGCTCCGTTACATCCATTCGTCGCTACTGCCCGCCGACTACAAATACACCGAAGACCCCGCAAGCGAATGACCCCAACGGTCATCACCGAACCCGCCGCGATTGTGGCCGGTTCGGCGGCTGCTCTGTTATCGCGGTGGTTCCGAACGCCACAGGTCGCCGCGTTAATGCGCGCCAGCCCGTGGCTCCCCGGCCCTGACGTCGCTGAGGCGCTGCGAGGCATCCACCAAGCCGCGTGCGCATGGGAAGCCACCGTTGAGCTGCGAGAACGAAACACCGTAGTTCGCCATGAGCTTCCCGGCCCGAACCACGCCACACTGACCACCGAGGAAGCCAGCCAGCGACTCGGAATCGGGCCACGGCGCGTCCAACAGCTCGCGCAACGCGGACGAATCACCGGCCGCCGCGTCGGCCGAAAATGGGAGCTAGACGTGCGCAGCGTCTATCAGTACCAGCAGAAACGAGCCCCAGCAGCATGACGATCGCAGCATCCGAGCGGGCCGCACGGCAAATCTACGCAAATCTGACCTTGCGACAACAAGAGGTCGTCCGTGGATGGCTGGCGCAAGGCCACGACATGCGGGACGCTATCCTGGACTCGAACATTCTCGGAACCGGTGAACTACGCAGTCCGCGTGACGCGCTGCGACAGCAACGCTATCAATCAGATCAGAGACAATCCGCAGAGCATGAGGCGAGTCATCTGTGCGTGGCAACCGCTGTGGGACTCGACGGGAAATACGCGACGATCTCCCCCAATGGATCGGGCGAGTGCGGTTTCAGTAAAGGCGGCACACCCATTCAGCGGGCCGCCACAATAATGGCCCCCGAGATTTGGATCAACAAATTCAGGCGGGACGCCTTCCCAAATGGTGCTAAAGGGTTGAAAGGTGACCACAGGGCGCTAGCGATTTATGACGTATTCGTCATGCGCCAAGCAATGGGCCTTTGCATTGAGGTTCTAAGGGATCGCCGAGCGATTATCCTGGCCGCCGCTGATCGGATTGAAAAGTTCGGGTTCTACGTGCCATGAAATGGAACCTCGGACTTTTCGGATACCGGCGCGACACCCCGGAATCGCAACCCAAGGCAACTCTAGTTCGGGGTGACGATCAGACGGAAAACGTCATGGAAGAGAACGTCATGGAAACGCTGAACGCGCTAGTCACCATTGCACCCGCCTGCGCGTTCTGCGAAAAACCCGTCAACCCTGACCAGGGAACCGTCGAAGTCCGCCAACTCGCTAACGGTACCTTGAGCCTCGACCAAGGCGGCGCCCCCGTCCACCGGGAATGTTTCAGGCTGGCATTGTCACCTGGCATCTCGCTGACATAAAAAAATAGAGACTCCCGGTGCTGGTTTTTCTTTCTCCCTTCGTTTTCCCGCACCGGGGTGAGTGCGGTACCCGCCGCATTGCCTTTCGCGGCACGGCGGCCGGGGTGATTCGGCGGGTACCAGCGCACCAACCGAATAAATTGAACAACCATAACCGCACAACGGGAGTTGACGAGAATGGACCGCAGCATCGGACGGGTACAACAGTCCGCACCACGCACCGCAGCCTTCACCGGCACCGGCGCAGCATTCAGGACCACCGCAGCGCCGGCACGCAATACCGCCTTCGCCAACCGAGCCGCCACCATCGGCGGTGGCGCCATCGCCCGCGCCAAGGCAGCGAAGAAAGACGCCGACCCCGACGATAAAAGGAAGCCCGAAGACGGCCAGGAGTGCGACTGCGACCCCGGCGATCCCGATTGTGATTGCGCCGATCACGACGACGAAAAGGAACCTCTTTTCGCGAAATAGATCCGGAGAAACACACAACAGACCGCTTATCGCACGCCGGAGAACCTGAACCATGATCCGCGATCCGCTTGCTGCCGTACGGCGAGCAGAAAAGGTGTGCCTGGAAAGCGGGAAAGCGGACCGGTCGCCCTGCTGGATATGCGGCCGGCCAATTCAGTACGGCCGCAACGTCGTTGTCCACCGCATCACCGACCCGGCAAACGGTGGTGATCCGGCGGACTTAACTAACCTCGTGCCGGTACACCGCGAATGCGCACCGCCGCGCAACTCCCGGCGATGGTGACGGTGGTTAATGGTGGGCCAGGCCGGACGGGTTCGCGATGGCGGAAAGTCCAGGCCGAATGCATAGCCAATGGCGCCCTATACAATACCCCGTGCGTGCTCTGCGGATTGCCAATCGACTACGCGTTGACGGTCGCAGTGCCACGACATCGACTCGCCGGAACCGTGCACCACCTAATCGGCCTCGCGCAAGGTGGCGACCCGCTAGACCCTAACAATCTGGCACCCGCGCACCGGAGCTGTAACTGCCGCGATGGCGCCCACCGATACCAGCACCCCGAGTTGTATCAACCGGTACGCAATTCACGACGCTGGTAACCAATACGGAAGGCGTCGGTGTCCACTCCCAGCAGACGATTGCCAAGGTCGTAGGCGCTGACGTTTCCCACGTGAATCGAACGCTTAACGATCCGCAACTGTTGACCACTCAACAGTTGCCGGAACGCAGGAAGGGTGCCGACGGGAAGACCCAGAACCTCAAGTGACAGAATTACGCCCGAATGGTCACAAGCAGTCAATGACCCTAACAGCGGTACGAATTAACCCTATAACAGAATAAGCTCATGACCATGAGCTTCAGTAGCAACGGTCACACAGTCCAGGTAAGAGACAATGGACAACGATACGGATCGATCTACACCGCGTCATGCGATCGTTGCAATTGGACTGGCACACCGGATTGGACCGCGAACCGCGCACGAGCACAGCACAGCAACGCTCAGTAACCACCCGAACCACACCACCTTAGCGCATCGGCAAACAGTCGGTGCGCTAATGGCATTCCATACGACAAACATACCGCTCTCAAACAATGGAATCAATAGCAACGAACGAAAGCGACGGTTCACACAATGCAAATGCACAACGCACAATTGAATGCCATCGACATCGGTCAGTGAATCATTGCAACTAACAGTCACGAAAGCAACGGCAAAAGCTAAGTTGAGCAGAAGATCTTCGGTTTTTAGCTATTCTTGCCAACGGATATTGCTCGCTCCTCCCCATCTCTAGCCGCCAGATTTTTTGATCATTTTCTGGTGATCACTGTGCGTGGCGGTTGATGTTGTACTGGGGGCTTGGTCGAGTGGTGACTCACCGATGTCGTCCGGTCACTCCGCGTTTGTAACTTAACGTGACAATGGCGGCAAATGGCGATTCCATGCGCGTCTAGCTTAGCGGGACAATTGTGGGCGTTGATTATCTGCGGCCGTGAACGAGCCTCAAAGCCCGGCGTGGTAGAGCTTGTGCCATTTGTCTCATTCACACGTTTTTGTCTCTTTGCACTGTTCCCGACTGTCGCGTTAGTTAGCGCATTTCATCCCCCCTCCGTTTTGCGTCTCTGTAACGCTTGCGGCGCAGGCAGCGATACAAGAACCGACGGCGGTCAGCAGACACCGCATGATAGTTCAACGCAAAGAGGGGGAAGACATGGGCGAGTGGGGTCCTCTGCAAAAACGTTTAGCCGACGGCAACGAATTGGGTACACGTAAAGGTTTCCGGCTAATGACCGGTGACACAGTGTGGTGGGCCGAATGCACTGACGGATGGTCCAGCAAAAAATACACCGACTACAGTGATGCTGAAAAAGAATTCGGTAAGCACTTCGGTCTGCAACATGGGGCGAAGTAGTCCCCATGCACACAGCCCGACGCCGTGTCTCACCGTTCGATCTTTCGCCCGGTAGATCCGCGCACACAGCGTGACCGCGTAGACACTAGACGCCACGCATAGCCCAAACCCGGTGCACCGCAGGTTAAGTTCTCCCCTGTGAGCAAACCCCAGGAGTCAGAGATCGCAGAGGTCATCCGTGAAGTGTTCACCGCCTGGCCGAGCACCGCACCGATGGGACCGAACGTTGCCAATGCGCTGTATGAGGTTGCCCGTGCCATCGATCGTTTAGCCGCAGCCGTTGAGAAGGGCAGCCGGTAGGTCTCTCGACGGTGGCGACACCGCACAGCATGATCGGCCCCCGGCCTGCGACTCAGGGGGATCACCCCCGGGTTCGGTGTTCGTGGCGCCTACGGCGCTCTGGTGGCGCGCTGAGAGCGAAGCCAAGACGCTGCGCCTCAGTAGGTTTGATACCGGTCCGGCCGCCAGGAGTTGGCTCTGCTGACGACCGGACCGGGGTCAGGTGGGCCAGTCGGTCACCGCGCGGTGTGCAGCACGGTGACCGCATCAGCGGCCACCCTCTCGATGATCGGCAGTCCGCTGGGCATCAGCAGGCTCAGTAGCCGCTTAACCGCTGCGACGTCCGCGCTGTCCGTGGTGCTCATTGCTGCCACCCGCGCGGCAGGACGACATAGGTGCTGGCGGCGGCACACTGCGCACGGCACGCAGCCGCAGGTGCCCTCACGGGCCCGTGAGGCGCACCAAGGGCACCGGCAACCGGCGTGGAATCGGGATAGGAGGCCGTGCCCGGTCACGTCGGCACCAGCAGCGGCCGCAGAGTCCGGCTTACGCTGCGCGGAGCGGGTCACCGCGCGCACCAGGCCAGCGCGACCAACCTGGCCCGCAGCTCCATATCGGTGATACCGGCCGCGTCGTCGGCCAGCGCGATGATCTGCCGCAGGTCCAGGAACCGATTCGGGGGCATCGCTCCGCCGGCCGGGACTCAGGTGGTGGCCCACTGGGATGCCACGGTGTGCAAGACGGTCAGCGCATCCCCGCAGTGGCGCCCTGCAACAGCCGGGGCCGCGATGAGGGCTGCCCTCTAGCCACCGACGCGTGAGGGAGTTCTAATCACCAGCACAAGGGGTGTACACCCGCTGCGATGGACCGCCGCTGAGGGCAGCTGAGGGCTACTTCTCGACCAAGAACTGAGAGAAGGTGACGATCTTGCCTACGTCCCGAGGTTTGATGGCGCTCGCGTTATCACCATTTATAGTTCTGCTCGCATCCGGAACTCGACTCATCATCATTGGTAACTATGACACGACCACGGCCACCACCATGGCAGCGTCTGGTGGACTTGGGCAAACCGTATTAGGAACCGTCATTCCTCTTCTCCCTGCTTTTCTTCCTGTAGCTCTTGTTGTCCTTGCCATCTTTCGCCAGTGGGGTCTTCTTCTTTTTGCGGCGGCCGCCACCGCCCTTCTCTCGCCTGCGTATATCGACGTAGAGGAAGGATGGCATCGCGCATATCTACAATTTCGATCTGCAGCCGCCCATGCGTGGGATTGGCAATGGCATGCTTTATGGCGGGACTCGCGCCTCCTGGTCTGGTGTGTCGTATTGGGTGCCGGATTCGTGTTATGGGATAGTTTACTTCGGGGCAGCATTAATGAAGTGGTGGCGGCGCCAATAAGGGCGATCTTGGTCGGGTCAATCTGCGCCCTGGCACTGCTATTTATTCAGCAAGTCTATCGCGTAAGCACAGATTTAGATACAATCTCTGAGACTCTCCGACGCCCCTGGTTGCCAGCAGAAAAGATAGAGCTCAAATCAGGTGCAATTCGTGTCGGTTACATTTTGTCGACCGATAAGGAATGGCATACCGTACTAGACGACGACAAAAGGATCATTAGTTATATTCGGGTCGGCGAGGTCGCGAACCGAACTGTGTGTCGAGCGGGAACCCCTCCTCCTAAGCTGCCGCCTCCTCTTGTCCACCTTAAACCAGTACCAGTCACTCCAGTCGACCCGTGTCCTTTAGCGCACTGAGCCACTGGGTGCGTCAAATGTTCATCCGTCCAGGCTGCAAGTGCCTTCACGACCTTCGGATGTGATCACGCAGCACTCATCAGCGCGCCCGTCCCATCCACGGGCTGAACAACGCCAGGTGCGCGCGGCACCACACCGCGCAGGGCCACCGGCGGCGACGCCACCACCGTTTAGGGCACGCCGGGCACCGCCCATAGCGCGGCGGTTGATGCGGCAGAAGCACCGCGCGCAACGCGTCGATGACGACCGGGTCGTTGCCCGCGCGTTCCAGCTCACCGAGCCGGGACCACACCGCGCCGACCGGATCGCCGTGCCGGGGCAGACCCGCTAGGAACCGTTGGGTGGTTTCCGGCAGGCCGGCGCCGCGCTGGCGCATGGTCATCGGCCGGCGGGGTTGGCTAGCGCCTGAATCTCACGCCGTCGTCTCAGCAGCTCTTGCACGAAGTCGTCATTTGCCGCGTTGGCGCCCCGGTCCGCGTTGGTCATGAAGAACTCGACCAGCGTCTGCGCAGGGGTGAGGCCACGGTGGTCAGCGGGGGAGGTGTCGACCATCCGGCGTTCCTTCCTAGGGCTAGACACCGCCCGGCCCGGCAGCGTTCGGGGCGGCACACCGAGCCGGGGCGGCTGACGCCAGCTAGTGCCGACGCTTCGATGGAGGCTAGCATCGTATTAATACACTCGCTAGACGCGATGGATTACAACCGGGAAGGATCTACCGCTACGATGCGCAACGTGGCAGGACCGACGATCAGACGCCGCCAACTCGGCATCGAGTTGCAGCGGCTACGGGAAGCAGCGGGCGTGACCCGACCAGTGGCCGCCGCCGCCATCGATTGCTCGCCCGCCAGGATCGGACATATCGAGTTGGGCCGAAACGTGCTCGGCAAAGCAGAGTTGATCGTGCTCCTGCGCGACCACTACCGGGTGGACGCCGACACCCTCGCCACGCTCGAAGAGCTGCGCAAGGAAGCCAGCAGACGCGGCTGGTGGTCCCAGTACGGGCTCCCTGAGTGGCTGGCTGGCTACGTCGGTCTGGAGTACGACGCGACCTCGCTGCGCTGCCTGGAGCTGGAAGTGATCCCCGGCTTGCTCCAGACCGAGGAGTACGCGCGGGCTCTGCATGCGCTCCGTGGCCGGTTGTCGGCGAAGGAAGTAGACCGGCGCGTCGGCGCGCGGATGCAGCGTCAGGAACGGCTCACCGACCCCGATCGGCCGCTACATCTGACCGTCATCGTGTCCCAGGCCGCGCTCGAACGCTGCGCTCGGCACCAACCGGCTTCCGGTGCCCAGCTCGCGCAGCTCGTGGAGCGGGCGCAGTGGCCGAACGTTGAGCTGCTGGTGCTCCCGTTCGACCTCGGACTGCACGACGGCATGTCCGGCCCGTTCAGTGTGCTGAGCTTTCCTGACGGGCTGCTCGCTGACGCCGTGTACCAGGAGTACGCCGTGGGTGGGCACGTTATCGATGACGAGTCGGTGGTGTCTCAGCTAGCTACGCTGTTCGACAAGCTCCGCAGTCAGGCCCTCGCTAGTGACGAGAGCCTGACCTTGATCGCGGAGCTTGCCAAGCACACCTAATTGAGCAGCGAAGCGAGGCATCGATGATGAGGGATGACCGTGCGCCCGTTATCTGGGCAAAGTCTAGCTACAGCAACACCGAAGGCGCATGTGTTGAGGTGACCGACCTACTACCCGGTGGTGGCCGTGCCGTACGGGACTCTAAGGACCCGACCGGCCCGGCGCTGTGGTTCACCGGTACCGAGTGGTCCGCGTTCACCGCCGGTGTCCGCGCCGGCGAGTTCGACTAACTGATTCCAGCGAACGAACGGCCCCGCCCGGCACTGCACCTACCTGTGTGTGTGCACCCGGGCGGTGCCGTTCCCGGCTGGGTGGACACTGGCGCTATGGATCGCGAGGGCGTCGTGCGGCTGCTCGAAGCGATCTTGGCCAGCCAGCCGAAGTTGCCCGGCGCGAGTTGCATCGGCCGTCATAGCGTGTTCGACGCGGAACCCGGGAACGGCCGCTGGTACCAGATTCAGGAACAGAACCGGGTAGCGGAGGCCGCACGCGTCTGCGGAGGCTGCCCCGTCAGGCCGCGGTGCCCGTGCCCCACTTCCGCAGGTTCTGCGGCAGTGGGCGAGCCCGCCGGCCCCGGCGTGCTCCCAGCCGCTTAGACACTTCCGCTGTGCAGATTCTGCACAAGTGCTTCGGCACTTGGATGGCGCAGCGGGGCACCGCGGCCGGGCGATGCCCCGCTGTTGCAGCTAGCTGCGCCATGCCTAAGGGAACAGCACCGGCAATCGTAACGGGCCACCCCGACACCGCCTCGAAGGCCGCGCGGGGCCTCACCACTAGCCCGGCAGATGGGATGTCGTGTCTCACCCATTGCCGAGGCCGCACCTGCCCGGCCCGCGCGCAGTGCACCACGGTCACCACCAGCTCGGCTATCACGCTGGCGGTAGGTGTGCGGACCTCGACGCCACCACCACCCGGCGAACGCCCGGCCGCTTTAGGCCACTTCAGCAGAATCTGCGGAAGTGTTCTAAGGAACCTCCGCCCAAACTGGGCGATGGTTCGGACGGCCCGCCCCCGGCAATGCGGTGGTTACGGTGGTGGTTGTGGGCCAGACCAGCGCCGCGGACGGCTGAGGGCTGCCCCCACGAGGAGGTAGGGTCGTTCGTCGGTTCCAAGCGCCTAAGGGCCGTGCCTATCCAGACGTACCCCTTCCCGCTAGCTGACTGTCAATCCGGACCGGTTCGCCATTGCCGGTGCGCCGCCACCGCAGCCCGCACGTGTCGGTGAAGGTGATCGTCACGTCCTCCAGGTCGACCTCATATGGGGGATGGTCGATGTCTCTGCCGTCAGCCTGCCAGTAGCTGAGGAACACGCGGTGCGTCTGGTGTGGGGGAAGTACCTCTGCATACTTTCCGGCCTCACGCGATGGATTATCCTCCCAGCGCACGCACTGCTGTCGAGCACCGCCAATCAACTCCATCCGCGCTGACGGCAGTAAACCGCCCCAAGGATCATCCTCCATGAGCTGCCCCCCGATCGACTCAATCCGCGGCCGACGTACCGGTTGTTCGCTGTGGTTGGTGATATCTACCGACCGGTTGACCACCTCGATAATCACGAGTCTGGCCTGTGCCGCCTCTTGATCGCGTCGCCCCGCCTCTCGCTCGTCACGTTCAGCTAGGTACGCTTCTTGCTGGCGACGCATGAGTTCGACCTGTTCCTCCGCGGCCTCCGCGCTGCGCCGAGCTTCTCGCACCTGATCTTCGGCTGCCTTTGCTTGGCGCCGCGCCTCCCGCGCTTGCCGTCGCGCCGCAACCGCCGCAACAGCCGCCGCAACCGCCGCCACCACTGTTACGGCGGCTGAGATCCCCGGAATCCAATCCAGATGCATATTCGCATCCTGCCGTGCACTCGTGGGCGACCAGTGCCGCAGTCCGTGAACGGACCGCCCCGACACCGCCTCGAAGCCCGCCGGGTCCACGCGGCCTGCCCCGGCGGCGCAGCGGTTACGGTGGTCGTCAGGGGCCCGCTTGGTGGGCTGTGAGCGGTCCCAACCATGCTACCTGCGATCACTTAGGGCTTATGTGTATCCAGAACGCGGTCTACGGGTACCGGATTACCGCGTTCTGCATCCAGAACGCGGCTGGCCGGGTGAGCGGTTGGGCGGAGCGGTTGGGCAGGAGCGGCTACGCCTTGACCGGTTCGGGTTCGGCGATGGGGTTCGCGCCGTGGATGGGGCCCTCGGCGTTGGCTAGCGGGTGGCGCCCCGGGCGGTGGCGCCACCGCCCCAACGCAGCGAGATCACCTCAGCGGCGATGGACACTGCGGTTTCCTCGGGGGTGCGGGCACCCAGGTCAAGCCCGATCGGCGAGGCGAGTTTCTTGAGCTGCTCGTCGGCCACGCCCGCCTCGCGCAGGCGAGCCTCCCGGTTTGCGGTGGGTCTTGCGCGATCCCATTGCGCCGAGGTAAGCGAGATCCAACTTCAAGGCTTCGACCAGCGCCGGAACGTCTACCGCCCGGCGCAGCCAGGCGCCACCGTCGACCAGAGCTTTGGGCATGCCGTAGCGCCGTCCGGCCCCGGCCGCCAGCAGCAGTCCGGCGACCATCGTCGCATCCTCTCACGGGACTCGCCGCCGATCCCCAGGCTCTTTACTGACCTGCTCGACAACCTCGACGCGGTCGCCGACGTGCAGGATCGCGCCGGGGGAATCTGGGATGAGGTTGACCGCGAACCAGGTCTTGCCATCCCATCGCCGATGACGAGCCAGCGTGGTGAGCGGTTCTTTGCCCCTGCTCGCGGTGTCGGGATCGATCGTGGTGAGCACGCAGCGGTCGCAAGCTTTCGCCACGCGGAAGCTTGCGGTTCCGATGCGCAGCACCCGCCAACCGTCCTCAGCCCAGGCGGGTGCACCGGCGACGACTAGATTCGGGCGAAACCGCGTCATCGACACCGGCCCCTCCTGCGGCCGTGGCCCGACGGCGATGAGATCGTTCAGCGCAGCCAAGGATTCCTCGGTAGCGAGCAGCATCGGGTAGCCGTCGGCGAAAGACACCCGGTCGTGCTCCCGGCTGTACGCGGGGTTCGGCCGGCGCTGCGCGGGGTCCTTGAGGTAGACCAGCCGGACCGGCTTGCCGATCACCTTGCTGAACCAGGCGTGCGCCTCCTCCGACGCCGGGGCGGCTGCCAGCTCACTGGCGAAGACTCGGACGTCGGTGACCACCGACCCATCCGGTGTGCCGACCAGCAGCCGCTCGACGTCCGGCGCCTGCAGCAGCAGTTTGTCGCCGTCGAACCCTGGGGTGACCAGCACCAGCTGCGGGTACTCCCGGGCCGTCACCACGCGGCTCTCGTCGTCGACGATCATCCACCGCCGATCACCGGCCAAACCCCACGGCTCTGCCACGGCATGCGCCAAGCCGTGACCCCGGCACGACTTGACCGGATACCGGTTGATCCCCGTCAATGTGAGCGCCACGGACGCCAGGCTCCCGGTCACGCAGACCGAGAGCAAGTAGCCTCCAAGGGAGGCGGCATGGGACCTACCCGACCTTCGCACAGTGCACTGGCAGACTAGCTGTGGTGACGGCGCACGATCGCGGTTTCGACGCCGGCGTCGTCGTCGAGGATCCCCGCTGCGGTGACGACGCCCGCCCAGCCCGCGGCGACCACGGGCACGACGAGTTCGATGCGCTCCCTCAACATCGGCGGGACACAGCGCACGTACCTTGTGGTGGCCCCGGCCGACCAACACACGGCGTTACCACTGCTGGTGATACTGCACGGCAGGGCAATCACCGTGCAGCAGGAAGAAATCAGGGCAGATTTCCTACCACTGGCGCAACAGGGAAGAGCCGTGCTGGTCTACCCGGTCGGCTACGGGCAGTCCTGGAATTCCGGCGGCGGTTGTTGCGGTGACGCCGGGACAGCTCATATCGACGACTCAGCGTTCCTCGCCGCCGTGAGCGGTGACGTGGCGAGTCATTTCTCGGTCGACGGCTCGCGGGTCTATCTGGTCGGCTACAGCAACGGCGCGCGCATGGCTTTCACCGAGATCTGTGCACATCCCTCGCTGTTCGCCGCGTTCGCCGTTTACGCCGCTGTGCCGCCCGAGACCTGTGCGGACACGAGAATCGCGGTGCCCGCGTGGATCGGCGCCGGCACCGCCGATCCAGAGCTATCCACCACGAACCCGGCCCAGACCACTACCCAGGTGATCGAGTCGGTGGTGGCGTACTGGCGCGCCCGCAACGGCTGCGGGGCAACGTCGGCCAGCACGACCATCGCACCGGCACAACTAACCGTGTGGGCGAACTGCCGGAATGGATCGGCCGTGGAATCCGTGCTGTACAACGGGATGAATCACTACTGGCCACGGGCTGCCCAAGCGGACATCCCGTTCAACACCGCCGTGGGCACGCAGGCGGCCGCCGCCACACTGATGTGGGCCTTCCTGTCCGCATATCAGTCGCCCCGGGGTTGACCGCCGGAAGCGTTGTACGGTGCGGATGTGGTGTTTGCTGCGGTCCGGGACGGCGTGCGACGGTTTCTGCAGCGTCCGGGATCGGTGGATTTGCGGCAGTTTCGGCCGGTAGTGGATGGTGCGGGCGCCTGGGAACAACGGTACCGGCGGGTCACCGACGCTGAGCTGGCGGAGTCGGTGCGAGCGATGTTCGTTGCGCCCGCGCCGGCGCGCAGCCACGATCGGTTGGCCGAGTTCTGCGCCGCAGGTCGGGAAGCTGTCCGGCGGGCGCTGGGTCAGCGGTTGTTCGACGAGCAGTTGCTGGGCGTGCTGGGGATGCTGGCCGGTCACGTGGTCGACATGGCAACCGGCGAAGGGAAAACGCTGTGCGGCGCAATCGCCGCCGCTGGTTTCACGGCCCAGGGCCGCCGAGTGCATGTGCTGTCGGTTAATGACTATCTCGCGCAACGCGACTGTGAGTGGATGCATCCGGTATACGCGCTGTTGGGTGTATCGGTGGACTGCGTGCAGCAGTCGCATTCGGCACGGCGCCGCCGCGAAACGTACGCGGCGCAGGTGGTTTACGGCGCCGTCAGCGAGATCGGTTTCGACCTGCTACGCGACCGGTTGGTAACCGAAGTCGCGGATCGTGTCGGGCCCGAGCTGGATGTGGCGATAATCGATGAGATCGACTCCATACTCATCGATGAAGCACGAGTGCCGCTGGTGTTGGCCGGTGCGATGCCCGACGACGGGATCGACCCCGTCATGATGGATGTGGTGCGCACGCTGCGTCCCGGCCGGGACTACCGGGTCGATGCCGAGCAGCGCAACGTGGCGTTGACCGATCACGGCACGACGGTGGTGGAAGACGCATTAGGGGTGCTCAACCTCTATACCGCAGCCCACGCCACAACGCTGGCGGGGATCAATGTCGCCCTGCACGCGCTGGTGCTGCTGAGCCGGGACGTGGACTACATCGTGCGCGATGACGTGGTGCAGCTGATCAACCCGTCGCGCGGGCGGGTGGCGGCGCTGCAGCGTTGGCCAGACGGGATCCAGGCCGCTGTCGAGGCCAAGGAACGGGTGCCCCCGAGCCCTACCGGGGAGGTTCTCGACTCGATCACCATCGGCAATCTCGTACGCCGCTTCCGCCTGGTCGCCGGCATGACCGGCACCGCGGTCGCGGTCGCCGACGAACTGCGGGAATTCCACCAGCTCGAGGTCATGGTTGTGCCGCGGCACCAACCGTGCATCCGCATTGATATCCCGGATCAGATCTTCGTCACCGCAGATCAGCGCCACGACGCGGCCGTGGGGCGGATCCGCGCGCTGCACGCCACGGGTCGACCGATCCTGATCGGTACCCACAGCGTGGCAGCCTCCGAGGAGCTCGCCACCGCGCTGCGGGAACAGGGGTTGGATCCGGCGGTACTCAACGCGCGCAACGACGCTGAGGAGGCGGCAATCATCGCCCGGGCCGGTGAGATCGGGCGGATCACGGTCTCCACGCAGATGGCCGGCCGAGGCACCGACATCCGGCTGGGTGGCACCGGGCCCGACGCAACCCACCAGCAGGAACGGGTGGTGCAGCTGGGCGGGCTATACGTGCTGGGCTACGGCCGTCACGCCAGCAGCCGTCTGGACGACCAACTCCGCGGCCGCGCCGGCCGGCAGGGCGACCCCGGCGGCAGCGAGTTCTTCACCAGTCTCGACGATGAGATCCTCACCCGGCACGGCGTCGGCATACCCACCTCGGTCGAGGATCCACACACGACCGCAGCTGTCGATCAAGCCCAACGCATCGCGCAGGCGGACAACCGGAGAAGCCACTCCACCACATGGAACTACCACCATCTCATCGATCAGCAACGTGACCGTGTCCTCAACCACCGCGAGCAGATCCTGCGCACTCGGGCGGCGTCCGAGGATCTCGCCCGCCGATGTGCCGATCGATACTCCACCCTGGTCGCGACCCTTGGCGAGGTAGCCGTCGACCAGGCTGGGCGCCAGATATGGCTCTACCACCTTGATCTGCGATGGACTCAACACCTTGAATTCCTCGCCGAACTCCGTGAAGGAATTCACTTACGAGGACTCGCCAGGGGCCTCACCGGCCTTTCCCCCTTGGACGAGTTCCATCAGGAAGCGATGCGGGCCATCCGCACTTTTACCGCCGACGTCGAACGTGACACGCAAGCCACCTTCAGCACTACACGGCTCGAAGACGGCGTCCTCGAATTGGCCAGGGTGATCAAACGACCGACCTCGACCTGGACCTACCTGGTCACCGACACCCCGTTCGGCACCGACGCGGAACGAGCCCTCAACGGCCTCATCAAGCTGTTTACGCCGCGCGACGTGCATTCAAGTGGAGTTGGTTAGGGTCGGCCGGATGCGCGTGTTGGTGGTGGCCTCACCCGGTGCCGGGCACGTTTTTCCCGTCGTGCCGTTGTCGTGGGCGTTGCGTTCGGATGGCCACGACGTGCTCGTCGCCACTACTGGTGATGGAGGGCAGCGAGCCGCGGGTGCTGGGCTGACGGCGGTAGATGTCGCCCCAGGGACGAACATGTACGAAGTGGCCCAGTCAGTGGGGATGACCACCGGCGGATGGGGGCCGCAGCCGACGCCGACGCCGACGCTGGCTCGGGAACGCGCGGTGCAGCTCTTCACCCGGTCAGCGAGCTGATGCTGGCCGGAACCGAACGCGTGGCCCGGTGCTGGCGGCCCGACGTAGTGGTCTACGGAGAGTTGCAGGCTGCCGGTGCGGTGGTGGCCTCCCGGCTCGGGGTGCCCGCCGTCGAACACGCCATCGGTCTGGTCGGCGACGGCGCAGCGTTCGTCGCGGAGATCTGGCCTCGATTGGCGGCAGGCCCGGTGGCCGACCCGGTCGCGATCATCCGCATCGCGCCGCCGAGCCTGGGATCCGAACCCGCCGCTGGACGGTGGATCATGCAGCCGGTGCCCTACAACGGTGGCACCGCTGTTCCCGAGGAGCTGCTGGATCCCCCGACCCAGCCCCGGGTTCTGCTCACGATGGGCACGGTGGCGCCGCGGTTCGGTGGAGTCGGGATGGTCCGCGACCTCATCGACGCCGTCGTCGCCGAGCCGCTGGAGATTCTGGTGGCGCTCGGCAGCGATCCGGTCGAACTCGGGACGCTGCCGGACTCGGTGCGGGCCTACCAGTGGCTCCCGCTGACCGCCGTGTTGCCGAGCTGCTCGGTCGTGATCCACCATGGTGGCGCCGGTACCACCCTGTCCGCACTGGCCGCCGGCGTTGCTCAGGTGATCGTGCCGCAGGGCGCCGACCAGTTCCTCAACGCGGCGACCGTGTCCCAGCGGGGATGCGCGGTGACCGCAGATCCGGCGCCGGCGGCGATCCGTGCGGGACTACGCCGCGCGCTGTCCGGCGAGTTCGACGAGGCAGCGAGAGAAGTCCGCGACGAGATCGCCATGCTGGCCACCCCAGCCGACATCGCCGCCCGACTGGCCGAACACATCACTGTGCACTGAAGTTCGCGTACAGGCGGTCGGGATCCCCGCTCGTCTTCGGGTTACCTGTTGGCCGCCCCCGAGCTGCGGCATGATCGCCCGGCGATCGGCTCGCCTTCGACATGTAGATCACGGTTTGTGTGCCGACGACGACAGTACGTGTCACCGTAGGCACCCAAACCGTGATCAACCCCATACTGAGGGAGATCCGGCGGTCAAGCACCGACACTTGCGGCTAAGACGTGAGGCCGGTGAGCTGATCGGACAGCGTGCGCAGGCGAGCGCGGGCGGCGGGGTCGTATGCCTGCGGGTCGGCGCGGGCCTCGCGCTGGCCGTTGTAGTAGCGGCCGGTGATCCCGTCGAGGGTCGGGTCGATCACCAGCCGGAGGGTGGCGTCGACGCCGGACTGCAGCGTGCTCATCGGACGAGAGACGATCTTGGTGGGCATATACGTGGCGGGATGCAGGGCGGTGGCGGTGACTCCGGTGCCGGCGAGCTCGCCGGCCAAGTCGAAGGTGAACATGATCTGCGCGAGTTTGCTCTGGCAGTAGGCCTGCCCGCCGCTGTAGGAGCGGGTGAGCATGACGTCGTCGAAATCGATCGGCGACTGCCCCGCCGAGCTGACCTGCACGATGCGGGCCGGTGCGGAGGAGAGCAGGGTGGGCAGCAGCAGCTGGGTGAGCAGGTAGCCCGCGAGGTAGTTCACCGCGAAGCGCAACTCGATCCCGTCGGCACTCTCCTGCCGCCCTTCGGGCGAGGTACCGATCCCGGCGTTGCTGACCAGGGCGTCCAGCCGCGGATTGTCGGCGGCGACGGTGGCGGCAAGGTCGCGGACCTGGGCGAGGTGAGCGAGGTCGGCCTGGTACCAGCGCAACCGGTCGTTGCCGGTGGCCTCAGTGATCTCGGCGAGGGTCGCTTTGCCGCGGTTGTCGTCGCGGCCGTGGACGATGACGGTGGCGCCGGCGCGGGCAAGCTCGGTGGCCAGAGCCTTGCCGAGCCCGTCGGTGGCGCCGGTGACGAGGATGGTCTGCTCAAGGACAGGACGCATGGGCGGATCTCCAGACGGGACGGGCACCAGGTGCTTGGGCACCGGGCGGTGGACGAAGCTCCGTCCGACTAGCGTGAGCTATCGCGGGTGTTCGCGCTTGCGATAGAACTGGAGCGGGCCCGAGCGAGGGGGAGTACACGATGAGCACTTCGACCACACCCGAACCCGTCGCGGGAGTTCATGCGTCTCCTGGCGCGGTGCGGATATTTTCGATCTTGAACGGTCTGACGCTGCTCGGTGTGCTACTCCAAGCGCTGTGGGCAGGCGAGTTCGTCGGCCGCCACGGGCAACACGGCTGGGTGGCCGTGCATGAGATCGGTGCCTTCGTCGTCGTGGTCCTCGCCCTGGCCACCGCCGTGGCAGCGGTCGCACTGCGGCGCGCAAGCTCGGCGCTCGCCTACGGCGGCCTTGGCCTGTTTGTGCTGATTGTCGTCCAAACGGGGCTGGGCGAAGCGATCACGAAGGGTGATGCGAATGAGCTGATCGCCGCGCACATTCCGATCGCGGTGCTCATCTTCGGCCTGGGCGTCTACCTGTCGGGCGTGGGCGCTCGCCTGCGCCGTTCCAGCGGCAGGTAGTCCTGCCCGTCACTGCTCGCCCGCCTCGTTGGCGGGGGTCGGGGAGCCGGCGAGGATGAGGTAGAGCGAGCGGCGCGCGTCGGCTAGGACCTGTCGCGCAGCTTGCACCTGTGCCGCGTCGCCCAGTGCGAGTTGGCGGACTGGGTGACGGAGCTCCTCGAGGGCTCCTCGAAGGTCGCTGCCGCCACCGCAGCGTGCGGTGAATTCGGCGAACGGGTCGGCCATCGTTTCGCCGTGGCTGTGCAGGTATGCCTGGCCGGCGTCGGTGAGCGTGGCCAGTTTGCGGCCTCCCCCTGCGACGGTGTCGATCAGACCTTCGTCTTCGAGTTGGCTGAGCGTGGGGTAGACGGCTCCGGGGCTGGGCCGCCAGGCACCGGAGGTGCGCTCGGTGATCGCCTGCATGAGTTGGTAACCATGCATGGGCTCCTCGGCGAGCAACAGCAGCAGGGCAGTGCGCACGTCGCCGCGTTGGGCTCGCCCGCGTCCTGCACCGTGGGGACGACCCCCGCGGGTCCGGTGACCGCCTGGCCCGTCAGGCCGTGCGTCGGGGTGGTGGCGTCGCTGACCGGGTTGACGGCCGTCGGGTAACCGGTCGCCGTGACGGTGTGCGTAGTGATGATCGGGGTACATGATTTCTCCTCTGAGTGTCCGTCGCTCCTAACTGGGCGACACGCTCACGATACATCGCGATAGTGTTGATTGCAAGAAGCTCTTAGCTGACCTTGACCCAGAGGGCTGCGAGTTACGACCAGCTCGCATCGTCGACCAGGTGCTGCACTGGCGCTCGCCGTCCGCGTGGAGGTCCGCCTTGACGGAGGGTGCGGTGCACCTAGCTCCAGGTGATCCACAACCAATCGGCGCGCGCTCTATGAGGCGCCGGGTTCGCCGGGAGCTCGGACTACCGCTACCCGCATCCCCATCTCGAAAGGGCCGCAACCGAGCAAATGACAGCCCACGTGGACCGGCCGCGGTGAAACCAGTGATCGTCAGATGTTCGGAAGATTCCGGTTCCTGTGCCCGATTGTCGAGCCGGTATTGTCGGTGCCTTGGTCTAGAATAAGGCTATGTCGACGGCGGTGTGGCAGGGCAGTGATGCCGAGTTGCTCGCCGAACTGGGCGCGTTGGAAACCCGGTTGCATGCGACGTGGGCGCAAATGCTGTCGGTGATCGCCGAGGTCGATTCCCGAGGCACCGCCACCGCAGTGGGATACACCAACACAATTGATTTGGTCCGCGCCGTCGGGCGGGTGACTCGGGGTGAGGCCCGAGCCCGGATCGCCGCCGCCGCCGACGTGCTCCCCACCCGCGGATTGGGCGGAGCGATGGTCCCGCCGCGACTGCCGGCGACCGCCGCGGCAGTCGCCGAACACGCCATCGGCGCCGCCGACGTCAGAGTGATCCGCTCAGTGCTGGCCCGCATCCCCCCACACATCGGCGCCGAGACCCGCGCGCAGGTCGAGGCGGAGCTGGCAAGTCATGCCCGGACGTTGGATGCTGGGCAGTTGGCGGTGTTGGGGACAGTCATGCCCCGTTCATACACTGCAGCGCATGCACAGCAGACGCGGTGAACAGCGTTCAGGGTCCCGGGGTGGGCGGGGTCGTGATGGTGGCGCTTCGGGGTGGGTGGGGCAACCGGCGGCGATCTATTGCCGGATCTCCAAGGCCCGGGATGAGGACCAGACGGGCGTGGATCGTCAGGAGCGGTTGTGTCGGGAGGTCGCGCAGCGGTTGGGGTTGGTGATCGCCCCGGGGTGTGTGTTCGTGGACAACAATCGCTCGGCGTGGCAGCGGTCGAGGCATCGTCCGGGGTGGAATGCGTTGCTGGAGGCGATCCGGGCGGGACGGCTGCGGCATGTGATCGTGTATCACCCGGATCGGTTGATGCGCCAACCCCGGGATTTAGAGGAACTGCTCACGTTGTCCGACGAGCATGATATTACGTTGCACGGCCAAGCGAACCGCCGTGATCTCTCTAATGCGGATGACCGGTTTTTCCTGCGGATCGAGGTGGCGCATGCCTGCCGGTCGTCGGATGACACGTCGCGGCGGTTGCGTGATGCGTTGGAAGACCGGGCCAGGGAGGGTCGGGCGCATCGCAGCGCAAAGCGCCCGTATGGCTACGCCCCGGGTGGAGAGGTCATCGCCGGGGCGGAGGCGGAGATTGTGCGGGAGATCTTCGCCCGGTATCTCGACGGGGACAACCCGCCGCAGATCGCGGCGGGGCTCAACGAGCGGGGGGTGCCGACGGCGCGGGGGTGCCGGTGGTCGGCGGAGTCGGTGCGTGCGGTGGTGGCCTCCCGGCATGTGACCGGCATCCGGGTGTTTCGGGGCCAGGACTTCGGCGACGGGGACTGGCCGGTGATCATCGACCGGGGCACCTGGGCCGAAGCCCAGGACCGGCGGGCGTATCGGGCCTCGGCGTACGCGCATCGGGCGTTCCGGTTTTACCTGCTGCGGGGGTTGGTGATGTGCAAGCACTGCGGCAAACCCATGGCCGGGTCCCTGACCAACCACACGCCCTCCTATGCGTGCACCCGCCGCAAAGACCGCGACGGATCCCCCTGCGCCCGGCGTATCCACGCCGTGACGCTGGAAGCCTTCGTCAGCGACGCGGCGGTGGATTTGCTGACCCGACTGGACGTGACCGGCACACCGACCGCGACGACCGCCCTGTCGGAAACCGACCAGGCCGCGATCACCGCCGATGACGCGGAGCTGGCGGAGTTGAAGGACATGTGGACCCACCGGGAGCTCTCTACCCGGGAATACCGGCAGATGCGCAAGACCATCGAGGACCGCATGGACGCTCTGCGGCGCAAGACCATCGTGCGCCCCACCGCCGACGTCCTATCGGGCTTGGTCGGGCCCGGCGCGCGGGCCTGCTGGGACGCGTTGGCCGCCAGCGGGGATGCCCAGCGGAGGAACGCGGTGCTGCGGTTCCTGTTCGCCGCGGTGATCATCGACGCGCACCGGGGCAAGCGGGGGACCTTCGACTACAGCCGCATCGACATCGAACCCAACCCCCTCTAACCCACCCCACCAGGCACCCGTCACAACCCGGTGGTCAACCCGTCACAGCACCGCCGTGGTCTGTGACGGGTCAAGATGGGCTCTGAAATGCCCAAACTCCGGGGGTGACGGGTGTGACGGGTTGGCGGGAAACCCGTCACACCCGTCACAAAACGAGGCCGAAACCTCCGTTACGGTGACTCGTGCGACGCCGGGCGCAACAGCCGCGCGAGCCGCTGCGCGCCCTGGGTGCTGATCGTGCGGGGAAAGCGGTCACACACCCGGGCCAAGTGATAAGCGCGATCATCCCGGCGGGTGGTGCTCACCGGGATGTGGTCGTGCTCACCTCCAGTCGGGGCGTGGGGCGGGGCGGTTATGGCCGGGGTGGCAGGGGCAACCTCCGTCGAGTCACAAGCATGGAATGGGCAAGGTGCAATAACGAGTCAACGGCCGGAAAGTCACGATCATTGATGCCGTGTTCACTCGTAAGTGGACGCCTCCGAGCAAGCTCGGTGATCACTCCGGGGTGGTCCGCGAAACCGTCCCACCTGTCCTGCCAGCTCTCGTGCGGCACAGGTGCGGTGGGACAGGTTCGAATGACCGCTGACCAGCGGAATGGTTCACCGAAGCGAGGCCGAGACCGGGTGCGGAGGGGTGTCCCAGCCGTCCCAACCCCCCGAACACAAGCCACGCCAACGACACCCGAGCCCGGGACGGGACACCGATACTCGCCGGGCGCTGTCCACGACCTGCGTGGCGCTCTTGCCCGCGACAGGGATGGACAGGGCGGGCACCGACGTGGCGGGGGTAAGGGCTCTACCGCACCCGCTACCTACCTTTGTCCGCACCCGTGCGGTAGCGGGGGCCCGCTACCCTGGTAGACCCACGGGTAACGGGCCCTGACCAGCACGGTAGCGGGGGGTAGACCCCCACTAGCTCGAACGCCGGGCACCCCGTTTCCGGGCCGACAGTGGGCGTCTTACTTGGAGCTACACGCACGGAGGACCCCCGATCGCAAGATCACCGCATGTCACGGGTCGCCCCAGGGATGTCCGGATCACACCGCTCCGACCCCTGTAACTCTGGGTAGTCGAGCGGGGAAGTTGCCGGGTTGGGGAGGGAGGCGGCCGCCCAGCGTCGCAACCCCCGGATTCTGGGATTTAGAGAGGCTGCCGCGGGGTTGGTCATGAGGGTCCCCGCCGAGGGTACGGCCTGATCAGGCAGGGGAGGCAGGCCTGGGGAGGCAGCGGGGAGAACTCCCCGTCATCCCCGGCGCCTCCCCCATCGCATCCCCGCCTGGATTATCACCTTCTGTGACCACCGCAACGGGCTTCGCGTCCGGCTTGACAGCAGCCTTAGTCACGGTCGATGGGGCGTCTCGCGAGGCGATGGGAGATTACGCCCTGATCGATGACGCGAAGACCCGGCATCGGCGGGGCCGGTTTCCGGCGGTGTTGCTCCTCGGTCAGTTAGTCGAACTCCCCGGCACGGACGCCAGCCGTGAACGCGATCCATGCATTCGCGGTGAAGGTCAAGGCCGGGCCGGTGGGGTCCTTGGAGTCCCGGACGCCACGATGCCCGCTGGTGAGATCGGCGACCTCAACGCAGGCGCCGCCGTTGCCGTTGCTGTAGCTGCTCTTGTGCCAGGTGATGCGGTCGGTGTCCTCCATGGTGCACTTCCTGTTATTCGCTCGCCCTATAACTCTGATGCCAGCCTAGCCATCAGTTGCAGGGATTCATCGGCTGAGAGTGCTGTCTTGCTGAGTTGTTCGAACATGGCCGCGTAGCGGTCGACGTCTGCGGGTCGCTCCAGGTAGAGCGCGCCTCGGTCGTTCTCCAGGTAGACGCAGTTCATGCCGGTGGTGTCGGCGAACCGGAGCAACGTGAAGGCGGACCCGATCGACGGGTGCGCCCCGGCGCTAAACGGTTGGACGGAGACGTTGACGTGCGCTAATCGCGCCATTTCGGTGAGGTGTTCCAGCTGCTCGCGCATGATCGCCGGGCCGCCGACCAGGCGGCGTAGCACCGCTTCGTCGAGTACGACCCGCAGGCTCGGGGCTCGGTCGCCCAGTAGCCGCTGCTGTCGAGCGGTGCGGAACGCCACCAATCTGGCTAGTTCGTCGGTGCCCGCGTTGGGGCGGGTTGCGGCCGTGATGGCCTGGGCGTAGGCGGGGGTTTGGAACAGACCGAGTATGAGCCCGCTTTCGTAGGCCCACAGTTCTGAGGCGTCCTGCTCTAGGCCCAGGTAGGTGCGGACCCAGTCGGGCACGGTGTCACCGTAGGCGGCCCACCAGCCACGCTGGTTTGCGTCGCGGGCAAGCCGGAGCAGGGTGTCCGCATCGGGTGCTCCCACGCCGTAGAGCTGGGTTAGCAGCCGCACGTGCGTGCCCTTGATGGCTTGTCGACCTAGCTCGATCTTCGACAGCGTCGAGGTGGAGACCTCTAGCCAGTCGGCAGCCTCGCGAGGTGTCTTGCCGGCGGCCTCGCGCAACCGGCGCAGCTCTAGGCCCAGTTGGCGACGACGGACAGTCGGACCACGGGTGGCGCTCATGACAGCGCATTGTGCCGTGTTGTCCCGTGTGGGGCGCGGAGGTTCACCCGTTAGCGATATTCCGACACGACATTTCGTCAGATAAGTTTCGTCTTGTCGGTGTTGTGCCGCTTCGGCGTCGCGACATCGATCCCCACCTCGAGCGGATCGCTCGCCCAGAGTTCCCGCTCGGGGTGGGCCGCCCCCGGCCCGGCGTGCCGCCCGATCGCCGCCGGGCTCGGGGCGGCACTCAGACCGAGACCTAGGGGAGTCGATGGGCAGGCACAGCAAGCGGCACGGTCGGCACACGCCGCGACGGCACACGATCGCGATGGTCGACGTCCATACCGGCACAGAGCATCTGCTGACGCCCGATGCGGCGGCCGACGGACTACCCCGGGGTCGGTACAGCGCACTGTGCGGTGAGGATGTGGTGCCGGCGGCGCTAGTCGCGCGGGAGGCTCGGTTCTGCCGGTTGTGCACGCCGATCCCGGCGCAGCGGTCCAGGGGTACGCGGTGAGCGTCGACCAGCCCGCTGCCGGTGACCAGCCGGTCCGCGCGGGCAAACGCGACCCAAACCGCCGCGTCGTCATGTGCCACTGCACGGTGCACGGCGGACCGCGAGGTTTCACAAATCTGGTCGTCACCAAACGCGACGGGCTCATTGAGATGGACCCGCACGTCACCGGTCAATGCGTGATCGTTTTCGATGAGAAGGCCGCCGCCGAATTGTTCGATGCCATCGGGGCGTGGTTGGGGTGAGCGGTCCCCTTGGATCCCCGGCCAGGTCGTCGGCAGAGCCAACTCCTGACGCCCGGGCCGGTACCAACCAATCTGTGAACGTCCGGGGCCCCACCCAGATCTCGCGTATGCCCACGCCATACGCGCGGTGGGCCCTGCGGGTCAGCTCTTGCTGTTGGAAGGACAGCGTCATGAGCTAGCTTCGTGAATGACACCCGCTGTTTTGGAGTCAGAGGCCAACACAACGCTGAACTTCGACGAGGATCGAGACCTGCTGCATGTTCTCAGGATGAGTATCGTTCAATAGGACACGAATCCTCAAGGCGGGAAGCACTCCTCGTAAGTCTTCATGATCTGACATTGCGGTTCACGTTTATGAATGCGACGCCAAAGGTCGCCTCGGTGTCGCGCTGTTTGGCGAACACAACGCGGCCCCCGGTTGCCTCATGGGCTTTGCAGGAGGCAACCGGGGGCCGGAGATAGGCCGCGCGTTGATGGGTCAGCTGATGAGCCCTAGTCCGATGAGCAGCTTGATGATCGCGGCGATTCCGGTGGTGCCGGTCGCGAGCGTCATGAGGAGTGCAAGAACGCGGTAGGCATCCTTTCGGCGGTCCGAGTCGGTGCAGCGGAGCGCCACGTAAGTGGCACTGCCGATGAGGACGTAGACGAATACAGCGTATGCAACCAAGAGCAAAGTCCACATGTCATCATGAATACCGCGTCAGCGGACTAGCGTCCAAGGCGCGAACCTGAATCCCGGCAGCACTATTCATGAACATGAATTTGCACAGTATTCATGAACACGAACATTAACCCGTGGAGTGGATCACGAGCCGCGCCTGAACTTGCAGGCCCGGGCCCAGCGGGCGAGCCTCAGCAGCACACTAAGACCGCGCCTACATGCAGCTATGCTGGTCAGGACGTAGCGCCAGTCTCCATAGAGATGTTCCTCAGACCCGAGCTATCGCGCGCGGACTCCCCGTTGAATCCGGCTTCGAAGCGTTGTTTTTTGCTGGAAACTACGGGCAGGCCCACTGAGCATTTGTAGACATTGCGACGATCGCGTCGGGGTTTTTCCTTTGCAGAGCGGCGCAGCTCTGGCTGAGATTGTCTACAGGGCGTCGATTAGGTCTTTCGCCGCGGAGCCACCCAACGCAGTCACATCTCCCGATTGCACAAGCCTGCGGAGCAGTCGGCGCTGAATTTTACCTGAGCGTGTCTTAGGTAGCTCTGGTAAGATCACCACCTGCTGCGGAACTGCGATTGGACCAACCCGTTCCTCTACATATACACGTAATTTTTCAGCGAGAGCTTCCTCCTCGGCCACCCCGGCACAGACAATCACAAATGCAACAATGCCGCGATGGCTTGGGCTCAAGTCTCCAGCCTCTACGGCTGCTGCTTCAGCGACTGCGGGGTGGGATACCAGCACCGACTCCACTTCTGTGCTAGAGATCCGGTGACCCGACACCTTTATAGCATCTTCTTCACGACCGAGAAGCCAGATCGCACCGTCGCTGTCGTATCTCGCAGCGTCACCAGTGTAGTATTTTCCTGGGAATCGCGTCCAGTACCTTTTTTTATAACCCTGCTCATCGCGCCAAATACCACGCGGCATCGAGGGCCATGGCGCGTCGATAACGAGATAGCCACTACAGCCGTGTGGTACTTCTTCGCCGGTATTGTCGACCACCTTCGCGGAAATGCCCGGCAAAGGCGTCATTGATGAACCGGGCTTCGTAACGGTGACGCCTGGCAATGGCGAAATCATGATCGCGCCCGTTTCTGTCTGCCACCAGGTATCCACAATTGGACATTTGTCGCCGCCAATGTATTTTCGATACCATTTCCACGCTTCCGGGTTGATTGGCTCACCTACACTGCCCAGCACCCGTAACGATTCTCGGTTGTAGCGACCTGGTATATCAGGCCCCCAACTCATGAACGCACGGATCAGGGTCGGAGCGTCATAGTAGATAGAAACTTTATATTTTTCCACGATCTCCCAGTGTCGCCCTCTGTGTGGAAAGTCGGGTTTTCCTTCATAGATGACTTGGGTGGCACGGTTAGCCAAGGGACCGTACACAACGTAACTGTGCCCAGTGATCCAGGCAATATCCGCAGTGCACCAGTAGACGTCGCAATCCCGCTTAAGATCGAATACAAAGAAGTGAGTGTAAGCTACCTGAGTTAGGTAGCCACCGGAGGTATGGACGATATTCTTTGTGTTACCCGTGCTACCGGACGTGGCCAGGATAAAGAGTGGGTGCTCGGAGCCGAACGATTCTGGTCTGTGCACCCGTGATTGTGTCTTCACCAGCTCGTGCCACCAGTGGTCGCGCCCTTTAGCCCAGCCGACCTTAGTTTCCGTGCGGCGTACTACTAGTACGTGGCGCACGCAAGGTGCCTGTGCCACCGCCTGGTCAATAATGTCCTTCAGCGGACGGGGCTTACCTTGACGATACTCGCCGTCGCTGGTAATAACTAAGTTGGCGCCGGTAGCTTTAATCTGCTTCACCAGGTCACCGGAAGGCAACCCGCTAAAAATTACATTGTGAATCACTCCCAGCCGGGCGCATGCCAACATGGAAAAGATTGCTTCCGGCACCGTAGGCAGATAAATGCTCACTCGGTCGCCGGCGCGCAAACCCAGTGATGTTAGCGCATTGGCTACCTGACACACCTCGTCTTGCAACGCCGCATACGTGATGGTACGTGTATCACCGAGCTCCCCTTCCCAGTAAATGGCGACCTGGCCACCGTAGCCAGAATTGACGTGGCGATCAACGCAGTTGTACGCAACATTCAATCTTCCATCGGCAAACCAGTGCGCGTATGGCGCATTCGAACAATCTAGCACCTGCCTCCATGGAGAATCCCAGTGCAATCGGCTAGCTTGAGCGGCCCAAAACCCCTCAGAATCTGCCTTGGCTTGCTCATACAGCACGGATGTCGCATTCGCCTGTTGAGCGAACTCTGAAGTCGACGGGAACGCGTCGTCTTCATCGCCGACACCATCAAGCAAAAGAAGCGGGCTTGACATTGATTCGAGCGCGCCCTTCAGAGACGTACGCGGTTGCGGATCACCGTGCTTTTCAGTAACACCTTCAACATCTCGATTCGCCCGACTTATAGAAGCCCTTATGGCGAGAAGACGATTTACTCTTCGAGCTAGGTCAGGTTCGGACATGTCAGGATTTGCTGCGGCAAGTCGTTCAGAGCCTTGCACCAATTGGCGGATAGCACTCAAGGTCTCGTCGTCGTTACGGCAGTCCTGTTCAATGACTTCTTCTAATGGATTCCAATTTTCATCCTCGACGCGCTCGAGAAGACCGCAGGCAGCATCTCGTGCCGCGTCGGATATCTCACGTAGGTATGGACAAATCGACCCCTGGTCACCCCCATTGCCCGGCAGACTTATTACCTTATCGTCGAGATCGTTAGCTTCTGCGCTGAGAAACGCTGCAGCAATGACAAGAAATCGGCGAAGCACCTTAGGGTCGACATCGGCAGCCTCGATCTTGGTGGGTTCGATAAATCGGTCGATCAGTCGATACCACCGATCAGAGGGATGTGAACCGGTCGCAACACCAGCATTGACCAGAAGGCTATGCGCCTCGTTCAGTGCGAGGACGGCCCAGAGAGCAACGGAATCCAACACCGAAATTACAGCATGACACCACACGGCGGGGCGTTGATCACTGCCAGTCTTTATGGCACGACTTGCGAGGTTAGCTCTTTTTAAGGGCTTGGAGGTAGTCTCCGGAATGGCGAGCGGTTGATTTTGATCAACTCGATTGACTGCACCCGCCTCGACCTGAGGCTCATATACCGTCATATATTTCCTGTTCACTCCGTCAAGGCTCTGCACTAAAACACATTCCGTCAACAACCAGCAGTCTTTGATACATGAACGACAAGGTGATCATGACGGGCCGGCAACCTGCTGTTGCTCGACTTGACACGGCCAGTGAGCTCCATAATCCTCACAATGTGACAAAGGGCACAAAGAGGCCTCCAACTGGCCCCGAGCGGTATCGATCCGGCCCCTGGCTGGTGATCTACGGTCATGGACCAGCCTCTGAAGACGCGGCCAAGCAGGTCTGCGAAGAGTGTACACTGCACGGCGTCGACACAAAATGCTGTGCGATTGATCAGGTAGCTAGTATCAACCTTGCGTACTTTACAGCACTTGTCCTTGTACTGCCTTCTGCGCGCACAGCGAGCCTGCTATCGACGCTTGAGCAATTCGTACGCGCAATCCTTAGCTACTGCGCACGCAGACCTTACGGACTGAACGAGCTTCTCTATGGAAACTGCGCATGGTATGAAGCTGGTGTTATCCACGTAATCGGACTTCGCGGTATCATGCAGCACCCAAGAGTCAAGTCAGCGTTAGCTCGCGACTGTGTAAAATATTACCTTGACGACCTCGACCCTCCCGATTTATTCAAGGCGTACGATGGCCAAAAAGTTGACCTGGCACACACGTCGACTCAAAACTCTGACGCGCACATATTCTGCGGAAATGATGAACGTGCAGATATTGACAGCATCTGGCGCTACCTCCAATCGTGGGGCCTAACCAGCTCCGAAAACGTCCCGCAGATACGAAAATGCATCGAAGGATGCCGCGATCGCTATGAAGACGACCGCTTTCCAGCTCTTCGCCGGCCAAACCCGAACGCTCCGAGTAGCAACATGCTCGATCTCATCCTAGACGGTCCCCACGTAGTGGTTGGCGACCCTAAGACGTGGATGGAAAATGGCGCTCGAGTATGGCGATATGTCGAAAGACGGATTCGTGAAATAGAGCCTAACTTCCATCGTCCTAAAGGTGCAAAGAAGAGGGGCGCACAAGCTGCGCTACGGCAGTTTTATCTCAACCTGAGAATTATTTCCGACTACATTTCACTATCTGACTAAAACTTTTCTCTCATGACCGGGCGCGCCACGCGCGCTCACGTGTGCATTAGGAACAGAAATCTGGTCCACGCGTGTACAACCGTCAGGCTCTGCGACGATCGATCAGGCACGCTCGTGGCAGTGCCGGCGCCGTGCTCATGCAGCCGCAAGCGCCGGACGGGGCGTGCGGGCTCTGGCCGGTCGCCCCACGGCGTGCGGCTGCGAGCCGCCGGAATCGGCCAAGGCTCCTGACGCCCTTCGCGATCCTCAGCTGACCGAGGCGGGGAACTGGACGAATCCGAAGGCCTCTAGGTGTCGCGCAGCGCGCTCGATCTGTGACGCCTTAAACAGGTCGGCCTTTCGAGGAGTCCAATTCGAAACGTACTCGACTAGGTCGTCGAGATCTCGGACTGGCGGCTCAACGTGTGTAAGCGCCCAATGGACGGTTGAAAGAAGCTCTAAGCCGTACGGCGTGTCCCAGTCCTCAAGGAGGCGTGCTACGCACGCCAGTCTCTCGCGAGTCTCCGTGTTGTTCTTGAGTGCATGGCGCGCTTCATCGGCAACGCCAGGAAGTACGCGCATCATGGGCTGTCGACTCCGGTCCCCATAACCACGGATAAAGTGTCCATCCATCACTCGAAGGACATGGTTAAGGTTCTCGGCATACGGACCGAATCGAGCTTTAGTGAAGTCGAGTCGCAGAGGCTCACCACCCTCTTGCATAAAGTAGGCCAGCTTCTGCGCCTCTAAGGCTGAGAGACGGTACTCGTCGATGTCGCGGTACTGATCCATGAGAAGCAGCATTACTGCCCGCCCCAACGTCATCTTTGGACGCTCAGTGGCAACAGGCATCGATTCCGCTGAGGGAGCGCCCTCGGGGGCGAAGAGGAGAACTTCTACGTCTAAATCGCAGAGTGCGTCAACGATCAACGGACGTACCTCGGTCCAATTCAGGCCGCCATTTCCGCATCCGAGGGGTGGTACGGCGATGGACGTGATCCCGAGCCGCTGTATCGTCGCTGCCAAATCTTCCAAGCCTGAGACGATATCGAAGATCTTACTGCCGCCACGCCAGTGTCTCTTAGTCGGGAAATTGATGATGTACCGCGGCTGAAGCCGACCGGTTGCGTACACATACATGCAGCCTGGGATGACCTCATTATTCTTAGCTGCCTTTGCGTACGCCTTGAAGTTATCGGGATAGGCTTGACGGAATTGGAGCGCGATCCCCTTTCCCGCAACGCCTGCCGTATTCACGGTGTTTACGAGAGCATCGGCATCTGCAGTGAGTAGGTTGCCCGTAGTGTGCCTGATCATCGCCTCCTCCTAATCATCATAGTACCACTCTGGATGGATTTCGCACACCGGCTTGTGGGCCAGGGCCACAATTAGCTGCTGCACCCAAGCGGCCGTTATGGGTGTACGTACTGCTAACATTGAAACTGCTTGCCACGGCAAGGCACGCCACACGAGGAACTCGGCTTGCCTACGGCGTTTTCGGTCCGGGAATTGGTCGGTGTCATTCCAGTACTTTGAGTGCATGATCGAGAAGTCGACCTGGTCAAGTTGTCTCAGATCGGCATAGAAGGCCCGGGGTTCCTTAATTGGATGACCGTCTGTGAATGCAAACGGCAGTCCCAGTGCTGCCACGGCTTCCGTGCTCGAGATGATATAAATGATGTCATCCTGGTTTTCGGGCTTGCCAGTTACGCGACCGCTCTTGTACGGCAGCAGCATCGGTGCGCGCGGACCGAAGTAGAACGGTACATAATCGTTGAGGAACCCGCCCGGTCTGGCCTCAACTGCGGTCTGGGCGCGCTTCGCTTTAAGATCATTATAGGCAACGCCCCGCACAGGCACGCCTGCGCCCTGGCAGGCCCGGTCGCAGAAGAGCCCATTACTCGCGATGATCCCGGGCAGGTTGCTCATGTGGGTGTAGTGGTAGATGGCGGGCGTCGTCTTCTCCTGTCAGGTGCTCGGCTCCTGCCTGAAGTGAGGCCACAGGCAAGCACGACCCGCAGGCTTGGCCGTGTCAACCGGACGGTACGACAGCCCACCGACGGTGTCGGAAGGTTCTGGCCTCTTGTCGGGACACGCGAACCGTAGGCCTGATGAGATTAGCCCGTTCGGGCTAGGGGCTGCCGCCCGGGGACCACTGGAGCTGGACGACGGCTGGCACCACGGCGCAGGAATAGTCTCGCCGGGCAGGCGCAGGCTGTCTCCGGGATGGCAGCGCGGGAGCGCGTTCGGCCGGCACAGCAGAGTGGCGACTCCTGCGCCATCCCGTCGGCCTCCCCGAGGGCTACCAGCCCGCGCCAGGGGGGCAAGCTTGCAGACTATGTGCGCGAAGCTGAACGCAGTCAGCAAAAATCAGCAATCGAGCGGCGCGGGATGCCATCAGAGCACCCGATATGGCGACCCACGAGCACGTGACGGCACCTGGTGATACTGGTTATGCTGACTACGCGCGTTCGGGACGAAGAAACCGAGGGTTCAAATCCCGCCACCCGACCGCTGGTACGGCGAATGTCGGTGTCCCGTCTTAACGTCAGATGTCGTCGGCGTGGCTTGTGTCCGGGGTTGGGAAACCTGGGAAATCCGGGACATCCACAGCACCCCGTCCTAGCCTCGTTCAGTAAGCCCTTCCGCACGTTAACGGCCCTTCGAACCTGTCCCACTGCGCCTGTCTGCACAAGGTCGGGGGACATGTGGGACGCCCTCGTGGGACCACCTGTACGTGATCACCAGGACGGACCAGCTTTACGGATTGGGTGGTGAGATGTATATCTAGGCAGCTCAAGGCAGGTGTAAACCAAGTATTAAAGATATTGATGGTGTATTTGACGAAATCTGTGAGCCAACCGGCCGGGCTCGACGAGCACGCCACCGCTGCTCACCGCGACCACGCCCACGGCCTGCACGCCGAGCTCCAAATCACCCCGTGCTCGCCGCGGTGTCCAGTGTGGCTGTACTACCGGGTGCGCCACGAGGCGCTGTTGTTTCGGATGGAGGTGAGAGGCCGTCCATTTCTTTGTCGTCGTAGCGGCGAAGTGAAGCTGGA
>JALYTS010000145.1 GCA_030854185.1 Actinomycetota bacterium | reverse complement strand
ACGCACAGCAACGCCGCCGGCACCCCGCCGGGCAGCCCGATCCGGTCCAGGCCGACGAACACGAGCAACGCACCGGGCGGATGGCCGGCGACGTGCACGGTCCAGGACTCGGGGTTTCCGCCGAGGATCCGCTCGGCGAAGCTGCGCAGCATCGCGCCGACGTCGGTGACCCTGGGGACGTCGTGGAGGTACTCGGTGTCGGTGGTCAGCCGGTCAGCCACGCCGCCCTGCCACCCGTCGATCAGGGCCAGGCTGATCGTCCAGGCCACCGCCGTGACCGCGGAGATACCGAGCAGCGGGCGCCACGGCAACCGAGCGGCCAGCTCAGGCCCGCGCAGAACCACGAGCAGCGCGATGAACACCACGGGGAACGTCCCCGGCCCGGTGTGCGGCAGCCACTGCGCACCCAGCGGCGGGGCGTCGACGTGCAGCGGCACACCTTGCTGGAGCAGCCAGTAGCCGACCACCGCCGCCACCGCAACGAGCAGCCCGGCGCCCCCCACGGCTATTAGGTCCGCGCGAAGGCCCCGATCCACAGCAGTCGACGGCTCGCGCGGCGCGGTCCTTGTCACAGCCGAGTTATACCCCGCTGATCACCTGCACCAACCGTAACCCGGGGCGGGACGTCGCACCCACCCGCTAGGCGCCGCCGGCGGTGACCACCATGTCGGTGGCGAAGCCGGCGACCAGGCCGATCCACACGCCCCAGTAGAGCATGGACCGGTGGCCGCCCCGCAGCGCGATGGCGAGAAGCTGGATGACTACGTAGAGGATGGAGCCGGCGGCCAGCGTGAGGAAAACCAGGCTCACCGGGTCGCTGGTGAACTGGTGGCCGATCACGGTTCCCAGCACGGTGGGACCGCCACCGATCGCACCCAGGAGGAGCAGGAATCCCCAACTGGGCTGCTCCTGTTCGGTCGCCAGCGGGGCCACGATGCCGAATCCTTCGGTGGCGTTGTGCAAGGCGAACCCGGTCACCAGCAGCGTAGCCAGCGCGATCTTGCCCTGCGCGGCACTGCCACCGATGGCGAGGCCCTCACCGAAGTTGTGTAGCCCGATCCCCACCGCGATCAGGAACGCGAGCCGGCGGGCCGCCGTCCAGGAGTCACTCCTGGTCTCGCTCTTGCGCAGGGTCAGCTCGTCGGCGGCCATCGTGCCCGGGCCCAGCAGCGGGATGGGTCCCTCGCCGGTGAGCCAGCGCTCGTAGCCGGCCAGGCTCAACAACCCCACCCCCAGCCCGGCGAAGAGCAAGGCGCCGAACCCGATTACCGGCGCCATGCCGCCGGAACCGTCGTGGATCTTGTCCACCGTGGCGCCGACGGTCTCCCACGCCTGGTTCAGCAAGTCCCACATTATGAAGATCAAAATACCGATCGCGAAGGCGTTGAGAAACACTCGCACCGCGGGCCCGGTTCGGCTGTGGCGGGCGCTACGCAGCCGGCCCAGCGGTAGCCCGAACACGATCGTGACCCCTGCGATCGACCCGAGGATCAGCGTCTGAACTGCATCCACCGGAGATCAGCCCGCACTTCTGTCGAACAGCATTCGACTCCCTCGCCTCGTCTCCCCAACACCCTTGTCGCAATGAATGAGATCTGTCAAGAACACTGATCGAAGGTTGACAAACAGAAGCTTTCAGACGGTGATTGTGCGCGTACCGACGGTGACCTGCACTAGCCCACACACGATCCGGCGGCATTTCCGCAATATCTCATTTGTTAGGCAGCCCTGGCTAACATTGGTAAGGCCGTCCTCACCGATAATTCATTGATCGCGGGCATCGTACAGGTCTCGAGAGACTATGACACCCTCATCGCGCCGCGAATGGAAATCCGCATCGATGTCCGGGCGTGGCCGGCGGTGTGCCGTTGGGCTTATCAGTCCTTAGTACGGTTTGTCGCAATCCGCTACGCACCCACGGCACTCGTCGTACTCGCGTTCACCAGCCGGCGTTCCTTACCCCCAACGCACTGCGGGGGTGCACACTGGAGACATGGCGTGCCTCGGACGCAGACGCTATGATCGCTACGGCTACCCGTACCGGCCTCGGCAGGCGGGCGGGTCCTGCCTTCGAGACGCGTGCCTGCTCGACGCCGGATGCTGTCTCGGGGAAAGCCTCAGCGGCAACTGCCTTGTCGTGACCTTGCTGGCGTTGCCCCAACTGACCGCAGCCTTGATCGCCGAAGCCCGGACACTGCGCCACAAGCCAGACCCGGCAGGATCGCAAGTCACGACGCTGCTGATCGCCGGCGTCCGCACCTACCAACGTCAGATCAGCCCGCGGCGGCCGCCGTGTTGCCATTTCACCCCGACCTGTTCGGAATACGCGGCACAGGCGCTACTGACCCACGGCGCTCAACGGGGTAGCTGGCTCACCATCAGACGCCTCGGTCGCTGCCGACCCAACCGGCCCACCGCTGACGATCCAGTGCCACCGCCCAGCCTCTCGCTCTAGCCTCACCCTTGACGGGTGGCCAGCTGGCTACCTAGTGTCATGGAACTGCGGGCACGCGCGCGCCGACCACCGCACGACGCGCCAAAAAACGATCTTTCGTGTGATTGACCGTTACGATAGGTGCCGCTTCAGGGAGGAGCTGGTGAGCTACAGCCTGGGGATCGACCTCGGCAGCACCTTCGTCACGGCCGCGTGCGCGAAGGCGGCCACCGTAGCGGCGGTCCCCCTCGGTGATCGGTCGGAGGTGACCCCAGCGGCGGTATTCCTCCAGGGCGACGGCACTTTGGCCATCGGGGAGGCAGCCACCAGGGGCGCGGTGAGCAGCCCGGATCGGATCGGTCGCGGGTTCATCCGGCTCCTGGGTGACCCGACGCCGGTGGTACTCGGTGGCGAACCGTACCCGGTCACCGAGCTGCTCGGTGCCCTGATGCGGAACGTGGTCGCGCAGGTCATCGAGGTCGAAGGCGAGCCACCCGATCGGGTCGTATTGACCCACCCGGCTAGTTGGGGCCCTTTCCGACTCGCGCTGTTCGAGGAGGCCGCCCAGCAAGCGGGGCTGGCCAATTCGCCCATGGTGACCGAGGCCGAGGCCGCCGCTACGAATTACACCTCGACCCGACCGCTGGGCGACGGCGAGACGATAGCGATCTACGACCTGGGCGGTGGCACCTTCGACGCCACAGTGCTGCGCATGCGCTCCGGCGGCGTCGAAATCATCGGCAGGCCGGAGCGCCTCGAAGCGCTCGGCGGCGGTGACTTCGACGAGGCAATCCTGTCCTACGTCAACGACATCGCCGACGGAGCACTCACCAAGCTGGATATGCGGCGCCCGCAGACCTCTGTCGCGCTCGCCAGGGTGCGAGCAGACTGCATCGCGGCCAAGGAGGTGCTCTCGGCTGACAGCCAGACGACTTTCTCGGTATTCCTGCCCAGCCGGAGCTTTGATGTGCACCTCACCCGGTCGGACTTCGAGGACCTGGCGCGAGCGTCGATCAAGTCCACCATCCGGGCACTGTCCCGAACTCTGCAGTCAGCTCAAGTCGAGCCCGCAGACCTCAGCGCCGTAGTCCTGGTGGGCGGATCGTCGCGCATCCCGTTGATCGCCAGGATGGTGTCAGCTGAGCTGGGATGTCCCACCGTGGTGGACACCCATCCGCAACACGTCGTTGCGCTCGGCGCCGCCGCTCACGCCGCGCAGTCGACCCATCCGCGCTACACCGTCCCGCAACGCGGCCGGCAGTACGAACAACGACCCTTCGCCGGGGGCACCCTGGCGCCTCCGACCACGGACGGGCCCCCGACCACGGACGGGCCTACGGCGCCGCTCATCCCGGCGCAGCGCCCAGCCGAAGTGCTGCCGACCGCAGCGATTCCGGCACAACGCACACCACCACACGAATCGACGGCCACCGCACGGCACGCCAGACCGAAGGAACCCCCTCCCGCACCCCGCCTGCCAGCACCCCAGCCGCCACCCGACCGCGGGCGACGGCCGCGGATGCTGATCGCCGCCGGCGCAGCAGTCGCGGTGGCCGCAGTGGTCGCAGTGGTCGCGGTGGCCACCTTCGGCGGCGGGAACCACGCCCAGGCACCCGCTGCGCCGATCTCGAAGTCCGCGCCCGAGCCTGCGCCGAGCGCGGTGGCGAGCGTCGCACCGAAGGTCGCGATACCCACCGTCAGCGCCGTGATCGGGGTGGGCGCGACGCCCAGCTTCGTCGCCGTGGCCCCCGACGGCAGACACGCCTATGTCGCCAACGGCGACGCCCAGACCATCACCGTGGTGGACACAGCGGTGAATCAGGTGACCGCGACCATCCCGATCGCGGCCGGCCCACCCCAGTTCCTGACCTTCGCGCCAGACGGCCGCATGCTGTACGTCACCATATTCAACGACCAGCACACAAAGCATGCGATCGACGTGTTCGACACCCTGTCCAATACCGAGATCGCAACAATTCCGCAGCCGGCCAGCCCGTTCGACCCGGCAATCAGTCCGGACGGGACGCTGCTTTATGTTCCCAACCACGATATCGCGTCCTTGTCAGTGGTCGCCACCGACACCAACACGGTCATCGGGCAGATCAAGGTCGCCCCGAACGCGCATTCGGTCGCATTCTCCCGCGATGGCGGCCGGGCCTACACGGCGAATCACGAATCCGGCTTGGTTTCGGTGATTAACACCGCGACCCGCGGGGTCGTTGCGACCATCCCGGTCGGATCGGGTCCACATAGCGTGGCCGTACACCCCAATCGGCCGCTGGTCGCCAACGTGAACTACGAGTCGAACACCGTGTCGGTGATCGATGCCAACACACTTAAGGTTGTCGCCACCATCCCGGTCGGGCAGCAGCCGGAAGACATCGCGTGGGCTCCGGATGGACGGTTCGCCTACGTGGTCAACAGCGGCAGCAACACCGTTTCGGTGATCGACGCCACGACCAACCAGGTCATCGCGACCATCCCCACCGGGATCGGCCCGAGCAGTATCGCGCTGTCACCCAACGGCCACCAGGCTTACGTCAGCAATGTCGACAGCGGGACTCTGACCGTTCTGGAACTCCCCCGCTGATCGTCATCCTCGTCGTTTCATGGCGCAATGATCGTGCCCACGGTGAGCTGCGAGCCGGGCGGCGTACCCGCGCAGCCGGTGGACTCGACCGGCACGAACAGCGCCGCCGTCTCGCCCGGCGGATAGATGCGCAAGCCACGCACGGGCGTCGGGCGACACACCGCCGCGTCGTAGTTCACGACGTTCACCAGTTGTAGCTGCGCCGAGCCGGTAGCGCCCGGCGCGATGCGCACCGAGCCACCAGCGTCACCGACCCGCTCCGCGGCCGGTCCGACCTGCTGGCCCCCGTCGCCGGCTACGTGGGAGACGCCCGGGAAGCCCTGCAGGGTGCAGGCCTGGCTACCGGTATTGGTGAAGATCAGCACGCGATACACCGAGCCCGCGGCACCCTCGGGCGGGCCCAGGGATGCGGCGAGCTGCACCGAGCGGCATCTCGGCGCAGCTCCCGAGCCCGTCGGGCCGCCCGGTGTCGATGGTGGCCCCGTCGACGTGCCCGGGGTCGCCGGAAGGCTGGCCGTGTTCGGCGCGGCGGTGATCCCCGGCGTGCTCGCCGGGCCTGCTGTCGTCGCGCTCGAACAGGCCGCCAGCGCCAGTGCTAGCACGCTCGGTACGGCGATGCGATGTCCTGACCTCATGATCCACCGATCCACGCGGGTGCCAATGCCGTCTCGGCCAGCCTAACTTGATCACGACAGTTGGCGGTCTGGTCGGCTCTGGCGACCCAGTGCAGCGTGGCGTCGGCGAGCAGCCGCTGCGCGGCGGTGAGCTCAGTGGCCACGATTACCGGTGGATCAGGGAGCTGGTCAACCCGCGCGCCGGTCTGGATGACCACTCCCAGTTCGCGGGCGCGGGCGGGCCAGGCGGGTGATCACCGAGGTCCAACACCCGGGCCGCCGGCCCGATCAGCCCGCGCTCGGTCAGCCACCGCCAGTGCGGCCCGTCGCAGTAGAAGACGTGGGTACCCTCGTGCGCGATGTAGGGCGCCGCGGTCGTGCGTGCGCGGCCGCCGCCCACAATGTCGATCTAGTTCATGGCCAGTCCCTTCCCGCCGGGTTTGCTTGTCGAATCTGACGACGCAGCAGCCGGCCTCCTTGTGACATGCGGTGGCGGTCAGCGCCGGGTGAGCCCGGCGAGCTTGTCCGGATTGGCCACCAAGCGCACCGTCTGCACCAGGCCGTCCGCCAGGTCGAGCGCGAGCACCGTCACCGGCACACCAGCGGCGGAGGCGACCACCGCCGGGCCGCCGTTGACCTCCATCAGCTCGATCTCCAGGTTCGCCATGGCCGGGTCGGCCGCGATAGCGATCAAGAACCGGGCCACCTTGCCGGCGCCGTTGATGATCCGCAGCGGGGCCTTGGCCCGTCCGCCGCCGTCGCCCACCAGGGTCACGTCTGGAGCGAGCAGCTCGAGCAGGGCGTGGATGTTCCCGCTGGTGCAGGCTGCGAGGAACCGTTCGGTGACCCGCCGACGGGTCACTCGGTCGGCGTCGAATCGGGGGCGGTTGCCGGCCACGTGCTCACGCGCTCGCGACGCCAGTTGCCGCACCGCGGGTTCGCTGCGGCCGATGATCTCGGCGATGTCGGGATAAGGGAACGAGAACGCCTCTCGCAACACGAACACCGCCCGTTCCAGCGGTGACAGCGTCTCCAGCACCACGAGCATCGCCATGGACACCGAGTCGGCCAGTACCGTGTGGTCTCCGGCATCACCGGTGGTGAGTATCGGCTCGGGCAGCCACGGACCGATGTAATCCTCGCGACGGGCCTGCACCCGGCGCAGCCGGTCGATCGCCAGCCGGGTGGTCACCCCGCACCAGAAACGCCCGGGCATCGCGCACCCCCGGGTGCCGGACGCCGCTCCAGCGCAGCCAGGCCTCCTGCACCACGTCCTCCGCGTCACATACCCGACCCAGCACCCGGTACGCCACCGCCATCAGCAGGTCCCGATGCTCCTCGAATACCCGGGTGGCCGCCGGCTCCATGACTCCCTCCGCACTGTTCACATTGCTGCGCTCTTGCCGTTGCTCATGACGCCCGAGCGACGCGGTTTGTGACACCCCGTTCGGTGCTCTGTTGTCAGCGCAGCTGTGCGGTCAACAGGAGGGTGCGGTAGTGGTAGTCCAGCCGACCGGCACCGGCGTCGATGATGGCCGTACGGATCGCCTCGATGAGCCGCTCACGCTGCATCGAGGGCAGCAGCAGATG
Source organism: Actinomycetota bacterium (assembly GCA_030854185.1). Taxonomy (GTDB): domain Bacteria; phylum Actinomycetota; class Actinomycetes; order Mycobacteriales; family Pseudonocardiaceae. The sequence goes on along the minus strand of JALYTS010000145.1, from coordinate 2,639 downwards.
GTCGGAGTGGGTCTGCACCAGCCCGCTGTAGCTCTCGGCGTCGTAGGTGGCCGACCAGTCGTAGGTCTGCACGCTCCACGGCATGAAGCCTGGAGCGGGCTCGATCTGTTGTTCTCTGTCGGGTTGCTGGTGCAGCGCAACGCGCCGATCCAGTGCGGGAGCGTGCTCGGCGTAGGCATCATGGATCGCGTTCCACACTGGACCAGCAAGTTCAGCGGGTCGGTTCCACCACAGACATATCGCGCCACCCGGACGCAGCGCGCGGGCAGCAACCGGTGCCCCACGCTCGGGGTCCAGCCAGTGCCACGCCTGCGCGGCGACCACGAGATCGAACGTGCCAGCCGCCACCGCGCAGTCCTCGAAGGTCGATTCCTGCACATCGACCGCCGATCCCCGAGTGCGCCGCCGTGCGACGGCGGCCATCGCCGCGTCTGGCTCGACCGCGACGACCGATGCTCCGCGCGCGATGCATCCGCTCGTTGTCCATCCGCCTCGAACGTAGTCGCGGGTCCCTACGCCAGACCACAGCGTTCCGGTCGGCGATCCGCTTACGGGGTTGGCGGCGACGCCATGAGCGCGTCGAGCAGGCTTGGACGAGCGGTAGAGCGCGCGTGCGCCGACGCAGATCCGATGTTCCGTCGGATCAACCTGGAGATCCTCGGGAACACCGACCCGTTCCTCCATGCCCACATCCGGCCGCGATACGAGTCGCCATCGCCCGGCACCTCAATGCCGAGTAGGTGCTGCTTCTGCTCCGCCACTTCTGCCCCACAAAGAGGTGGGTGGATCAATTTCGTAGTTGCCGTGGCCGGCAACTACAAGCGAAAAGTTGCCTGCTACGTCGGGAACGGGGCTCCGCAAGACCCTGCTCGAGGTCTACGTTCCACGCTACGGGCCACAGTGGGAAGAGTTTCCATGACCGCCAAGGTCGCCCCGCATAACACGTCCGCTGACGGCCTACGCGTACCGTGCGGTGATGAGCATCGAGGTAACGCTGCCGCAGCTGGCGGAAACCCTGACGCGTTACCGCTTCGCGTACCTGCTGACCGTCGGGGACGATGCGCGGGCCCACGTCCTGGCCGTGACCGCCACGCTGGCGAACGACAGGCTGCTCGTCACAGACCTGGGTCGAAGAACGCGGGTCTGTGACGAGCAGCCTGCCCATCAGTCACGTTGGTGTGGCCACCTGCGGATCCGGGCGACTACTCCTTGATCGTGGACGGTGTCGGGTCGATGCGCGACGACGAGCTCGCCGTCGCCCCCACCCGGGCCGTGCTGCACCGGCCGGCGCCACCCCGGACCACTCCGACCGGCGACGGCTGCGAGTCGGACTGCGTCGAGTTACCCGTCGCCGCGGATCCAGCTGCCGCGCTCAGCGCGGATACATCCCTCCGTCGATGCTGAACACCTGGCTCGTGATGTAGCCGTTGCGCAGGACCGCGAGGGCGAGGTCAGCGACCTCTTCGGGACTGCCGACCCGGCCGATGGGCATGGTCTTGGCGAGCTGCTGCGCGTCGCCGGGAAGCATCGCGGTCTCGACGAAACCCGGGGCGAGGACGTTGACGGTGACGCCGTCAGCAGCCACGCGGCTGGCCAGGAAATGCGCGAGGCCGTGCAGCCCAGCCTTGGACGAGGCGTAATCGGGACCGATGACGCCGCCCCTGAAGGCCGCCACCGAGGAGATGAACAGGACGCGGCCGAAGCCGCGCTCGCGCATGCCCGGCAAGGCGCGGCGCGCGAGCAGGAAGGGCGCCCGGAGATTGACCGCCAGCGTGTGGTCGAAGGTCGCCGCGTCGACATCCTCGTAGCGGGCCTGGCGCGCGAAGCCGTGATTGGCGACGAGGATGTCGATCGGGCCGAGCGCCGCCTCGACGTCGGCGATCAACTGTTCGGGAGCATCCGGATCCGCCATGTCGGAGCGGAACGCCCGCGCTGTGCCGCCCCCGGAGACGATCTCAGCCGCGAGCGCCTCGGCCGGCTCAGCATTGCTGCCGTAGGCGACGGCGAGCCCTGCGACATCACTGGCGAGCCGCCGGCAGATCGCGCTGCCGATTCCGCCACTCGCTCCGGTGACGAGCGCGATGCGCCCGGCCAGGTCGAGTCCGTCTGACATCGGTCGGAGCTTACCGGCTGACCTGCTCCACTGCTAGTGAGATCATGGAATATGCCTGCTACCCCATCGTCCGCGCCTGGCTGAGCACCGGCGGCCGAGATCGGGACGGTCAGTAACTGATAAGTAACGAACAGTCACCGTATCCCGATACACCCCACGCCCGGCCGCCGCGTCACGGTCGGGCGTGCAGGTGGCGAGCGGCACGATCAAGTCCGGGGTGGCATGACCGTGCCGCTCGCTCTCCTGACGCGGCGTCGATAGGCGTGACTTGCCGGCAGCCGCCCGGGACACGCATCAGTTACGCGTACCACGGCCTGAGTTCGAGCGAACGGCACAAAGAGGCTCCAGCGCGGGGTCGGGGGTCCTACGCTGGAGCCATACGTTCTGTCGCCATCCGACCTCGGAGTGTTACAGCGGCTTTCACCCGGGCGTCTCGGGTGTCGGGTGCCCAGCCAGCGGCCGGGAACGGGTCGGGTACCGGGTGCAGTCGAGTGGGTCTGGTGTCGTGAACTCGACAGCACGGACG
>JALYTS010000225.1 GCA_030854185.1 Actinomycetota bacterium | reverse complement strand
GGGCGTGGGTTCCTGGAGCGCGTCCTGAGGAACCTCCCGGCGTACGGGGCGCGGAACGTCGAGAAGGTGGCGGCGGGAACTGGGGAGGCCCTCCCCGGCCCGGCAGCCTGCGAGCTTGCTGTCGGAATGTCTCGTCCTATAACCGGCCTCAAGCCGGGAAACGGAACGGGGGCTGGGAGGGAGTCGGAGGCGGCCGTAGTACCGATCGAGCCGAGCGGACAACAAAACCGTCGGTGATGGGAAGGGCCGCTGCTTCGTTCATGCGTCACGCGTTGGGAAGGGCTGGTGAGTGCCACATCGTGGCTAGGACCACCAAGCAGGATTCAGTCCGAGAACTACAGCGAACGCTCTACCGGGCGGCCAAGGCCGATCCCCGGCGCAGGTTCCACGCGCTCTATGACAAGGTCCATCGCAGGGACGTCATCGAGTGGGCGTGGGGGTTGGTGCGCGCCAATAAGGGCGCGGCTGGCATCGACCGGCAGTCCATCGCGGATGCCGAGGGGTACGGCGTTGACCGGCTTCTCGACGAGCTGGTCGCGGATCTGAAGGACGGCAGCTATCGGCCGCTCGCGGCTCGTCGGGTATTCATTTCGAAGCCCGGCAGACCGACTGAGCAAAGAGCGTTGTCGATCCCGACGGTCCGCGACCGTGTTGTGCAGACAGCGTTGAGGATCGTCATTGAGCCGATTTTCGAAGCTGACATGCTCGGGTGCTCGTTCGGGTTTCGGCCCAGGCGCTCGGCGCACGACGCGCTCCAGGTCCTCATTGATGAGGCGTGGGACGGCAGGCGGTGGGTCGCGGAATCGGACGTCTCGGATTGTTTCGGGGCGATTCCGCATGACGGGTTGATGTCGGCGATCAAGGAACGGATCGTTGACCGTCACGTCTTGAAGCTCTTGCGCGCGATGCTGCGCGCCGGGGTGATGGAGGACGGGTCGGTCACGCGCAGCAGGACCGGAACCCCCCAGGGCGGTGTGATCTCGCCGTGCCTGTGCAACGTCTATCTGCACCGGCTTGACCGGCAGTGGACCGAGCGCGGGGCGGGGACTCTCGTCCGTTACGCCGACGATCTGCTGGCACTGTGCCGAACGAGGGAAGAAGCCGAAGCGGCACTCGCTGCGCTGCGGCTGATCCTGGCGGAATTGGGCTTGGAGCTCAAGGACGCCAAGACGCGGATCGTGCATCTGGCGGAGGGAGGCGAGGGAGTCGATTTCCTCGGTTTCCATCACCGGTGGGTCCGCGCCCGGGTCGCTCGGCACGTGTGCTTCCTCGCTCGCTGGCCCTCAGACCAGGGGATGCAACACGCCCGCGACCGGATCCGGGAGATCACGGACCGGCGCTGGCTGTGGCGTCCAGTCGAGGACACCGTTCAGGAACTCAACCAGTTCCTGCGCGGGTGGGCGGGCTACTTCCGATACGGGAACTCTGCCCACCACTTCGACCAGATCAGCTACTACACGGCCGATCGTCTCGCGGGGCATGTGGCCAAGCGTCACAAACGCCCGCGAGCGTATGGCTGGTCGGTCTTCGCGTTCCAATCGCCAGACCGGCTCGGGCTGATCGACCTCAACGGAACCGTGATTGCGCCCCGCCCTCACCGGGCGTGGCGACGGGGATGAGCCGAATGCCGGCGGTGAAGAACGTCGGTGAGCCGTGTGCGGGAGAACCGCACGCACGGTTCGAGGTGGCGGCGGGAGGAGACCAGACCAGTCGGGCCATCATGTGCCGCGCGATCCAGGCGCCTCCCGTCGACCCTCCGTTATGGTCGTGATGGTGACCGGGTTCGGGTCGCGGCGGGTGAGTAGGCGGGCGGGACCCGCGTCGCGGTGGTGAGCGGCGGCTTGGGTCGGTCGTGGTTGCTGCTGGCGCGGCGTTCGCGGTCGTTTCCGGGCAGGCGAGCGTGGTGGTGCCGCGAAGCTCGTCGTCGGGATCCGCGCTGCGGGAGGCGGCGTGCGTTCAGCAGAGCGCGGGGTTTGTGCGGAGCTGTTGGAACGCGGCGGCGAGCGCCGAGGACCACGGCCAATCGCGGTCGAGCTTGAGGCGGGTCCGGCGGCCGTGACGCACGAGCTTGCCGGCGGTGTGCAGCAGTCGCTGGCGGAGCTGCTTCGGTTCGGCCTTGGCGAGCTTGCCGGTCAGACAGATCAGCCGTGTCCAGCAGAGCAGGTCTTGCGCGATCAGCGAGAGCTCCAGCCAGGTCTGGTTGTGCTCGAAGTGGTGGTGCGGGAGGTTGCGCATGCCGGTGTCCTTCCCGGCGCGGATCGAGTCCTCGACGCGCGCGCGGCCGCGGTGACGCAGCTCCAGCATGGCGATGTCGGTGCCGTCCTGGTCGGTGAGAAAGCAGGTGTGGCGGTAGCCGTGCTCGTCGAAGATCTGAAACTGCGCGCCGGGGTGCGGGCGTTCGCGCCTCACGATCAGCCTGGAGCCCTCCGGCCATGCGGACAGGTCAATGTCGTCGGTGAGCTCGGCGACCCACGCGCCCTCGCGGTTCTCACCACCTGCGTTGATCGCCTGCACCCACACGGTTTCCGGAAGGTCGAGGATCGTCTGGCGGACCGTGTCGTTCAGCTCGTAGCCGACGGAGAAGCGGATGTTCGCCTCGCGGCAGTCAGCTGTGAACGCGTGCGTCTGCCCGCCGATATCGGTACGGACCAACATCTCCCGATCGAGATCCTCAGCCGGGAGCTGCGCGAGTGCCAAGCCGAGCACCGTGAAGTGATCAGCGGCGGTGTTAGACCCGGCGTTCCCCGCTCTGAGGATCGCCGCGAGCGCCTCCCCGGTCTCATCCAGCCAGCACCCCAACGGGTGAAACCCATACCCGTGCTTGTAGTTCCCAGCCGCCCGGTCCTTCTCCGAATGCGCGGTCAACAGCGTCGCGTCGATGTTGAACGTGATCGTGGCCG
>JALYTS010000144.1 GCA_030854185.1 Actinomycetota bacterium | reverse complement strand
CCCGGCGCGGCGCGAGTAGCCCGGCGTGGGCGACGCGGGTACCGGCCTCGGTGGCCGACAGGTTCAACATCCCGGCCAGGAGTTGTTTGGTGTTGCGGAACCCGGCGGTAACCGCGATATTGCGGGAATCCAACTCCCCGACCGCATCCAGCATCACCGAATACACCATCCGCGACACCGATTCAATATCCCGGACCTGACCCGGCAACCCCGCATCATCGCACCCGACAATCGCATCACGCCACTGGTCGAGGCAGGCGACCATCGCCTGCCTCGGATCCAGCAGCGTCTCCATCACAAGACCATTGTCGCACCCACCCCTGACAGTCTCGGGAGTTCACGACACACAGCACCGGGAAGATCGCGGCATGGGGAATGCCCCGCAGAGACCGACGTCACTGCGGATAGGCCCTGACCATCCAGCCACGTCAGGCGAGCAGCGTCGCCAGCCCGGCAACCAGGCCGTCTCGGCCGGGACGGCCGAACAGTCGGCGCTGGACGCCTCGGGCCCGTTGACGGTATGACGGGGTGTTGAGCACCTGCTGGCAGGTCTGCGCCAACGTTGCGGAATCCCGGTCGTCGGATTCCAGGGCGATCCCCACACCCAGCTCGACGATCCGGCGGGCGTTCGCGGGCTGTTCGGCGTACAGCGGAAGAGCCATCATCGGAACACCGGCTGTCAATGCCTCCCGCACTCCCCCGAAGCCGGCGTGGGTGACGAACAGGTCACAGGTCGGCAGCAGTAGCCGCTGCAGTGCGAACAAGGTCAAATAGACATTGTCCGGACACGGCCCGTCCCAGTCAGGGATGCCAGATCGGTGACCGGTGACAGCCGAGCGTCCCCCGCGACTGGTTGAGCCAGTCAGGATGCCGGCGTGACGCGACGGCGTCAGCGGCGCTATGTCGAGCGTGACGCAGGGGACGCCGAAGCACTCGGCCACCAGATACCCACCGAACTCGGCGCACTCCCGAACCACCAGATACGGTCGCCAGTCGGCGGTAGCCTCACAACGAGGGAGTTCTCCGCCTGTCCGACCCTGACCCGGGGCGCTGCGCCCGCTGCACCAACCTCGCTGGAACCGCTGGTGAACTGCGGACGCTGTGCCGGAGAAGTGGTGGTTGGCCGCACGACGTACATCGTGACTCGAGCAGGTGCCGCGGGTCGACAAGACCGAGCTAGACAAGGTCGTCGTGACGTCGCGATGCTCGTTCAGTGAGCTCAACCACCGAACCGGGCAGATGAGGCCGACGACGGGCAACGGGCACCCGCGTATCTGCCACCCGGAACGCCGGTCTAAATGCCATTCGCGGTTGGTCGCCGGCCCGCCGCCTCGCCGCGGAGCACGACGGGGAGCTTCACGTGTACCTGGCCCAACAGGAGGGGCAACCGGGACCCGCCCAGCAACGTGCGCCGTGCTTTGAAACCCGCACACCACTGCCCGGTGGTGGCTGGGTGATATGGAACTGGCCGGACCTGTGCCCTCCCGGCCCCACGTCGGCATCACCGGCCCGGTCACCCTGCCCCTGCGCTTCGCGGCAAGCGGGGTGATCCACAGCTAGCGGGGCTTCCGAGTTCAGGGGCCGATCAGGTTGCAGATCCGGCGGCCGACCTCGGCGTGCCGGTCGGGGTGCAGTTCGGCGACCGGGTCCTCACCCATCAGCCAGGTCCGGGGTAACGCGGTGATCCGATCCAGCACCGCCTGGCCCAGGTCGGGAATCGGCTCGGTGACCACCCGGGAGCCAGGACTACTGGTATCCTTGATCGGGACGGCCAGCATGTTGTCCTCGTTCAATTCCAAGTACAGATCGTTGGAGACGATCAGCCACGGTTCGGGGCCCATCACCCCGCCCTTGATACTCCATACATCGCCGAACCGCGGGGGCCTACGTGACATCGGTGGCACCCCGACCGCGGGCCTGGCCCTGGCGCTCCAGCTCGGCGGTCGCATCGGCCGCCAGCTGCGCACGCTGCTGTTCGTAGGAGTGCCCGGTCATACCCTCGGATGCACACCACTGCTGGTGGCGGCTCAACGCATCGCGCATCGTTTCCAGCCGGGTACAGCGGGAAACCCACGCTGACACGCTCATCCCGTGCTCGGCGGCCGCGGCGAGGGCATCCTGGTAGACGCCCGCATCCATCGTGATCGTCACTCGTGTCGTACCCATCCCGGCCACGGTACGCCAGTGCATATCAGACGGTAAGCATGGTCAGTGCCATCAGATGGTGGTCGGGCATTGAGGAGGACCGATGAAACCGGGCTGGGCTCTGCCCCAGCTCGGCGTCCACAGCGGCGCAGACCAGATCGCGTCCTTCGCCCGCGTCAGTGAACAGCTCGGTTACGCCTCGTTGTGGGTTGGTGATCGGGTTCTGGCCCCGGTGGCGCCCAGCGATCTCGATCGGCTGGCTGGATCTGCAATTCGCCACCTCGTCCGTGGACGATTCCCTGTCGATCGCAGCGGACGTGATGTCCAAGGTCGGCGCGCTGGACTGACCTGGAGCCGCTCGTCGAAGCCCCTCTGCGGACGCGTGGCAGTCTGTCGGTGTGATGGTGCGCCGAGGGAGCGACGGTGTACCCGTTGAAAGCCCGCACCGAGGACCGATGGTTGCCTCGCACTCGCTGACCGCCGCCGACTTCATCAACACCGACGAGCAGTGGAGTACCCACAACTACCATCCGCTGCCGGTGGTGCTCACCTCCGGTGAGGGCGCCTGGGTCACCGACGTGACCGGCCGGCGTTATCTCGATTTCCTCGCCGGTTACTCAGCGCTGAACTTCGGGCACCGGCATCCCGCCTTGGTGGCCGCCGCGGTGGACCAGCTGGGGCGGGTGACGCTGACCTCGCGGGCATTTCACCACGACCTGCTCGGCGCGTTCTGCCGGGAGCTTGCCCAGCTGACGGGAACCGAAATGGTGCTCCCGATGAACACCGGTGCCGAGGCCGTCGAGTCCGCTATCAAGGTGGCCCGGCTGTGGGCTCACCGAGTCAAGGGTGTCCCCGACGGCACCGCCGAGATCATCGTCGCGGACGGAAACTTCCACGGCCGCACCACCACGATCGTGTCGTTCTCCACCGACGAGGTGGCCCGAGCTGGGTTCGGTCCGTTCACCCCTGGCTTCGTCGTGGTGCCCTACGGCGACCTCGACGCACTCCGCGGCGCGATCACGTCACGGACCGCGGCGGTGCTCGTCGAACCCGTGCAGGGTGAGGCCGGAGTGCTGGTGCCGCCACCGGGTTATCTGGCCGGAGCCCGCGCGGCCTGCGACGACGCGGGCGCGCTGCTGATCGCCGACGAGATCCAGTCCGGTCTTGGGCGTACCGGCGAGCTGCTGGCATTGGATCACGAAGGGGTCCGAGCCGATCTATACACCCTGGGCAAAGCGCTGGGCGGGGGAATCCTGCCAGTCTCGGCTGTCGTGGGGCGCCGCGCGGTGCTGGGTGTGCTGCGACCTGGGGAACACGGGTCGACCTTTGGCGGCAGCCCGCTGGCCTGCGCGGTCGGCCGCGCGGTGATCGCCCTGCTGGCGAGCGGCGAGTTCCAGGCCCGTTCCCGGGAGCTCGGCGCGCACCTGCACACCCACCTGCAGACGTTGGTCGGGCACGGTGTCACGCAGATCACCGGACGGGGGCTGTGGGCCGGCGTGCACATCGCTCCCGGCGGGTCCACTGGACGCATGGCGGCGGAGGCCCTGATGGCTCGGGGTGTGCTGTGCAAGGAAACCCACGCCGCGACATTGCGGCTGGCTCCCCCGCTGGTGATCACCCGCGACGACCTCAACGTCGCCCTCAACGCAATCACCGACGTACTCACGCGCTGACCTGAACCCGTATGCCGGCCGTCGCCCGTTAACCCGGGGCCTCCCGAACTCAACGGCAGAGCTGAACCCAAGCCCGCATGACGACTCTGCTGTTGAGTTCGGGAGAGCCAGAGCTGGGCTGTTCTGGCCAGGTCCCGAGCGTTCGTACTCGTTCGGGTGGTCTTGGCTGGCCTGACCGGTCTCAACGCGACTCCGATCGCTTGCGGATGGTGCCCCGGCGTTGGCGGTCGTATCCTGGCCGGTGAGGGCTTGTGAATTCTTTCACAAGGAGGTCGGGTGGTGTTCCCGCTGCTGCTGGCAGCCACCGCGTCCCCGGTGGCTGCGCGTTCCCAGATGGGTTTTTCGCTGGGCTGGCACATCGTGGTGGCCTGCTTGGGGGTGGGCATGCCCGCTCTGGTGCTGTTCGTGGAGTGGCGCGGGTTGCGTACCGGTGATCCAAGTTACCGGCTGCTGGCCCGGCGCTGGGCGCGGGCGCTGGGAGTGTTGTTCGCAGTCGGTGCGGTCTCCGGCACGATCCTGTCCTTTGAGATGGGTGTGCTGTGGTCCGGACTGATGGATCATTACGGTGCGGTGATCGGCCTGCCGTTCGCGATCGAGGGTTTCGCGTTCTTCATCGAAGCGATCTTCCTGGGGATCTATCTCTACGGGTGGGACCGGCTTGCGCCGCGAACTCATCTGCTGTCCGGGCTGCCGATCGTGGCAGCCGGGGTGGCCTCGGCGTTCTTCGTGGTCGCCGCCAACGCGTGGATGAACAGCCCGCAGGGGTTCACGGTGGTCGGTGGCCGGCTGGTCGGGGTCGACCCGTGGGCGGCGATGTTCAATGCGGCCACCTGGCCGGAGACCACGCACATGATCCTCGCCGCGTTCATGGTGACCGGGTTCCTGATGGCCGGCGTGTACGCGGTGGCCATGCTGCGGGGGCGCCGGGATCGCTATCACCGCCTTGGGCTGTTGGTCCCGCTGGTGCTGGGCGTGGCGGCCGCGCCGGTGCAGATCGTGGTGGGTGACTGGGCCGCGCGTTACGTCAGCGCCGAGCAGCCCGCCAAGCTGGCCGCGATGGAGGGACTGTTCCGGAGCGGCACGCACGCGCCGCTGGCCGTCGGCGGCTACTACTCCGGTGATGAGCTGCATGGCGCGGTGCATATCCCGAATGGTCTGTCGCTGCTGGTCCACCTGGACCCGGACGGCTACGTCGCCGGTTTGGACCAGGTGCCCGCAGACCTGCGCCCGCCGGTGCCGATCGTGCACCTGGCCTTCGACACGATGGTCGGGATCGGCTTCGCGCTGCTGGCCCTGGGAGTCTGGTTGGGCTACTACTGGTGGCGGCGCAGGGAGCTGCCTGAGTCCCGGTGGTTCCTGCGCGCGGTGGCCGTGTCCGGGGTGGCGGCCGTGGCGGCGATGGAGGCCGGCTGGGTCACCACCGAGGTCGGCCGCCAGCCCTGGATCGTCTACCGGGTGCTACGGGTGGACGACGCCGTGAACCCGGCACCCGGCCTCGGCTGGGGTCTGGTCGCCGTGCTCGCCGTATACACGGCGCTCACCGTGGCGACGGTATTCGTGCTGCGCCTGCTAGCCAGCACTCCGGTTCCCGCCGCGCCGCAGGAGCGCGACGTCACCGATTACCAGGTGGTGTGACATGCCGGCCGCAGAGCCGTCTGTCGCCGACCCGCTGGCGACCGTGTTGCTGATCCTGACCTGGGCCGGGGTCAGTGCCTACGTGCTGCTCGCCGGGGCGGACTTCGGTGGTGGGCTGTGGGACCTGTTGGCCGGCGGTAGCCGGCGCGGTGCACGGCAGCGGGCGCTCATCGAGCATTCCGTCGGGCCGGTATGGGAGGCCAACCACGTCTGGCTGATCTTCGTCCTGGTGCTCGTCTGGACGGCGTTCCCGCCATTGTTCGCCGCGGTGTCCTCGACGCTTTACATCCCGCTGACCCTGGTGGCGCTCGGGGTGATTGCCCGCGGGTCGGCCTTTGCGTTCCGCAAAGCTGTCACCGAACTGTGGCAGCGCAGGCTGTTCGGGGCGGCCTTCGCGTTCTCCTCGGTCATCACGCCGTTCTTCCTCGGTGCGGTCGGTGGGGCGATCGCGTCGGGCCGGGTGCCGCCGGGGATCGCTGCCGGCGACGTGGTGACGAGTTGGTGGAACCCCACCTCGGTGCTGGCCGGGGCGTTCACCGTGGGCGCCTGCGCCTACCTCGCAGCGGTTTACCTCACCGCGGACGCTCAGCGCGAGGGCCAGGCCGAGCTCGCCGAGGCGTTCCGCCGCCGGGGGCTGGTGAGCGGTTCGGTCGTCGGCGCGCTGGCCATCGCGGGCATCCTCGTCCTGCGCGCTGATGCGCCGCTGCTGTTCGGACGTCTGCTCGACGCGGCGCTGCCGCTGGTTCTCATCTCCGTCGCGGCCGGCCTCGCTTCCCTGGTACTGCTGGCCTACCGGCGCTTCACCCTGGTGCGGATCACTGCGGCGCTGGCCGTCGCCGCCGTGCTGTGGGGGTGGGGCCTGGCCCAGTACCCCGACGTGCTGCTCCCCGGTCTGACCCTCGCGCAGGCCGCAGCGCCCCGGGCGACGCTGCTGGCCACCGTGATCACCGTCGCGGTCGGGTTGGCGGTGTTGGTGCCATCCCTGGCCTGGCTGTTGCTGCTCTTCCAGCGCCCCCGATCCACCCTGTCCCGCTGAGTCGGGGCCGGAACTCGCGCCCGACGGAGTGCGTGCTCCGCGTGTGCGGCATCGACCTCGTGGAAGTCCGCGTCGTCGCCCGGACCGCCGTGCAGCGACGGCACGTCCTGGCCAGCCGCTCGCTGCCGCAGCCATATGCGTTCGCCCTTCGCCAGGTGACGCACCAAGCCCAAGTCACGGCACGGCTCGCGGTGCTCGTGCTCGGCGCCCCGGGCGTAAACGAAGATTGACGTGTCGTACAAGAAACGCATCACTCGGCTACCGGCTCGTACATCCGATCAATCTCAGCTTTGATCAACGGCCAGTCGGACACCGGGATCGGTTCGGCATCGAGCACCCGACGCGCAGCCTCAGCGCGGTCCGGCCCGTCATCGGGGAACGCCGCATCAATCGCCTCCCGAACGATGGCAGCATGCTTATAAAGCCGTCACTCTTCCGCGGAGCGGCGCGCGCCACCAGTGCACGTTGAACTAGAGCTCGGTTGGTTACCGCAGGTCGAGTGCGGCGCGGAGCCGGTCAGGGTTCATCGTCCCGGGATTGTCGCCATACGTGGGGAAAGAGTCGAGGAGCCGGATCAGGTCGCCGCGTCGGGTGGGGTCCGCTGCGGCCTGGCGGGGTGTGTGCCCGGCCAGGGCTGGAATGGTTTGGTCGAGCCACTTCAGCTCGTAGTCGCGGATGAATCGGTCGAGCGCGGCTGCGACGTCGGGATCGGCGGGGTCGAGCCGATCCGCGGAGTCCTCTTGAGCGGGTGCGGTACCAGCGGCGAGCGTGGCCGCTTCCCGTGCGTCGCGGGCCGGCTGGCGTGACTGATCAACGATGGTGAGCGTCGGGTCGAGTGGACGGACGGTGTCGAGCACGCGTTCGAAGCGGGCTTCACTGTTGGTGTCGATGGTCAGTTCGTGCCCCTCGAGGTGCAGGGTGGCGCGGATGCGCTCCAGGCCGTCGGTGGTGACGTACTCGATCCAGTGCGCGGTGTCGGTGTCGTCGCGCTGATAGGTCTCATCGAGCGCGGCGGACAGTGCGGCCGGGTCGCCGGTCTTCAGGGTGGCGTGGCACAGCACCAGAGGATCGCCTTCGGTGTTGAGCAGGGCGGGTGGGGCGAAGCGGCGGGTCAGGAAGGCGACCAACTCGAGCGGGTCGGGCCTGGAGTCCAGCAGCATGATGAGCTCATCGCGCTGGTGCAGGGCGACGAGCTCGATGCCGCCGAAGATCCGGGTCGTGTCACCGGCGGGTACGACGCGGGCGCACACCAACGCGCCCACTTTCAACGCCTCGCTGGCCGTCCGCTCCCGGACCTGGTGGACGTCGCCGGTGCGCAGGTCGCGCATCGTGAAACCGTCACCGCGCCGGACGCGCTCAATCTCGTACACCGACCGGTCGATGAGCAGCCACTGCTCGGCCAGCAGCCGCTCGTCCTCGGGCAGCAAGGCACCTCGGGTGGCCACGAACTCGGCGAACGCGCCGCCCTCGAACAGCACAGCGTCGGTGACCAGCGGGTCACCCAGCGCGCCGAACATCGCATAGGGATCCTCGGCGAACTGTGCCCGCACTTCCGCGGCCTCGATCACCTCACCGCTCCACGGGCCGTCGAACAGGAACATGCCCGCCTTCTGATACAGCCACGCCGCGCGCTCGTCCAACGGGAGCTGCTCGTGGTGGAGGTGGCACTTCTTGTACTTGCGGCCGGATCCGCACCAGCACGGCTGGTTGCGGCCGATGTCGGGCCGGGGCATGGCCTGGTATTGCTCGAGCAGCTTAACCAATTCGTGGTCGGCCGGGGTTCCCGCGCGGCGCAGCAGCGCCAACCCCCGGGCCGCGTCGCCGCGGTCGCCGGCGTATCTGGCAAGGTCGATCAGCGCGGGCGGCCACTGTGGGTCGACCGACTCCGCGGCGAGGTAGGCCGCCTCGGCCTGGGTGAGGTCGGCGAGCCGCTCGTGGGCCTTGCCACCAAGCCACAGCAGTGCCGGGCGAGCGGCCCGCGGCACCATCGGCTCGAGTGTCTCGGCGAACAAGGCGAGCGCCGCGGCGCCGTCGCCGCCGGATCCGATGGTCTCGGCCAGGATCGCCTGGGCCACGGCGGGCTCGGCCAGGAACTCCGTAGCCGCCCTGACTGTGGCTGCCTTGACCGTGGTGCCCGCACCGTGATCACGGTCCGGGCTGGTCGGTGACGGCTCCGGTTGGCCAGTGATCTCAGCGGCGAAGGCGCTCAGCCCCGCCCCATCCCCCACCTGGCCGGACAGCACGGCGGCATGCACCGCGGCGACCCGGTCATACAGCGTGACGATCACCAGGACCGCGAGGGCTTCGTCGGCGCTGAGGTCATACCGCCGGGCCATCGCCGCGCACCGATTCTCCACCCGCCACCGACGGAAGTCGAACCCCTGCTCGGCGAGCCACTCGCCGTCATGAGCCAGCCCGCAGGCATCCAGCGCCACCGCCAGCGGCGGCAGCGGTTCGGTGAACAGTGTCGGATCATCTGCGCACGCCGTCCAGATCGCGTCATCCAGCGGCATGGGTTCGTCCGGCTCGATCTCAAGGACCGCGCTGAGCCGCTGCCCCAGCCCGGCCACCGTCTCAGCCGTCACGACCGGCTCCGGGACGGACTCCAGCAACAGCCCGTCTTCGGCGAGGCCCAATGCGATGACGTCACCCTCGCCGAGCCCCAGTTCCCGCAGATAGCCGGGTCGGAGCAGGAGAGCACCGTGATCGCCAACGAGATCCAGCGGGACGCCCCGCTCGGCCACAATGTCGGTGTCGAAGGGCATGAGTACCGAAACCACCGGTGAACCGTCGGCCAACCGCTGGTACTCCTCGCGCTCGGTCAGCGTTGCGACCGGTTCCAGATCCGGGGTCACCTGGAGGATGTCGTGCTCGACCTCAGGCCCGGTCACCCGGTGGGTGAACACCCGACCGGCCAGCAGGGCCGGCAACGACGCCCACCGTTCATCGGCGAGCATCGTCACCAGACCATCGCCGCCGTCCAACGCCTCGTCCAGCACCTCACCAGGGTCTTCGCCGAGCTCCACACCGCGACCCGCCAACGCGGCGGCCAGCTGATCCTGGACCATCGGCCCGTTCTCGGCGAGTAGCCCGTCAATCACGTCGATGAGCCCGGGACCCGTCGCCGGCAGTGAGTCAGTCACGGCGCGACACAGTACCGAGGCCGGTCAGTGGGATGCCCACCCGCCGGCCATCCAGGTAACCGGCCGCATGGGCACCCCGGCCGGCCGGCCGCACCGCCGCCGGCGGCGGCTGGTGCACCGGCACCGCCACCTCCGGCAGGGCCCCCGGCACCGCCACCTCCGGCAGGGCCCCCGGCACCGCCACCTCCGCCCCCTTCGGCTGGTGCACCGGCACCGCCACCTCCGGTCGGGCAGCCTCCGCGCTGATCGGCCCGCGTTGGCCTACTCCTTCCATGTCGGGGGTGGGCCGGCTCGGTGATGACGAACTCGTCAGGGGGAAGGCGTCGCTTCGACTGGCGTGGCCCGATCTTGGTGGCTGAGGATGTGGAGC
>JALYTS010000143.1 GCA_030854185.1 Actinomycetota bacterium | reverse complement strand
GCCCCGGGGAGCTCCCCGGGGCGCCGGCGGAGGAGATCACCTCGCCGATGGAGTGGTGCTCGGTGGACACTGACGATGCGCGCACGATCGGCCAGCGGCTGCGTGAGATCCGCTACTGGCGCGGCAAGTCGTTACGGGTGATCGCCGAGCTGACCGGGATCTCCGAGTCCTATCTGCCCCGCTTGGAGCGGGGTGAACGCCAGGTCGATCGCCGCTCCCTGCTGGAGGCGCTTGCCGCAGCGTTGGAGGTCGCGCCCGGGGAGCTGACCGGGGCCCACGAATTGACGTCCGCCGAGGGCATGGGCGAGGCGCACGCCGCAGTAGTGGCGTTGCGGGTCGTGCTGGCCGTCAACGCGCTCGACGACCCCGCTGACGATGTGACGCGGCCATGGCCCGAGCTGGCCGCGACAATCCAGCGAGTGAACTCCGAGCTACGCCCGGCGGCGGACTACGCGGGCATGGGCCGGGTGCTGCCGGATCTGATCACGGACCTGCATGCGGTCGCGGTCAGCGATCCGACTCATCGGCGCAACGCGCTGTGTGGGTTGCTGGACGTGTACACCGCGGTCACCTTCACCGCGAAACACCTCGGCGAGCCGGACCTCGCGGCCGTCGCGGCAATGCACGCGCGCGCGGTGGCTGCTGAGCTGGGATCACCTGCACACACTGCCCTGGCCGAGCTGCTGCGTGCGCAGGCCGTGTCTAGCCCCGCGCGGGCACGCAGCATGGTCCTGGCGGCCCGCGCGGCCGACCAGGTGGCGCCCTCCGTAGGTACCGACCCGGGTGCAGCCGAGATGTACGGGATGCTGCACCTGACGTGCGCGCTCAACGCTGCCGCGCTGCGACGCCCGGGCGAGTCAGCCGACCACCAGGCCGAGGCTGCCGACGTGGCTACGCGAGTCGGCGCCGGTAGCAACTTCGGTCACCAGAACTTCGGGCGAACCAACGTCGGATTCTGGCGGGTCACCCTCGCTGTGGAGCGCGGCGAGGGCGGCAAGGTCGGCGAGTTGGCCCGTGCCATCGACCCGACGGCGGTGCGCTCGGCATCGCGGCGGGCCGGGTTCTATGGCGACCTGGGCCGTGGACTTGCGACCGAGCGAGCGCGCCGAGAGGAGGCCGTCGCTGCGCTGCGCTGCGCTGCGCACCGCTGAGCGGCTCGCGCCCCAACGGATCCGGGCCAATCCGTTCGTCCGGGAAACGGTCACCGACCTCATGCGCCGTGCCCGGCGCGATGCCATCGGCCGGGAGCTGCGTGGCATGGCCTACAGGATGGGTCTCGCCGCGAGCTGATTGGGTGATCTTGCCTGCGAGGCAAGATCCGGAGTCGGGCGAGGTGGAACGGGCTCACCGGACGATGGCGCGGTGTATGGCGGAGAAGCACGAGGTGGAGGACGGCGATGGCTGAGTCGGCAGGGACTGGGCGGGCGTCGTGGTCGGAGCTGCGGGATCGGCGGATGGTGGAGCCGGGTGCGGAGGAGACGTACGAGTCTGCTCGGTTGACGTTCGAGCTGGGCGTGGCCGTTCGGGAGCTCCGGCTGGCGCGGGGGTGGAGTCAGGCGGAGTTGGCGTCGGCGGCGGGGATGACGCAGTCGGCGGTGGCGCGGTTCGAGGCGGGAGGGACCGTGCCGACCCTGCCGGTGTTGGGGCGGATCGCGCGAGCATTGGACGCGGATCTAACGGTGCGCGTGGCCCCTCGTCCTCACGTCGCCTAGGCGTCTGCGGCGCTGGCCTGCCACGGATTCCCGTGGACCTAATGGTTGTGTCCGAGGGGGGACTTGAACCCCCACCCCCTTTGTAGGGGACTAGCACCTCAAGCTAGCGCGTCTGCCATTCCGCCACTCGGACCTACCACCTGGGCAACATTCGCCTACACCAGTACCACCGTGCGGTGCGCAACGAGGGTAGCTGATCGCCGCCCGGCGCCCCAACCCGGCGCGCATATCGTAGATCGCGCAGATCAGCGGTGGTAGGAAGGCTAGATGGAGCGACCGGTGGGCGGTACCAGTACGGCGGAGGACGAGGTCGTCGGCCTGGCCAGCGACCTGATCCGGATCGACAGCACGAACACCGGTGACCCGGACACCCTGGTGGGCGAGCGGGCCGCCGCGGAGTACGTCGCCGAGAAGCTCGGCGAGGTGGGTTTCGAGGTCACGTATCTGGAGTCCGGGGCTCCGGGTCGGGGCAACGTGATCGTCCGGCTGCCCGGGGCCGATCCCGCGCGCGGCGCGCTGCTCGTGCACGGTCATCTCGACGTGGTGCCCGCCGACGCCGGCGAATGGTCGGTGCACCCGTTCTCCGGCGCGGTGCAGGACGGTTACCTGTGGGGCCGCGGCGCGATCGATATGAAGGACATGGTCGCGATGATCATCGCCGTCGCCCGGCGGTTCCGCCGCGACGGCGTGGTCCCGCCACGAGACCTCGTTTTCGCCTTCGTGGCCGACGAGGAGGCCGGCGGGCTGCAGGGAGCGCACTGGTTGGTCGAGCACCGTCGTGATCTGTTCGAGGGCTGCACCGAGGCGATCAGCGAGGTCGGCGGGTTCTCAATGACCGTGCGTGAAGGGCGCCGGCTGTACCTGATCCAGACCGCGGAGAAGGGCATCTCCTGGATGCGGCTGCGGGCCAGGGCACGGCCCGGGCACGGAGCGGTCGTTCACGAGGACAACGCGGTGACCGCGCTGTGCGCGGCGGTCACCCGGCTGGGCAAGCACCGTTTCCCCCTGGTGATGACCGACTCGGTACAGGAGTTCCTGACCGCCGTCGGCGAGGAGACCGGGCTGGACTTCTCCGGCGACAACCTGGAAGGCGCGGTCGCCAAAATCGGTGCGCTCGCCCGGCTCGTCGGTTCGACGCTGCGCGACACCGCCAACCCGACGATGCTCGACGCCGGCTACAAGGCCAACGTCATTCCCTCGACCGCGGAGGCGGTGGTGGATTGCCGGGTGTTGCCCGGGCGCCAGGCAGCGTTCGAACGGGAAGTCGACGAACTGCTCGGCCCGGACGTCACTCGCGAATGGGTGCTGAACCTGCCGCCGGTGGAGACGACCTTCGACGGTGACCTGGTCGGCGCGATGGACGCCGCGATCCGGCGCGAGGATCCCGGCGCGCGAACCGTCCCCTACATGCTCTTCGGCGGCACTGATGCCAAGGCGTTCAGCCAGCTGGGAATGCGCTGTTTCGGGTTCGCGCCGTTGCGGCTGCCGCCCGATCTCGATTTCGGAGCGCTGTTCCACGGTGTGGACGAACGGGTACCGATTGACGGGTTGACATTCGGCACTCGAGTGCTCGACC
The DNA here is from genome assembly GCA_030854185.1 of Actinomycetota bacterium. GTDB lineage: Bacteria > Actinomycetota > Actinomycetes > Mycobacteriales > Pseudonocardiaceae. The sequence goes on along the minus strand of JALYTS010000143.1, from coordinate 6,757 downwards.
GGTTCCTCCGGAGCTGTTGATTCTGCTAACGTCGCGCGCGTAGCAGTCTTGGTTCCAACGAACGCCTGTGGAGCAAGCGCCACAGGCGTTCGTTGTGTCCGGCCGGCGTGGTCCATGAGGGCGCAGCCGGATGGGCACGACAGCGAGCCGGGACACCCGCATTGCGGGCCGGACAGCGGCCCGAGCAAGGAGATGGAAGATGGCGACGGGCACGGTCAAATGGTTCAACGCGGAGAAGGGGTACGGCTTCATCACCCAGGATGGTGGCGGCCCCGACGTCTTCGCCCACTTCTCGGCGATCGAGGCGACCGGCTACCGCTCGCTGGAGGAGAACCAGCGGGTGGAGTTCGAGATCACTCAGGGACCCAAGGGTCCGCAGGCCGACAAGATCCGCGCGCTGCAGTCCTGACGGCTGCTCACAGGGTCGGGGCCTCCCGACCCGGATCGACCACCAGACTCACCAGTGGGGTCCGCACCGGACGGCGCGGGCCCTGCTTCGTACTGGGGGCCTGGACGGTTTACAACGAAAGCTTGGGCTGAGCGACGGCTGTCCGCTGCCTGCGCAGCCATACGGTGCGCGTGCCGCCGGGATACATCCGCACCTGGGACAGTTCCCAGCCCGCGAATTCGGCCTGCACCGCGAGCTGAGTCGCTGCGGTTCGCCGGGATACCTCCGGCGGTAACCGCAGCGGCTGGTACTCCCAGTCGAGGCCATCACCGTCAATTGTCTCGATCATCTACTGCACCACCCGTCCGGGATCGATCACCTGCAGTCCTGCTCCTGATGCGGAGACGACGACGACCCGGCCGCTGACCGGGTCGACTGCCACTGCATCGGGTTGATGCACGGTGGGGAAGCGGTGAATGACCACCGGCTCGCCCCCTGCCACCCCGAGCCCGACTACCTCATCGCGGCCGGTCAGGGTGACCCACACCAGATCCCGCCGGCCGTCATAGGCCAGCCCGTAAGGCGCGCCCGGCAGCGGGAAACGCTGCCGCAGCACGGGTGGATCACCGGCGAAGGCCAGCAGCTCGCCGTCGCGGGTGTCGGTGACCAGCAGCCGACCGAACCTGTCGGCCACCGCACCGGCGGCTCCGTTGCCCGCGCGCAGCGCGGGACTGGTCTCGCCGGTAGCCAGGTCCACGACCGTCACCGCACTGCGGCCCCGGTCGAGAACCCAGATCTTGGGTCCGCCACGGTTGCCGGCAGGCACCAGGCGGGTTGCGTCGATGAATCCCGGGATGAGCCGATTGCCGCCGAGCACGACCAGCCGGTCACCCAACGAAACCACGGTCATGCCACCCACTGTGACCGTCCCGCGCGCCGAGCCGGCGAGATCCGTCCTGCTCGGTATCCCGCCGTCGAGCGGGACGCGGACCAGAGACCCCGGCGTGGTGATCGGCACCAGCAGCGGGCCGCCGTCGGCTGCGAGCACGAGATCCGCGGCCGGTCCCGGTAGCGGCACCTGTCGAGATCGCGCTGCGGCGTCCAGTGTGGTCAGCAGCAACCGCGGCGGGTCGTCCAGCGCTACCGCCACCGTCTGCGTGCGGGGATCGAAGACCACGTCGGTAGCCGGCGCGCCGAGCGGCACGACGGTCCCCGCTGGTGCCGGGCCGCCTAGCGGCGCCGACGCCGGCTCGACGGGGGCGACCGCTTGCTGCCCGGCGGAGCCGCCCACCGTGCCGCATCCTGCTACCAGCCCGGCGACGAGCAACGCAGCAAGCATCGCCGCGCGCTGGGCACCGAGCACACCGACCTCCATGTCGGTTAGGGGCGAGGTGTGGGGTCAAGCATTCCTGACCTGACACCCCCGCGTCATCCCCAGGTAGCCGTATGTTGGCATTAATCCGCTAAATGGACGGACACCCTACCGGTGCGCCGCTGACCCTGTGCAGTCCTCCGTGACCGAGCTGTAACCATCCCGGTGGGCGGTTACTCCGTCTAAGCGATAACGTCATCAACTGTGACTACCACGGTCGACATCGTGCTGCCGTGCCTGGACGAGGCCGAGGCGCTGCCCGGTGTCCTGGCCGCGATGCCTGCGGGCTACCGGGTCCTCGTCGTCGACAACGGCAGCACCGATGACACGGTCGCCGTCGCTATCGCCTGCGGTGCCACCGTCGTGTCCGAACCGCGGCGTGGCTACGGCGCCGCGGTGCACGCCGGGTTGCTCGCCGCGACCGCCGATCTGGTCGGCGTGCTGGACGCCGACGGATCGCTTCCGCCGCAGGCGCTGCCCCAGCTGGTCGCTGAGGCAGCCAACGGCAGTGATCTCGCCGTCGGGCGCCGGGTACCACAGGCCGGTGCGTGGCCGTGGCACGCCCGGGCCGGCAACCTGGTGCTCTCCGCGGTGCTGCGACAGCGGGGGCTGCCGGTCCACGACATCGCACCGATCCGGGTCGGCCGCCGTCAAGCGCTGCTCGATCTGGGAGTGACCGACCGTGCCTGCGGTTACCCGCTGGAGTTGCTGCTGCGGGCCGGTGCCGCCGGCTGGCGGGTGCGCGAGTTCGACGTCGAGTACCGGCCGCGCACCGGAGGGCGGTCCAAAGTGTCCGGATCTGTCCGGGGCACGGTGCGCGCCGCCCGTGACATGGCGGTGGCCATGCACCGGGTCAGCCAAGCGGACGTTCCGGATAACCCAATTCAATTGCACTGACGTCATCCAGCGCGGCCCGGATCGCGGGCGCCAGCTCCACTTCCTCAGCGGCCAGCGAGCCGGCCAGCTGGGTGGCGTTGCGGGCGCCGACGACCGGGGCAACCACGCCCGGCCGGTCTCGGACCCACGCCAAGGCGACTTCCAGTGGGGACACCCCCAACCCGTCGGCGGCGGTGGCCACGGCCTGCACGATCCGGTTCGCCCGGTCGGTGCGGTGGTGCTCCACATATCGCGCGTAGTGCGGCGACGCGGCCCGGGAACCGGCCGGGGTGCTGGTGCGGTACTTGCCGGTGAGCACCCCGCGGGCCAGCGGTGCCCAGGGCAGCAGGCCCACCCCGTGGTGGGCCGCCGCGGGCACCACCTCGCGTTCCACCCCCCGCTCCAGCAGCGAGTACTCCACCTGGGTGGATACCAGCGGCACCTCGGAGACGGCCTTGGCGGTGGCGAGCTGCCAGCCGGTGTAGTTCGACACCCCGGCGTAGCGGACCTTGCCGCTGCGCACCGCGTCGGCCACCGCGGACATCGTCTCCTCCACCGGCACGGCCGGATCCCAGGCATGCAGCTGCCACAGGTCGATGTGGTCGGTGCGCAGCCGGCGCAGCGACCCGTCCAACGCGGCGAGCAGCGCCGCCCGGGACGCGCCGCCGCCGAACGGCCCGTCGTCGCGGTGGGCCACCGCCTTGGTGGCGAGCACCACCTCGTCCCGGGGGATGACCTCAGCCAGCAGGGAGCCGAGAATCCGCTCCGACTCGCCCTCGCTGTAGACGTCCGCGGTGTCCACGAACGTCCCGCCGGCGTCGATGAAGGCGACGAGCTGGGTGGCGGCCTCCTCGGCGTCGGTGTCGCGGCCCCAGGTCATGGTGCCCAGCGCCAGCCGTGACACCCGCAGTCCGCTGCGTCCGAGATAACGCTGTTGCACGGGGGCACGCTAGCGGGTGCGTAGGGTGGCGGCGTGGGCACCGTGATCCTTCTCCGACATGGCCGGTCCACGGCGAACTCCGCGGGGGTGCTGGCCGGGCGCGCCCCTGGGGTGACCCTCGACGAGGACGGTCTGGCTCAGGCCCAGGCGCTGGTCGAGCGCCTCGCGCAGTTGCCGCTGGCGGCGGTGGTCAGTTCCCCGTTGCAGCGTTGCCGGGAGACGGTGGCCCCGCTGGCGCAGGCGCGCGCGCTCGAGGTGTCCGTCGATGACCGGTTCGTCGAGGTGGACTACGGCGAGTGGACCGGGCGGGAGCTGCGCAAGCTGGGCAAGGAACCGCTGTGGAAGGTGGTGCAGGCGCACCCTTCAGCGGCGGTGTTCCCCGGTGGGGAGGGCTTGGCCGCGCTGCAGGCCCGGGCGGTGGCCGCGGTCCGCGAGTGGGACGCCAAGCTGGTCGCCGAGCACGGCCCAGAAGTGCTGTGGCTGGTCTGTAGCCACGGCGACGTCATCAAGGCGGTGCTCGCCGACGCGCTGGGCGTGCACCTGGACGGCTTCCAGCGCATCGTCGCCAACCCGTGCTCGGTCAGCGTCGTCACCTACACCGAGACCCGACCGTTCGTGCAGCGGGTCAACGACTGCGGTGATGATCTGCGTTCGCTGGTCCCGCCCAAGCGCCGGCGCCGGCGGCGGCCCTCGTCGGACGCCACGCCCGGAGGTTCGACCGGCACCAGCTGAGGCAGGGGATGGCCGCTGCCGGACGATGCCCGGTCGTCTGGTGTCACCAGGTGCTCTAGTGTCGACGGTGCCATGTCGCGTGTCATCCATGTCTTTCGCACCCCCGATCGGTTCGTCGCGGGCACCGTCGGCGAGCCCGGCGACCGCACCTTCTACCTGCAGGCCGTGGACGAGGCCAAGGTGGTCAGCGTGCAGCTGGAGAAGGAGCAGGTCGCTGTTCTCGCCGAACGGCTGTCTGCGCTGCTCGATGAGGTCGTCCGGCGACTGGGCGATGCCGCCATCGAGCCCACGGAGGAGCCGGCGGTGGACACCGAGCCGTTGAGCACCCCCGTCGAGCAGGAGTTCCGGGTCGGCACCATGGGCTTGGGCTGGGACATCGAGTCGCGGGCCATCGTCGTCGAGCTGCTCGCGGTGAGCGAGCAGGAGGTCGACGAGTCCATGGTGCTCGACGACACCGAGGACGGCCCCGACGCGGTGCGGGTGTTCCTGTCGCTCGTGCAGGCCCGGGCGTTCGCCACCCGGGCTGAGCGGGTGCTCTCGGCGGGGCGCCTGCCCTGCCCGCTGTGCAAGGAGCCGTTGGGGCCCCAGGGGCACATCTGTCCACGGCAGAATGGTTACCGTCGCCAGGCCGAGGCCTGAGCGGGGCCGCGGTGCTGCCCACCGATCCGGCGGCGCTGCCGTTACTGCACCACGGTCGCCTGGAGGTCACCGGCCGGATCATCGAGGCCTCCAACGCCACCTTGCTGTGCACCGTGGACTGCGACGGGGTCAGCGCCGAGTGTGTCTACAAACCGATCCGCGGCGAGCGCCCGCTGTGGGACTTCCCGGACGGCACCCTGGCCGGCCGGGAGGTGGCCAGCTGGCTGCTCTCCGAGGCCACCGGGTGGTCGTTGGTGCCGCCCACAGTGCTGCGACCGGGACCGCTGGGGCCGGGCATGGTGCAGCTGTGGATCGACATCGAAGACGAGCGCGGCCTAGTGGATGTGGTGGCGCTGGACGCGGTGCCGGCGGGCTGGCGCCCGGTGCTTCGAGCCCACGACCGCTACGGCGACCCGGCGCTGCTGGTACACGCCGACACCGACGCACTGCGCCGGATGGCTGTGCTGGATGTGCTGCTCAACAACGCTGACCGCAAGGGCGGGCATGTCCTGGCCGGGTGCGACGGCGCGGTGTACGGGGTGGACCACGGGATCTGCCTGCACCGCGAGGACAAGCTGCGCACCGTGCTGTGGGGTTTCCTGGGCCAGCCGTTGCCCGTTGCGGTTCTTGACGTGCTGCGCCGGGTGCGGTCCTCGCTTGATTCTGAGTTGGGCACTGCGCTGGCCAAGCACGTGACCCGGGCCGAAGTGCGGGCGGTGCGGGAGCGGACCGATCTGCTGCTCGCCACTGCGACGTTCCCGGCGCCCAACGGGAACTGGCCGGCGATCCCGTGGCCGGCCTTTTGACCAGACGCTGGCCCCGGTCCTTCGCCGATCGGGTCACCGCACCGCTGCCTGGTCCGCCGCAGTTCCTGCGCTTGTGGCGGGAGGGCGGCTTCGCCGGCGCTAGTTCAGGGGTGTCGCGGATTCCGGTTGCTGTGCGGTCACCGCTGCCGGATACCGGCTCGTGGTTGGCCTGGCTGGGGCATGCCTCGTTCCTGTTGCGACTCGGCGGTCTTACTGTGGCGGTGGATCCCGTGCTGTCTTCTCGGATCCTGGGTGCCGGCCAGCGGTTCACCCCACCTGGCATGGACCGGTTGCCACCGCTGGATCTCCTGCTGATCAGCCACAACCACTACGACCACCTCGACGCGCCGACGGTGCGCCCGCTGGCTCGGGACACCCCGGTGGTGGCCCCCGGCGGGCTCGGCCGGTGGTTCCGTTACCGCGGTTTCACCGCGGTAACCGAGCTGGACTGGTGGGAGACGGTTCGGGTGTGCCCGCTGGAGGTGACCTTCGTGCCGGCGCACCACTGGAGCCGCCGAGGCCTGTTCGACCACTGCGCGACCCTGTGGGGTGGCTTCGTGCTCACATTGCCGGGCTTGCGGGTCTACCACGCGGGGGACAGCGCCTACGGCCCGTTTTTCGCCGAGATCGGATCGCGCTACCCGGGGATTGACGTGGCGATGCTGCCGATAGGCGCGTACGCGCCGCGCTGGTTCATGCACACCATGCACATGGACCCGGAGGAGGCCGCGCAGGCCGCCTCCGACGTAGACGCCCGGATCATGGTGCCCATGCACTGGGGCACCTTCCAACTCTCCCGCGAACCGGCCCTCGAACCGATCGAACGCACCCAAGCCGCCTGGACCACCGCCAGCCGGAACCGCGCGAACCTGTGGGACCTAGCGGGAGTTTCCGGGCTAGCGTGATCTAGATCGGCGTTTCCGCTGGTCACGATGGGTGTGGATCCTCAGGTTTCCTATGACCTAAGTCTGGGGTGCCCAGCGGTGCAGGTCGAAGATCTCGGC
>JALYTS010000224.1 GCA_030854185.1 Actinomycetota bacterium | reverse complement strand
TCAACAATCACCCGGACACCGACCCCACCGACACCGACCGCACCACCCCCCTGCGCCCTGAGCATCCGGCATACGTCATCTACACCTCCGGCTCCACCGGCACCCCCAAAGGCGTCGTGGTCTGCCATCAAAATGTGATCAATTTGTTCTACGCTCATCGTGAGGGTGTGCTCGCGCCGTTGATGACGAAAGTAAAGGGTCGTCGACTGCGGCTTGCGCAGACGACGTCGTTTTCGTTCGACGCATCGTGGGATCAGCTGTTGTGGATGTTCGCCGGTCATGAGTTGCATGTCCTCGACGAGGTGACGCGGACCGACCCCGATAGATTGGTGGCCTACGTCGCCCGGCAGCACATCGATTCTGTCGATGCCACACCGTCGTATGTGCAGCTGCTGGTATCTAAGGGACTGCTGGATAGCGGCCGGTGGCGGCCAACGGTGGTGGTGATAGGCGCAGAACCCGTTCCAGACCAGTTGTGGGACCAACTACGGGCGGTGGACGGGGTTGAGGGGTTCAACCTCTATGGGCCGACCGAATGCACAGTCGATACGCTCATAGCGCGGGTAGGCGACTCTCCCGGTCCAGCGATTGGTCGGCCGATTGCGAATGCTCGGGTGTATGTGCTCGATACTGGGTTGCAGCCGGTGCCGCCGGATGTGATGGGTGAGTTGTACATCGGTGGGGCGGGGTTGACGCGGGGTTATTTGCGTCGGGCGGGGTTGACGGCTCAGCGGTTCGTTGCGGATCCTTATGGTCCGGCGGGGGCTCGCCTGTATCGCACTGGTGATCTGGTCCGCTGGCGTGGTGACGGGAACTTGGAATTCGTCGGCCGCGCGGATGATCAGGTTAAGATCCGGGGATTCCGGATCGAACTGGGCGAGATCCAAATTGCACTCGCCGCGCACCCGGATGTCGTACAAACTGCAGTGGTAGCCCGCGAAGACCGGCCCGGGGACAAACGGCTCGTCGCCTACGTGGTAGCTGCCGGCGGCAACGGGTGCCGGCCAGACTCGCTGCGGAAACACCTGCGCCAACGGCTACCCGACTACATGATCCCCTCCGCGATTGTGATGTTGAACGGTTTGCCGATGATGCCCAACGGCAAACTGGACCGCCGAGCGCTACCCACTCCCGAATACGGATCGCCTGGTGCGGGTCGGGCGCCGCGGACTCCGCAGGAGCAACTGTTGTGTGAATTGTTCGCTGAGGTGCTGGGCCTGGCCGGAGTTGGTGTCGACGACGGGTTCTTCGACCTGGGCGGGCACTCGCTGCTGGCCACCCGACTGATTGCCCGGGTACGCGCCACCTTGGGTGTGGAGTTGGAGCTGCGTACGCTGTTTGAGGCGCCGACCGTGGCCGGGCTGGCCGCGTGCGTGGGCGGTGCCGGGCAGGCACGCCTGGCGTTGACGGCGGGTGAGCGCCCGGATGTGGTGTCGTTGTCCTTCGCACAACGCCGGCTGTGGTTCCTCCACCAGATGGAAGGCCCCAGCCCCACCTACAACATGCCCCTCGCGCTGCGCCTGTCCGGTGATCTGAACCACCAAGCCCTGCAGTCCGCCCTGGGCGACGTGGTCGCCCGCCACGAGAGCCTGCGCACGATCTTCCCGCAGGTTGAGGGGGCGCCGCGCCAGCTGGTCTTGGACGTCGAGGTAGCCAGCCCTCAGCTCCCCGTCACCGATGTCACCGGGACCGAGCTGCCAGAGGCGTTGGCCGCTGCAGCCCGCTACGGGTTCGACCTTGCCACCGAGCCACCGGTGCGAGCCGAGCTGTTCACCCTGGCACCCCAGGAGCATGTGCTGCTGTTGTTGGTGCATCACATCGCCGCTGATGGTTGGTCGATGGGCCCCCTGTCACACGATTTGGCCGCCGCGTACGCAGCTCGCTGCCAAGACCAAGCACCCAAGTGGGCACCGCTGCCGGTGCAGTACGCCGACTACACCCTGTGGCAACACCGGCTGCTGGGCGACCACACTGACCCCGACAGCCTGTTCACCACCCAACTCACCTACTGGACCCAGGAACTGGCCGGACTACCCGACCACCTCGACCTGCCCACCGACCGACCCCACCCCCCAGCGGCGTCCTACCGCGGTGATCACCTGACTATTCGGCTGGAACCGGCGTTGCACGAGGGGCTGCGGGAGCTGGCCCGTCGCGGCGGGGCCAGCCTGTTCATGGTATTGCAGGCCGGCTTGGCCGCGCTGCTGAGCAAACTGGGCGCGGGGACCGACATCCCGGTGGGCAGCCCCATCGCCGGGCGCACCGACCAAGCACTCGATGACCTGGTCGGCTTTTTCGTCAACACCCTGGTGCTGCGCACCGATGTGTCCGGCAATCCCAGTTTCGCGCAACTGCTGGGGCGGGTGCGAGAGACGGCGTTGGCCGCCTATGCGCATCAAGATATGCCGTTTGAGTATCTAGTCGAGGTCCTCAACCCCACCCGGTCCCTGGCGCATCACCCGCTGTTCCAAATCATGCTGGCGTTGCAGAACGCCCTCGAGGCCGACTTCCAGTTATCCGGGCTCGATGTCAGTTTCGTCCCAGCGCCGACCGGCGCCGCCAAGTTCGACCTTAGTTTCAGTCTGTGGGAGCGGCGTGGCCCCGACGGCCGCTGCCAGGGCATCGACGGGAATGTCGAATACGCTGCTGACCTGTTCGACCCCCCAACAGTCCAGACGCTGCTGGCACGTTGGGTACGCCTGTTGGAGGCGGCGGTTGCTGACTCGGACCGGCCGATCAGCCGCATCGACATCCTCACCCCCACCGAGCGCCACCATCTGCTCCACACCTGCAACGACACCACCCACCCCCTACCCCCCGCCACACTGCCGGTGTTGTTCCAAACCCAAGTGGCGGTCACCCCGCATACGGTCGCGGTGGTCTCCGACGACACCACCTTGACCTACCGCCAGCTCAACACCCGCGCGAACCGGCTCGCCCACACCCTGATCA
>JALYTS010000055.1 GCA_030854185.1 Actinomycetota bacterium | reverse complement strand
CCGTGGCGGTGGCCCAACAGGTCGGCGACCTCGTGGTGCGGATGCGGCTCGCGGGGCCCGGACTGGTGCAGACCAAGACCAGCGCCACGGACGTGGTGACTGCGGCGGATACCGCGGCCGAGCGGTTGGCCCGGCGGCTGCTCGCCCAGTGGCGGCCAGGGGAGCCGGTACTGGGCGAGGAGGAGGGCGGCGAGGCGGCGGCGGGTCGCCTGTGCTGGGTGGTCGACCCCATCGACGGCACGGTGAACTATCTCTACGGGCTGCCCTGGTATGGCGTGTCGGTGGCGGTGCAGCGCGACGGGCAGTCTTTGGCCGCGGCGGTGGCGCAGCCTGCGGCCGGTCGGCTGTGGAGCGCGGCGCGAGGCAGCGGGGCGCACTGCGACGGGGTCGCATTGCGGGTCAGCGGGGCTACCCAGCTGGAGCTGTCGCTGATTGGTACCGGCTTTTCTTACCGGGCCGAGCGACGGGCTCGGCAGGCCGCGATGGTGGCCGGCATGCTGCCGAAGATCCGGGACCTGCGCCGCGCGGGATCGGCTGCCTTGGATCTGTGCTCGGTCGCGTCCGGTTGGTTGGACGGCTTCGCCGAGCACGGACTGCATCGCTGGGACTGGGCGGCAGGTGCCCTGATCGCGGCGGAGGCCGGCGCGGTGGTCCGGTTGCCCCCGCGCGGATCGGACTTCCTCCTCGCGGCCACGCCCGGGATCGTTGACGGGCTGGCAGAGCTGATGACGCAGTGCGGAGCTGACGCAGTCTGACGCCGTCAGCACCTCACCTGACGCGCCCGGCGAAGGAGGCTGGGATCGACCACGGGTACCGCCGACTGGGCGATGGAGGTGGCGGACTGGGCCGTCGAGGAAGGTTCGGATTGGGCGGCCAGGCCGCCATGGGGCGATACACCCTGCATCGGACGACCGAGTCCGGCCGACTCCAGCAGAGCCGTGCGTGCGGCGCCATTGGGTCGCAGCGCGAGGAATTTGGTGCCCAGAGCCAGGTCGATCTCCGAGTCGAGTCGGACATCGTGGACGAGCTCGGCGCAGGGCACCGCCAGGCTCAGCGTCCGGGCCGCCGCCTGCCCCGCGGCCCCGAAGCGGATCTCGCCGTAGCAGCGCAGATCCAGACCTGGGTGCTGCGGATCGTTCGCCGGGCTGGTGGAGGCAAACCCCAGTTGTGCCAGCGCGGCGTCCACGACGGTCGCCTCGCCGGGTCTCCCGTTGGCGTTGAGCACTCGCACTCGGGTGAATTGGGGCGGCGCGGGCGGTACCGCATCCAGGCCGTCGGCCGGGATTTGCCGGCCCGAGATGGTCTGACCCGCAGCGGTTGGCCCGGGATTCTGGCAGCCGTTCTCAGTCTGATGCAGCACGCTGAGCCAGACCAACCCAACTGCGGTGCTGAGAATCACCACCAGAACGAGTGCACGCAGCGGCCTGCGGGTGCGGTAGCCCTGCATCCGCCCGTCCGACGAGCCCACCGCAGCCACGGCCCCGCCCTCCCTGGCCCCTGACCTGGCCAGTCCCTGCACCGAGGGTAGGTGCGGGGCGGGATCAACGCAGCCCGCTACGGCGTGTCCGGAGCCGGGTTCGCCCAGTTGGCGGGGAGCCCAGTGGCGACACCCGGCGCGCCATCCGCGAGACACGCCGGGGAAATGCGCGCATTGCACCGGTTGGCGAGCTATTCTCTCGCCGCTCTGGCGCCGCAGAGGGGATCACGGTGGGGGCGCACGCCAGCGCCGCGCCCGATGCGTCGAAGTGTGACCGACGTCTCGGGCACAAATCAGCGTGCTTGTGCGTTTGTGCTGCGGCATGACCAGTACGACTCAGGGGTGGGAATCATGGCTACCGACTACGACGCTCCGCGACGGAGCGAGGCGGATGAGCTTGCCGAGGACTCGCTAGACGAGCTCAAGGCGAGGCGGAACGAGGCCCAGTCCGGTGCGGTTGACGTCGACGAGTCGGAGTCCGCGGAGAACTTCGAGTTGCCTGGCGCCGACCTGTCCGGCGAGGAGCTGATTGTTCGAGTGCTGCCCAAGCAGGCCGACGAGTTCACCTGCTCGAGCTGCTTCCTCGTCCATCATCGCAGCAGGCTGGCCGAACAACGCAACGGGCGGATGGTGTGCCGGGACTGCGCGGCGTAAGCGGCGCGTTTCATCGATGGCCTGCTACCGACTGGGGAAGCGTGGTTCGGTGCTGCTTCGGGGCACCTCGTCGGTGCAGGCCCGGAGCAACGCGGCGAGTTCTTCAGCGTGGCGCACGCTGAAGACCCAGTAGGGAGTGGGATCGGCTGGATCGATGAGCGTGACCCGCAACACTGGCCCGACCCACCCGGTATGCAGTACGAACGCTGCTGGATCCAGGTCCGGACCCAGCACGCGTCGCTTGGCGTCCGGGGGGATCACCTCGACGTGTCCCAGATGACGGATCGAGACGTGTGCCGGACCCACCCGCAACTCATTGGCGCGCAGCGCAACCCGGTGCCGACCCATCCGCAGCAACACGACGCAGGTCAGCGGCACTATCAGCAGGTACGGCAACCAGGCGCGCACCCCCGGATACCCCATATGGACCTCAGCCGCCAGCAACGTCGCCACGCCGAAACCGAGCGGCCACCACCACAGCGGTACGGCGAGCCGCTCGTCGAAGACCGGCTCGACGCCGGACGGGCGCTGGCCGGGGGCTGGACGATCGCGCACCAGGCTGAGGGTAGTCTCGCCGGCCGTGTCCCCGGACGAGCTGTATCCCGTTGAGGTCCTGCTGACCCGGCTGGATCCGGAGGTACCAGTGCCCGGATACGCTCACCCCGATGACGCCGGTGCCGACCTGGTCACCACCCGCGACGTTGTGCTTGCGCCGGGCGAGCGCACGGTGGTGGGCACCGGCATCGCGATCGCGTTGCCCGCTGGCTATGCGGCGTTCGTGCACCCCCGTTCGGGGTTGGCGGCGCAGGCAGGGCTGGCGGTAATCAACTCGCCGGGCACCATCGACGCCGGCTACCGGGGCGAGCTGCGGGTCTGCCTGGTCAACCATGACCTGCGCGAACCTGCGGTGCTGCGCAGGATGGATCGGATCGCGCAACTTGTCGTGCAGCGGGTGGAGCGTGCCGCGTTTCGCGAGGTGACCGCGTTACCGCAGTCCCCGCGGGGAACGAACGGTTACGGCTCAACCGGGACGAGCCAGCACGGCGGGACCACACAGGGAGAGTGCTAAGTGTTCGGACGTCGCACTGTGTTCGGCAGTCGCACTGTGTTCGGCAGTCGCACTGTGTTCGGCAGTCGCACTGTGTTCGGCAGTCGCACTGGGGCCCGAGGCGAGCCCCAAGACGAGACACCGACGCCCGGTAGTGCCGAGGACGTCGAGGCGCCCGACGGTGTTCCGCACAGTGCTACCGAAACCATCGCCAACCGGGTTGCAGAAAGTATTTCTGGGAGAGAACCGGCGTTTGGGCCGTATGACGCCGACGACGCGCCTAATGACGGGTGGATCAGGCTTGATCTCGGCTCACTGCGGTTGCCGGTCCCGGAGGGCGCGCAACTTCAGGTCGAGGTGGACAGGTCCGGTCCGCTGCGCGCGGTGCATTTGATCACTGGCGTCGGTCAGTTCACCATCACCGCGTTCGCCGCTCCCCGCAGCGGCGGGTTGTGGCGCGAGGTTGTCCCGGAGTTGGTGACCAGACTGCGAGCCGATGGTGGCCGGGTCGGCCGGGTCCCTGGCGAGTGGGGCGAGGAAATCGAGGCCGTGACCGAGCAGGGAGTCCTGCGTTTCCTGGCGGTAGACGGGCCACGGTGGATGCTCCGCGGTGTCGCGGTCGGCACCGCGGAACATTCCGACGCTCGAATCGCGGTGCTCCGCGACCTCGTCCGGCAGACCGTGGTGGTCCGTGGTTCAGAAGCGCTGCCGGTGCGCAGCCCGTTGCCACTGCAACTGCCCGGACCACTGGGCGACCAGCTCAAGGAGGCAACCGCCGAGCTGGTCGCCACCGCGGCCGACGGCGGCTGAGAGACCGAACAGAGCAGCGAGAACCACAGACGGGCGACATCGGCTGTGGCCGCGAGGAATGAGGTTGAGATCGGGTTACGCTGGCGGTCGAGCGGGTCCGTCGAGGAACCCGTGATCGCAGTCCGGAGATCGACATGAGCGAAGCGGCTCCTGGCTACTGGCGGCGACTCGTCCGCAAGCTCACCAGCGAAACGTCCGAGCTGGACGCTGAGGATCTGTCGCGCTGTGTTGAGCAAGCCGGTGCGCGGCGGGCCAGCGAATGTTGCGCCGGTCAGGCGGTGACCGTTTTGGGCCGGCTGCGCAGCGTGGAGCACTGCCCTCGTGCGGCGGCGGCTACCCTGGAGGCGGAGCTGTTCGATGGCTCGGAGGCGATTATCCTGGTGTGGCTGGGGCGGCGACGGATCCCTGGCGTCGAACCTGGGCGGACCGTCAAGGCGTCGGGCCGGATCGCCGTCCGGAACGGCCGCAAGGTTCTCTACAACCCCTACTACGAGCTGCAGCGGAGTTCATGACAGAGTCCACATCCGGGTCCTCGGCAGAGCATGCGACTACCGACGCGGCCCCTGGGGCCCCGGAGCAGCCCGAGCAACGCACTCCGACCTTGCTGGAGCAGATGGGCGGTGTCGGGGGCCTGGTGTCCTCGGCCGTGCCCGCAGTGGCCTTCGTGGCGGTGAATCCGCTCGCCGGCTTGCAAGCGGCGATCTGGGCTTCGTTAGGGGTCGCGATCGCGGTGGGGGTGTGGCGGCTGGTCCGCCGGGAGCCACTCCAGCCGGCCGTCTCCGGGATCCTCGGGGTAGCCGTCTGCGCCTTCATCGCCTACCGCACCGGCGAAGCACGGGGATTCTTCCTCTACGGCATCTGGTACAGCCTGGTGGCGGGGCTGGTGCTGATGTTGTCAGTGGTGGTACGCCGTCCGCTGGTCGGCGTACTGTGGTCGGCGCTCAACGGTTCCAGCTTCGGCTGGCGGGCCGACCGCCGCGCCCGGTCCGGCTTCGATGTGGCGACCGTGGTCTGGGCGGTTTTCCTGTTGGCCCGCTTCGGTGTCCAGCACTACCTGTACGACGTGCAACAGACCGACTTGCTCGGCGTGGCCCGGCTGGCGATGGGCCTGCCGCTGACCGCGGTGGCGGCATTGGTCACCATCTGGGCGATCCGGCGTGCCGTGCGAGTAGCGGCGGTCGCCGGCTAGCTCTGCCGACGGTCCAGCGCCGCCCGCAAGTCGGGTTCCACCTGCGCCGCGGCGACGAAGAGCAGCTCGTCCCCACCCTCGAGGGGATCGTCGCCTTGCGGGACGATCACCCGGCCACCACGCAGAATGGTGACCAGCGCGGCGTCGGCGGGCAGCTGCAGCTGCCGTACTGGCAGTCCGGCCAGCGGGGTATCCGCGGGCAGCGTGACCTCGACGAGGTTCGCCTGCCCTTGTCGCAAGGTCATCAGCCGCACGAGATCGCCGACGGAGACTGCTTCTTCGACCATCGCAGCGAGTATCCGCGGGGTCGACACCGAGACATCCACCCCCCACGACTCGGTGAACAGCCACTCGTTTCGCGGGTCGTTGACCCGGGCCACCACCCGCCGTACCGCGAACTCCGTTTTGGCCAGCAGCGAGACCACCAGGTTGACCTTGTCGTTGCCGGTTGCCGCGATCACGACGTCGGAGTGCTCCAGCCCGGCATCCTCCAGCGAGGCCAGCTCGCAGGCATCGGCGAGAATCCATTCGGCGCCCTCGACGTCGGCAGGATCAAACTGATCAGGATCTCGTTCGATGAGCATCACCTGGTGGCCGAACTCGAGCAGTTCGGTCGCGATGGACCGGCCCACCGCGCCCGCTCCAGCGATGGTCACGCGCATGGCGGCTCCCAAGGTCAGCGTGATGGCTCAGTCGTTGAGGGGCGCAGCGGCGGCCGCGGTGGTGACATCGGTGACGGTGCCGGAGACGGCTGCGGCGTATACCTGGTCGTCGGCCTGCACCACGGTGTTGTGATCGGGCAACACTCCAGTACCGAACCGGACGATGAAGGCGATCCGCGCGCCGGTGTGCGCTTGGACGTCGCCGACGGTGCGCCCGGCCCAACCCTCGTGCAGCGGCAGCTGCAGCACCGCTACCGTGCCCGACGGGTCGCGCCACGCCGCTGCCACGCCGTCGGGCAGCAGCATTCGCAGGAACCGGTCAGTGGTCCAGGGCACGGTGGCCACCGTCGGGATACCGAGTCGCTCGTAGACTGCGGCCCGTTTGGGGTCATAGATCCTCGCGACGACGTGGTTCACGCCGAAGGTCTCCCGGGCCACCCGGGCGGCGATGATGTTGGAGTTGTCGCCGTTGGACACCGCGGCGAACGCCCCAGCCCGCTCGATTCCGGCCTCGGTGAGCACTTGGCGATCAAAGCCGGTACCGCGAACCTGCTGGCCGTGGAAGTCAGTACCGAGCCGGCGGAACGCCTGCCGATCATGGTCGATCACCGCCAGATCGTGGCCGAGCCGGTGCAGCGCCAGGGCCAGAGCGGCACCCACCCGGCCGCAACCCATGATCACGACATGCACGCGGTCACTCCCGGGTCGGTGTTGCCGAGGGGTGCTCGCCGAAACCGTATCGCCGACACCACTGCCATCCTCCGCCGGGCTGTCGCTCGGCCGTAGGCTTTGCGCGTGTCGAAGCTCGCGACTGCGGTCAAACGGATCCTGGTCGGCAGGCCGTTCAGCAGCGAACGCCTGGCCCACACACTGCTTCCCAAGCGCATCGCGCTGCCGGTCTTCGCATCGGACGCGCTGTCCTCGGTCGCCTACGCCCCCGACGAGCTCTTCCTCGTGCTGTCGGTGGCTGGGATCTCGGCGTATTCGTTCGCATCGTGGGTGGGGCTTACCGTCGCTGTGGTGATGCTGGTCGTGGTCGCCAGCTACCGGCAGAACGTCCGGGCGTACCCCTCAGGTGGCGGGGACTACGAAGTCGCGACGGTGAACCTGGGCCGCACCGCGGGGTTGGCGGTGGCCAGCGCGTTGCTGGTGGATTATGTCCTGACGGTCGCGGTGTCGATCTCCTCGGCGGCGTCGAACATCGGCTCGGCGTTGCCCTTCGTCGCTACCCACAAGGTGACGTTCGCGGTGGCCGCGATCATCCTGCTGACGGCCGCCAACCTGCGTGGGATCCGGGAGTCCGGCTCAGCGTTCGCCATTCCCACCTATGCTTTCATGATCGGCATCATCGTGATGCTCGCCTGGGGGCTGATCCGGGTGCTGCTGCTCGGTGAGCACCTCCGCGCGGAGTCCGCGGGTTTCGGGTTGCGGGCAGAGGGCAACCAACTCGTCGGCGTCGCGCTGGTGTTCCTCGTCCTGCGGGCGTTCTCCTCCGGCTGCGCCGCGCTCACCGGCGTGGAGGCGATCAGCAACGGCGTCCCGGCATTCCAGAAGCCGAAGTCCCGCAATGCCGCCACCACCCTGCTGCTGCTCGGCAGCATTTCAGTGACCATGCTGATGGGTCTGATCGTGCTGGCCCAGCTCACCGGGGTGAAGATGGCCGATGATCCGGCGCGGCAACTGATCGGCGCGCCGCACGGCTACGCCCAGAAGACCTTGGTGGCGCAGATCGCTCAGGTGGTGTTCGACGGTTTCCCGGTGGCGTTCTACTTCATCACCGGGGTCACCGCGCTGATTCTTGCGCTGGCCGCGAACACCGCGTTCAACGGCTTCCCGGTGCTGGGCTCGATCCTGGCGTTGGACCGGTACCTGCCGCGCCAGTTGCACACTCGTGGCGACCGGTTGGCCTTCTCCAACGGCATCATCTTTCTGGCCGGCGCGGCGACCATCCTGGTGATCGCTTTCGGCGCCGAGGTCACCCGGCTGATCCAGCTTTACATCGTCGGGGTGTTCGTCTCGTTCACGTTGAGCCAGACCGGCATGGTGCGGCATTGGAACCGGCTGCTGGCTCTCGGGCCGGACCCGGCGCAGCGTCGCCGGATGCGGCGGTCCCAAGCGATCAACCTACTGGGACTGGTGATGACCGGTTCGGTGTTGGTGGTGGTACTGGCCACCAAGTTCACCCAGGGCGCCTGGATCGCGATCGCGGCCATGGTGGTGATCTTCCTGGTCATGCGGGCGATCCGGAAGCATTACGACCGGGTATCCGCCGAGCTGGTGCCCAGGGAGATCGATACCGTGCTTCCGTCGCGCAACCACGCGATCGTGCTGGTAGCCACCTTGCACCTGCCGACCTTGCGAGCCCTCGCCTATGCCCGCGCCACCCGGCCTGACGTACTGGAGGCGGTCACCGTCAATGTCGACGACGCGAGCACCCGAGATCTGGTCGCGCAGTGGGATGCGCGCGGGCTTCCAGTTCCGCTGAAGGTGGTCGAGTCGCCCTACCGCGAGATCACCCGGCCGGTGATCGACTACGTCAAGCGGGCCCGCTCGGACAACCCCCGCAACGTGGTGACGGTGTTCATCCCGGAGTACGTCGTGCGCCATTGGTGGGAACAGATCCTGCACAACCAGAGCGCGCTTCGCATCAAGGCCCGTCTGCTGTTCGAGCCCGGCGTGATGGTGACCAGCGTGCCCTGGCAGGCGCGTTCCTCCGCCCCGGTTTCGCCCCGTGAGGAGCTCGCCCCAGGTGCGATGCGCTGGGGTATGAACACCGATCACGTGAAGTCGACCAGCAGCAGCCCGGGCAACAGCACCCCGGCCAGCGGCAAGCCAACGGAGACGCCGGCGGCCAGCCCCCCGCCGCGCGGGGTAGACGGGCCGTGACCGCCGACGTGGAAGGTCCCGCGGGAGCCGTCGAGGTGGAGCCCGTGGTAGGGGAGCTCGGGGTACTTGAGCTCGGGGTACTTGAACTCACTGTGGGACCGGTGGGCCATGGCGGGTTCTGCGTGGCCCGCCATGAGGGTCGGGTGGTGTTCGTCCGGCATGCGTTGCCAGGGGAGCGGGTCCAGGCGGTGGTGACCGAGGACCGCGGCGGATCTTACTGCCGGGCCGACGCGGTGGTGGTGCTCGAACCCGCGGCGGGGAGGGTGACGCCACCGTGTCCGGCATCGGGCCCCGGCGGTTGTGGCGGCTGTGACTTCCAGCATGTCGACCCCCGGGTGCAGCGCGAGCTCAAGGCACAGGTGGTGGCCGAGCAGCTGCGCAGGATCGCCGGGTTGGACGTCGCGGTGACCGTGCAGGAGCTGCCCGGCGGCGTGCTGGGCTGGCGGACCCGGACCCGGCTCGCGGTGGACGGGACAGGACAGCCCGGTTTCCGGGTGCACCGCAGCCATACCGTCCTGCCGGTGCCGGCCTGCCCGCTGGCTGTGCAGGGATCCCTGGACGAGGTGTTGTCCCGGCGCTGGAGCCCGGGCGAGGAGCTGGAAGTGGTCGCTGACGACTCGAGTCGGGTACACGTGCTGCAGCTGCCGTCCGGCCGTCCGCCGAAACAACTCCGCGGCAGCGGACGCGTCGTGCGACACGCCGCCGGTCGACGCTGGGAGCTGTCCGCGCGCGGCTTCTGGCAGGTGCATCCCGCCGCCGCGGACGCGCTGGCGGCGCTGGTAGGAGATTGGGCATCCGCGCCGCTCGGTGGCACGGTGTGGGACCTCTATGGGGGGGTGGGCTTGTTCGCCTCGGTGCTGGCCGGTCAGGTCGGGCCATCCGGCGCGGTGACCGTCGTGGAGGCATCCCGGGGGGCAGTGGCCGACGGCGCGGCAGCGCTGGCCGACCTGGTGCAGGTGCGCTTCGTCCATGGTCGGGTGGAGCGCGCGTTGGCCCAGCTACCCGGACCTCCGGACGTGGTGGTGCTCGACCCTCCCCGGCGAGGGGCCGGCCGGCGAGTGGCCGCAGCGGTGGCTGATCGTGGGCCCGCCCGCATCGTCCATCTGGGCTGTGACCCGGCGGCGCTGGCCCGAGACGTCGCGGCCTACCTCCAGTGCGGGTACCGGCTGCTGGCGGTGCGGGCACTGGACGCGTTCCCGATGACTCACCACGTCGAATGCGTCGCTGTGCTGGCCCGCTGACGCCTCGCTCCGCCAGTGGTTGTGATGTATCCGCGCAACGCGCGGCCGTGCCGGTCCCTGACGTCTCTCCTAGAGTGGGAGTCCGGTCGCGATCGCGACCGGCGGTCCGTCCTAGGCAGGCGATCCGTGGACATCGCGGACGAACGAGGTGGGGGATCCGGTGACCTTGCTGCAGTCGGTGCACAGCCCGCAGGACGTCAAGCGCCTTGATGTGGCCGCGGCAACCCAGCTGGCCGGCGAAATCCGCAGATTTCTCGTCGAGAAGGTGTCGCGCACCGGCGGGCACCTCGGACCGAACCTCGGCGCGGTGGAGCTCACCCTTGCGGTACATCGAGTGTTCGACTCGCCGCACGACCCAGTGATCTTCGACACCGGCCACCAGGCGTACGTACACAAGATCGTCACGGGACGGGCCGCGGGATTCGACCGGTTGCGCAAGCGAGGTGGGTTGTCCGGTTACCCCTGCCGGGCGGAGAGCGAGCATGACTGGGTGGAGTCCAGTCACGCCTCAGCAGCGCTGTCCTACGCCGACGGGCTGGCCAAAGCATTCGCCCACTCTCGCGCCGGGGCCGGCGCTGCGTCCGGGCCGCGCCGGCACGTCGTGGTGGTGGTCGGTGACGGTGCGCTGACCGGCGGGATGTGCTGGGAGGCACTGAACAACATCGCCGCCGGCCAGGACCGACCGGTGATCATCGTGGTCAACGACAACGGTCGGTCCTACTCACCCACCATCGGGGGCTTCGCCGATCATCTGTCCACGTTACGGCTGCAGCCCAGCTACGAACGGGTGCTGCGCACCGGCAAGGAGGCCCTCGTGCGTACTCCGGTGGTGGGCCGGGCGATCTATGCCGGTCTGCACGCCGCCAAACGAGGGCTCAAGGACGCGCTGACCCCGCAGATTCTCTTCGAGGATCTCGGTCTGAAATACCTCGGCCCGGTCGACGGGCACGATCTAGGCACCATGGAATCCGCTCTGCGCCGAGCCAAGGACTTCGGCGGCCCGGTGATCGTGCACGCGGTGACCCGCAAGGGCAACGGTTACCGGCCTGCGGAGAACGACGCCGCCGAGCTGATGCACCAGGTGAAGGTCATGGATCCCGAAACCGGCGCCCCGATCGCACCTGCCGGTATCTCCTGGACCAGCGTGTTCACCGACGAACTCATCAAACTGGCCGGTGCGCGCGAGGACCTGGTCGCGATCACCGCGGCGATGCCGGGCCCGACCGGCCTGGCGGTTTTCGCCAAACGCTTCCCGGACCGCTGCTTCGACGTGGGCATCGCCGAGCAGCATGCGGTCACCTCCGCGGCGGGACTGGCCCTGGGTGGGCTACACCCGGTGGTGGCGCTGTACTCCACGTTCCTCAACCGGGCATTCGACCAGCTGCTGATGGACGTGGCGCTGTTGAGCGCGCCGGTCACCATCACCCTGGACCGGGCCGGCATCACCGGTGACGACGGCGCCAGCCACAACGGTATGTGGGATCTGTCGGTACTGGGGATCGTGCCCGGGATCCGGGTGGCCGCGCCCCGCGATGCCGGCACCCTGCGGGAGGAGCTGGCCGAGGCCGTCGCGGTGGACGACGGACCTACCGTGGTGCGGTTCCCCAAAGGCCCGGTGATCGAGGCAGTGCCCGCGCTGCAGCGCGTCGCAGGAGTCGACGTGCTGGCCCGGCCCGCTGCGGCGGACGGCGACGACGTGTTGCTGGTGGGTGTCGGCGCGTTTGCCGGGCTCGCTGTGACGGTCGCCGGCCGCCTTGCCGACCAGGGCATCGGGGTCACCGTCGTCGACCCGCGGTGGGTGCTGCCAGTACCTGACGTGCTGGTGCGGATGGCCGCCCGGCACCGGCTGGTGGTCAGTGTCGAGGACGGTGGCCGGCACGGTGGTTTCGGCTGGTCGTTGGCCGCCGCCCTGCGCGACGCCGAGGTTGACGTGCCGCTTCGTGATCTCGGCATCCCGCAACGCTTCCTGCCGCACGGCTCCCGCGACGAGGTGCTGGCCGACCTCGGCCTGACCGCGCAGGATGTCGCCAGGGCGGTGACTGGCTGGGCCGCCGCGCTGATCCGCCCGACCGGCGAACCCGCCGCGGTGGATGCCCCTGGCACTGCCTCATAGGTACATCCGCCACATAGGCGCATCCGAGCCGGTGTAGGGCCGGCAGCGAGGTGTGGCACCGTTGGGGGGTGCGTATTTTGATCGTCGAGGACGAGCAGCCGCTGGCCGACGCCGTTGCTCGTGGTCTGCGCCGTGAGGGGATGGCCGTGGATGTCGCCTACGACGGCGACAGTGGCCATGAGAAGGCTGCCGTGACCCGGTACGACGTGGTGGTGCTCGACCGCGACCTGCCCGGGATGTCCGGCGACCGGCTGTGCGCCGAGATCACCGGGTCCGGGGCGGTGACCCGGGTGCTGATGCTCACGGCCAGCGGCACCGTGTCCGACCGGGTGGCCGGGCTGTCACTGGGCGCCGACGACTACTTGTCCAAGCCGTTCGCGTTCCCCGAGCTGGTCGCCCGGTTGCGGGCGCTCGGTCGGCGCGCCACGCCCGCGGTACCCCCGAGGCTCACCGCCGGCGACGTGCTGCTCGATCCGTCCCGGCGCACCGTCAGCCGCTCCGGTACTCCGGTTGACCTCACCCGCAAGGAGTTCGGGGTTCTGGAAGTGCTGCTCGCCGCCGGCGGTGGCGTTGTCAGTAGCGAAGAGCTGCTGGAACGAGTGTGGGACGAGAACGCCGATCCGTTCACCACCACGGTGCGGGTGACCGTGATGACCCTGCGCAAGAAGCTCGGCGACCCGGGCATCATCGAGACCGTAGTGGGATCCGGTTACCGAGTGCCCAGCGCCGACCTTGCACCCGGCTGAGCGGTTGGTGCGGCCTGAGCGGTTGGTGAGGCCGCGCCGCGGGCCGGGGCTGCGTGCCCGGCTCACGCTGGTCGCCACCGGGTTGTCAGCGGCGGTCAGCGCACTGCTGCTGTGGTTGGGGTGGCTGCTGGTCGGTGGGGTAGTGGCCGCCGTGCCGGACTTGCCGCCGGGCAGCACCGTGAAGATCAACGGAGTGCCGGTGGCCGCCCGCCAGCTGGGGGAGGCGTTGCAGGAGGCGGCGAGGCAGCGCGTGCTGCAGGCCGGGTCGGTGGCCTTCCTGCTTGCGGTCGCGGCGACCGTGCTACTGGCCTGGGTGATCACCGGCCAGATGCTGCGACCGCTGCACGACGTGACCGCTACCGCGCGTCGGCTGTCCGCTGAGTCGTTGGACGAGAGGCTGCGGCTGCCGGGGCCACGCGATGAGGTGGCCGAGCTCGCGGATACCTTCGACGCGATGCTGGATCGGCTACAAGCCGCGTTCCAGTCACAGCGCCGATTCGTCGCTAATGCCAGCCACGAGCTGCGGACCCCGTTGGCGGTGGTGCGCACTGAGGTGGACGTCACGCTGGCGGATCCCGCCGCGGATGTGGCCGAGCTTCGCCGGATGGCCGCGGTGATCCGAGACGCGACGTTGCGGGCCCAGCAGCTGGTCGATGGCCTGCTCATGCTGGCCCGGACCGAAGGTGGCGCGCTTCGGACCCGGGAGCTGGCTGACCTCGCCGGCTTGGCCGAGGCCGCGCTGCGGATCGCGTCGCCCGAACTGCGCAGTCGGGGCATGCACGTGCGCGGGACGAGGGCGCCGGCGTTGACGGTGGGTGACCCCGCGCTGCTGGAACGGGTCGTGGGCAACCTGGTGGAGAACGCGGTGCGGCATAACGTCGACGGTGGCTGGGTGGAAGTCTGCACGGGTCTGGCGGGGGCACAGGCGACGCTGCGGGTCGCCAGTTCGGGTGACGTGATCGCGCCCGAGGCGGTGGCCGCGTTGTTCGAGCCCTTCCACCGCGGCGGAGTCGCTCGGACCGCACACGATGGGGCAGGCCTGGGCCTGTCAATCGTCCGTGCCGTGGTCGCCGCGCACGGTGGCACGGCGGTCGCCGAACCGGTCCCCGGCGGCGGCCTCGCGGTAACGGTGCACCTCCCAGCCGGGTAGGTGGCTACCCCGTGGGTGAGTTGAGGGCAGTGGCGAGGGGGTGCGCAGTGAGGTCGCACTGCCATCGCCGGGCCCCACCGGCGACGAGATCGCGTTCCACCGCAGCCGCATCAAGGGGTTCAGGGGGTTCCCAGCACAGCTTGCGAACCAAGTCGGGTGCCAGCAGGTTCTGCAACGGCACCCGGTGACGTTCGGCGATCTCGGTCAGTGCGGCACGCGCCGCGGTGAGCCGGACCGCGGCGGCCGGATCCCGGTCTGGCCAGCGGTTCACCGGAGGGGGGCTCTCGCCTTGGGCGCGCAGCGACGGTAGCTCGCCGGCCGGCAATCCTCTAGCCGTCTGTAGCGCGGTCAGCCACGTCTTGACGTGCCGGCGCTGGGAGCGGCCACTGAACACCGGCCGCGACAGCAGCGTGGCCTCGTCCGGCGGCTCGGCCAGCGCCGCGTCGATGATCGCGGCATCGGGCAGCACCCGACCTGGGGCGATGTCACGCTGCCGGGCCATCTGGTCGCGGGCTTGCCACAACTCACGGACCGCGGCCAATTGCCGCGGCTGGTGGAGCCGGTGCATTCCCGAGGTCCGTCGCCATGAGTCAGTCCGGGGAACGGGCGGTGTCGTGGTCCGCACTGCCTCGAACTCCTCCGCTGCCCAGGTCGACTTGCCCTGGGTATCCAATTCGGCGGCGATCGCGGCCCGCAGTGGCAGCAGCAGCTCGACATCGAGGGCTGCGTAGGTCAGCCAGTCCGCGGGCAGCGGCCGGCGCGACCAGTCCGCGGCGCCGTGTCCCTTCAGCAGGTGATAGCCCAACAGCTCCTCGACCAGGGGCGCCAGGCCAACCCGTTCGAGGCCGGCCAGTCGAGCGGCAAGCTCGGTGTCGAATACCGCGGCCGGACGCAGTCCCAGCTCGGCGAGGCAGGGCAGGTCCTGGGAGGCGGCGTGCAGCACCCATTCCAAGGGGTTGAGTACGCCGGCCAGTTCGGACAGGTCGTCAAGGCCGATCGGGTCGACGAGTACCGTGCCCGCGTCCTCTCGCCGAAGCTGTACGAGATAGGCGCGCTGCCAGTAGCGATAGCCGGAGGCCCGTTCGGTATCCACGGCCACCGGACCGGTGCCGCCGCTGAGCAGCGCGACCGCGGCGTCCAGAGCTCCCGCGGAGGTGACCACTGGTGGCACCCCCGCGGCCGGCTCCAGCAGCGGAACCGGAGTCGTGTCGGTCAGCGGATGACCCCCGCGCGCATGGCGAGGGCGACCATCTGCGCCCGGTCACCGGTGCCGAGCTTGCGCCCGATCCGGGACAGGTGGCTCTTGACGGTGAGCGCGGACAGGCTCAGCGCCTCACCGATCTCCTTGTTGGACTGGCCATCGGCGACCAGTTGAAGCACCTCCACCTCCCTGGCTGACAGCTCTCGCGGTGTGTTGTCGGTTCCCGCCACCCGAGTGCCCGACGCCAAGAGCGGCGCGACGGTGGGGTCTGCGTAGACCCCACCCTCAAGGACTCGACGCACGCCGTCGGTGACGACCGACGGAGACGCCGATTTGAGTAGGTAGGCCTGCGCTCCCGTCTGGAACGCAGTGCGTACGGCGTGCGGGTCGTCGGATGAGGCCAGCACCACGATGCGGGTCCAGCCCCATCCGCGCAGCTCCCCGATCAGGTCCAGCCCGCTACCGTCAGGCAGGGTCAGATCGAGTATTGCCAGGTCGCACGGACCCGAGGCTTGGGCGCGGACCCTCGCCTCGGCTACCGATGCGGCCTCGTGCACGGTGACCGCACCCATCGTCACCAATCGTGAGGCGATGGCCTCACGCAGTAACGGATGGTCGTCGACCACCAACACGGTGAACAGTTCCTCCCGCGGATGCGGGACCAAAGACGCCGGCACGGCGCCGGACGGCGCTGACCTCACGGTCGAGCCGTATCCGACAGCAGCCACGTAGCTACCTCCTGGAGTCGGTCGTGCCCCCGACCGCACCGGGACCCCGTCCGAGTAACCGCGCCGTCACTCGAGCGAGGATGGTGTCGTACGGGCGAGACTAGCCGCCCGAGCGGGCTAACGGGGTCCCCTGCGTGAACCTTCTTGCCGATCGGCCCGTAAAGCCGCCATCGGCGGTCGCCCGATCAGGCGAAGCAGGCAAGGCCAGCTAACGCCCATAGCATGATGGGCGATTCAGTCTATTCACGCATTCGTGGCACGCCGCCGTGCGGACCGGTGCCTGGTTACATACTCAGACCGAGCCGCTTGCTGAGAGTAACCACCCCGACCGGGGGGAGTCCGGCGGCTGCCGCGATCAGTTCGCAGAAAGCCTCCGCGTGTGCCGTCAGACTGTCACCGATGGGGGTCCATGAGGCCCGCAGCTCGATGTCGTTGGCTCGCTCGCGGCCCGCGATAGCACCGAACCGGGTTGATGAGGTCTGAGTGACTGTGCCCCCCAGGGCGGTGTACTCAGCGCCCGCGCTGTCCAGCGCGTCGGCGAGCCAGGACCAGCTCACGGCCGCAAGCAGCGGGTCATCAGCCAATTCGGCGTCAAGCTCGGCGCGGACGAAGCAGACCGTCCGCAGAGTGCTGTCCCAACCGTCTTGACCGTCCGGGTCGTGCAGGAGCACGAGTCGACCGGTCGCTGAGGCGTAGCCGGCTCCGGGAAGTTCAAGACCCCAGGCGTAGGCCCACGGCGCAAGCCGGCGCGGGGCGGGGATCGGTTCCAGCCGCATCTCGGCCCGCGGCCGCACAGCGCTGAGCGAGACCACTGCCCTGCGGAAGATCTCCGGGGCGTCCGCTGGATCGGGCACACCCGGAACTGTAGGAGGACCATGGCCCACAGTCTCGCCGAAACGCCGCTGCCCAGCGGTATTGGATACGCGGTAGTGGATGGACAGGGTGTTCGACAGGGGAGAGTTGAGCCATGCGACGATGGTCGCCGAGATGACCAGGACTACTGAGCCGGCCACCGGTCGCCGGTTGCTCGCCGACGCACCCCTGCTGGTCGCTGCCCGGGGTCAGCGCCCGAATCGTCTGCCGGTGTGGTTTATGCGGCAGGCCGGGCGATCACTTCCCGAGTACCGCAAGCTGCGAGCTGACCAGCCGATGCTGCAGGCCTGCATGACTCCGGAGCTGGCGTGCGAGATCACCCTGCAGCCCGTACGCCGGCACGGTGTGGACGCCGCGATCCTGTTCAGCGACATCATGGTGCCGCTGCATGCCGCCGGCGTCGGGCTGGACATCGTGCCGGGCACTGGCCCGGTGGTGGACAATCCCGTGCGCAGCGCCGCCGATGTCATGGCGTTGCCGGTACTCGAACCCGATGCGGTGGAGCCGGTGGCCGCCGCGGTGCGGATGCTGGTCGCAGAGTTGGGGCAGATTCCGTTGATCGGCTTCGCCGGGGCCCCGTTCACTCTGGCGTCCTACCTCGTCGAAGGCGGACCGAGCCGCCACCACGAGCGCACCAGGGCGCTCATGCACTCCGAGCCCGAGGTCTGGCACGCCCTGCTGGGCCGGCTCGCCGAGCTCACCCTGACCTTCCTCCGGGTGCAGGCCGCCGCCGGGGTGGACGCGCTTCAGCTGTTCGACTCGTGGGCCGGCGCGCTGTCGGAACGGGAGTACCGGCAGTTCGTGCTGCCGCACTCGGAGCTGGTGCTGGCCGGCCTGGCCGACACCGGCCTGCCGCGGATCCACTTCGGGGTGGGCACCGGAGAGTTGCTCGGCGCGATGGCTCAAGCCGGCGCGGATGTCGTCGGGGTGGACTGGCGGATTCCCCTGGACGTAGCTGCGCAGCGACTGCGGGCCGCACGAACGCACGGCCCGCTCGTGCTCCAGGGAAACCTGGATCCGGCCGTGTTGCTGGCCGGTTGGCCGGCAATCGAGCGGGAGGTTCGCCGGGTGATCGCTGAGGGGCGCGCAGCCGACGCCCACGTGCTCAACCTGGGTCATGGCGTCCTGCCAGGAACCGATCCGGACATGCTGACCCGCATTGTGGAGTTGGCGCACTCGCGGTGAACAGCGCCCAGCCTTGCCGGGTCGTTGTGGTCGGTGCGGGGATCTCCGGGTTGACCGCGGCCTACCGGTTGCGCAAGCTGCTCGGCTCCGCCGCCGAGATCGTGCTCGTCGAGGGTTCGCGCCGGCTCGGCGGGGCGCTGCGCACCGTCGAGCTGGCCGGCGTCGCGCTCGACGTCGGTGCGGAGGCATTCCTCGTGCGCAGGCCAGAGGCGGTCGCGTTGGTCCAGGAACTGGGCCTGAGCGGGCAGCTCGTGCACCCCACCCCGGTGGCCCCCAGCGTGCGGGCTGCGGGGCGGACCCGGCCGCTTCCCACCCGAACCATCATGGGTCTGCCTGGCGCCGCTGCCGACGTCGCCGACCTGCTGTCGCCGCAGGGACTGGCGAGGGTGGCTGCGGAGCCCACGGTGCCGCTGCGCTGGGAACCCGGGCGCGACGCCGCCGTCGGGACGTTGCTGCGCGAGCGAGCCGGTGACGAGCTGGTAGACCGGCTGGTCGATCCGCTGCTGGGTGGGGTGTACGCCGGGCGTGCCGACGCGCTGGGGCTGCGCGCCACGCTGCCCACGGTGGCCACCGCACTGGATCGTGGCGCCGGGTCGCTGCTCGCGGCTGCCGGCGCGGTGCTCGCCGCCGGATCGGCCCCCGGCAGGCCGGCTCCGGTGTTCGCCACCCTGCGGGGCGGGCTCAGCGGCCTGGTGGACGCGCTGGTGTCTGCTGCGGTGGTGCGCCCACTGCTCGGGTCGCCGGTCTGTGGGCTGGCTCGCACCGTCGCCGGTTGGCGGCTGGAGTTGGGGAGCCGTCTTCTCGGGGCCGGTGAGCCCGACCACCTCGACGCCGACGCTGTCGTTCTCGCGGTTCCAGCTCCCGCTTTGTGGCGCCTACTGGCTGATCCGTTGCCCGCTGCCTCGGCTGCCGCAGGTCGGGTCGAGGTCGCCTCATCCGCGGTGGTGGGGCTGGCGTTGCCGCGGGATGCCGCGCAGGCGCTGCCGGAGGCGTCCGGAGTGCTGGTGGCCGCTACCGAAAAGCGACTGTCGGTCAAGGCGTTCACCTTCTCCGGGCGCAAGTGGGCGCACGCTTCGTCGCGGGAGG
The DNA here is from genome assembly GCA_030854185.1 of Actinomycetota bacterium. Lineage (GTDB taxonomy): Bacteria > Actinomycetota > Actinomycetes > Mycobacteriales > Pseudonocardiaceae. The sequence goes on along the minus strand of JALYTS010000055.1, from coordinate 11,495 downwards.
TGGTGCTGGTCCGGGCTTCGCTGGGCCGCCACGGTGAGGCCCGGGTGTTGCAACGCGACGACGCAGCACTGGTCGACGCGGTGCGCGCCGATCTCGCCGCGCTCACCGGGATCACCGCCAAGCCGGTGGCCACCGTGGTAGCCCGCTGGGGCGGAGGCCTGCCGCAGTACGCGCCGGGGCATGACGAGGTTGTCTCTGCCTTGGAGCGGGCCATTGCCGGGTGGGGCGGTCTGGCGGTTGCCGGCGCCACCCTGCACGGTGTCGGCCTGCCCGCCTGCATCGCTACGGCCGACGCCGCGGCCCGCCGGATCGCCGGATACCTGAGCAGTGTCACCTCGGCGCCACGTGGTGGGACAATGGGCTCATGACCCGCCTGGACTACGCCGCACTGAACTCCACCATCCGCTACACCATGTGGTCGGTTTTCCGGGTCCAGCCCGGGCATCTCGACGCCGACCGCGCCGAGCCGGCCCGTGAGGCGCAGCAGTACCTCGAGATGCTGGAAGGCAAGGGAGTGGCGGTGCGCGGGGTCTACGACCTCGCCGGCCTGCGCGCGGACGCGGACTGGATGATCTGGTGGCACGCCGAGGAGATCGAGGCGCTGCAAGCCGGGTACGCCGATCTACGCCGCACCACAGCGCTGGGTCGGGCCAGCGTGCCGGTGTGGTCGACGGTGGCGTTGAACCGTCCCGCAGAGTTCAACAAGAGCCACGTTCCGGCGTTTCTGGCCGGTGAGGAGCCGAAGCGGTACGTCTGCGTCTACCCGTTCGTCCGGTCCTACGAGTGGTACCTGCTGCCCGACGCCGAACGCCGGGAGCTGCTCGCCGAGCACGGAATGCAGGCCCGTGACTACCCCGACGTGCGGGCCAATACGGTCGCCTCCTTCGCGCTGAGCGACTACGAGTGGATCCTGGCGTTCGAGGCCGACGAACTGCACCGCATCGTCGACGTGATGCGCGCGCTACGGGCCAGCCGGGCCCGCCGGCACGTACGCGAGGAGGTGCCGTTCTTCACCGGCCCCCGGGTGCCGGTCGCCGAGCTGGTGACCGGACTGCCCTAAGTGCCTTAGGGCGCAGCCTTGTCAGACACCAGCCGCAACGAGATCGAGTTGATGCAGTAGCGCTGATCGGTGGGGGTCTGGTAACCCTCGCCCTCGAAAACGTGCCCCAGATGGCTGTGGCAGGTGGCGCAGAGCACCTCGACGCGCTTGGAGAACATGCTGCGGTCCTCGCGCAGCAACACCGCGTCACCGGCCAACGGGGTGAAGAATGAGGGCCACCCGCAATGTGACTCGAACTTGTGGTCGCTACGGAACAGCTCCGCATCGCAGGCCCGGCACTCGTAGACGCCCTGGGTCTTGGTGTTCTCGTACTCGCCGGTCCCCGGCGGTTCAGTGCCGGCCCTGCGCAGCACGGCGTATTCCTGCGGGGTGAGCTGCTCTCGCCACTGGGCGTCGGACTTGACGACCTCGGGTGTCACACCCTTAACCGGATCCATGCCAACACGCTACGCGGGCGTCAGTCCAGCAGAGCAGTGAGGACGAAGGTCGCTACTTGCCACAGCGTGACGGCTACGCCGAGCAGGATGAGTACAACCACCAGGACGGCGGCCAACCGCCGCGGACCCTCCGCACGGTTGACCGACTCCGCGAAGTCGCTGACCCCGGACAGGTAGCCCTCGACGGTGAACCCGGACCGCAGACGGTGGGCGCGATCCAGGTGCTCGGAGAACGCCCGCACCTCGGGATCGTTGCGGTCCAGCCCGATCAGGTCGTCGTCCAGCCGACGGCGCTCCTGCGCATCAGGCTGCCGGCGGTCTCCGTACTCGCCGCCCGACCAGGCGGGTTGCGGTTCGCTTCGCACCACGGTCTCACGGTAACCGTTATGCGGTAGTTTTCCGATCGTGGCCCGCGGTGAAACGTTGGAATTCACGGTGCCTGGCCCGGGAGGCGACCGCACTGTGCGAGTATCCAACCCGGACAAGGTGTACTTCCCGGAGCGCGGCATCACCAAGCGGCAGATCGTGGAGTACTACCTCGCTGTGTCCGAGCCCCTGCTCGGAGTGCTCACGCAGCGCCCGGTCACGCTGAAGCGCTTCGTGGATGGCGTCACCGGAGAAGCCTTCTACGCCAAACGGGTTCCCCGGGGCGCCCCGGCGTGGGTGGAATCGGTGGAGATCACCTTCCCGTCCGGACGCACTGCCAGCGAGGTGTGTCCCACCGAGCCCGCCGTGCTCGCCTGGGCGGCGAACCTGGGCACCTTCGACTTCCATCCGTGGCCGGTCCGCCGACCACGAGTGGATCATCCCGACGAGCTGCGCGTCGACCTCGACCCGCAGCCGGGAACCGGCTTCACCGACGCCGCGGCGGTGGCCGCGGTGCTGCGCGAGGTGCTGGCAGAGGCAGGACTGGTCGGTTACCCCAAGACCTCCGGAGGCCGGGGGATTCACGTCGCGGTCCGGATCCGCCCGCAGTGGTCGTTCGTGCAGGTCCGCCGAGCGGTGATCGCGCTGGCCCGGGAGGTGCAGCGGCGGATCCCGCACCAGGCCACCGTGTCATGGTGGAAGGAGGAGCGCGGCCAGCGGGTGTTTCTCGACTTCAACCAGGCCGCGCGGGACCGCACGATCGCCTCGGCCTGGTCGGTGCGCGGCACCCCTCGCGCCACTGTGTCGATGCCGGTGCACTGGAACGACCTGATGGACGTGCACCCGGACGATTTCGACGTACTGACGGTGCCCGCCCTGCTCGCGCAGCGGGGCGACCCGCACGCTGAGCTGGACGGCGAAGCCTTCGGCCTGGAGACGTTGCTCGATTGGGTCGAGCGCGATGAGCGCGACCACGCCCTCGGTGATCTGCCCTACCCCCCCGAGTACCCGAAAATGCCGGGCGAGCCCCCGCGGGTTCAGCCGAGCCGCGCCAAGCGCCCTGACAGCGACTAGCTTGGACGTATAGCGGGCGCGGCGGCTACGGCGGGCACAGCGTGCCCTGCCGGGGTACTGAGGCATCCATCAAGAAGCGGGTGACCAGGTCGACGACGCAGGGGCTACGAGGTAGCGCGCCATGCGCCTGCCCCTGCCAGGTCACCAGCGTCGCCGAGGCCATGGACTGGGCGGTGCGCCGGGCGCCTTCGGCCGGGGTCACCGGGTCCCCGGCGGTGGCCACCACAAGCACCGGGGGCAGCGCTCGGTCCTCCGATTCAGGTGGTGGCGAGGGCACCGGCCAAGCACTGCACAGCAGCAGCCGGCCCGCGAACAGCGGGCCGAACAGCGCGGATCGCTGCTGCCACTGCCTTGCCAGCTGCTGAGCGCGCTCGGGGGGCACCCGGGTGGGGGTGTCGTTGCAGCGGGTAGCCAACGCAGGGTCGAAGCGCGCGGGCAGCCCACGGTCGGTGGTCAGTATCGGCGTCACGATCGCGGCCAGCTCGGCGCCGTCCCCGCTGCGGGCGGCCGCCAGGGCATGGGCCAGTTGCGGCCAGCGCTCGGGTTCTCCGACGGTGTCGAGCACAGCTTGGTAGGCGATACCCGCGGTGATCAGTTGCCAGCCGATGCGTAGTGGGTTCCGGCGCAGCCCATCGGCCAAGGTCAGCAGGGCAGCGCGCGGGTCGGTTCCCAGTGGGCAGCCGCGGGCCACGCAGTCAGCGGCGAACGCGGTGTAGCCGGCATCCGCGGCGACCAGCGAGGCCTCCGCGGCGGCCACGTCGTCAAGCGTGGGATCAACGGCACCGTCGAGTACCACGCGGCCCACCGAGGCGGGGTAGCGGTGTGCGAATTCGGTGACCGCTCGGGATGCCTCACCCTGGGAGATCACGTTGAGCACCGGCGCGTTGAGGGCGACCCGGAGCTGCTCGAGGTCGTCGGCTGCGCCGCTGGAGTTGATCGTGGTGAGCACTTCACCGAGATCCTGAACACAGGTCTCGATGGCGACGCGGGTGATGTCGAGCAGCGAATCCAGCTGGCCGGCTTGGGTCGGGTCGGAATCGATGCCGACGATCTGGTTCCGGGTGGTTTTCGGTATGCAATCCAGCGGTTCGCTCGGCCCGGTACCACGGCGGGCCATCCCGATCAGGGTGAAGCGGTCCAGGACGGCAGGTGGCAGTTGTTGCGCCAGTCGGGCGGCCCGGACCGTTCCGGGCTCCCCGGACGCCTCGCCGACCACGACAAGGGGAGCCGGGCCGTCGCCGACCCTGGTGAGGTCCAGATGAAGTGAGTTCCCGAATACCGGTCTGTCAGCTGCGGCATCGACCCGGATCTCGCTGCACTCCACCCGTCGTGGGCTGGCCAGACCGAGCCCAGTGCTGATGTCGTCGGTGCAGTCTCGCCAGGGCAGCGAATTGCGGTAGTAGTCGCCAGCCGGCGGCAACGGTGGGCTGCTGGGCAATGTCTGCTGGAAGCGTTGCGGAGGTAGGTTGGCGTCCCGCACAGCCACCGCGGGCCGATCCGACGGTCCTGCGGTGCAGCCGCCCATCAGCATCGCCAGCAACATCATGGGTGCCCCCAGACACCGCAGTATCCGGTGGCGCACAGATTCTCCTCGCATCCAGGTCGGCGGTGGCCTGGCGATGCTGACACCTTCCTGGTGAGCCTGCAGTGAGCATGATCCCTACCGGCCACGATCCGGCTCGATGGCTTGGCGAATCGCGGCTGGCAGGTCGGCGGTCAGCTAGGAGCGCGCGGCGACCGCCGGTCCTCGGCACCGGCGTTGAGCAGGTAGACCGTCCCGCCCTCGGCATTGCGCTGGATGGGTACCGGACTGTCGGCATGATCCGCCGTAGTCCTCTTCACCGCAGCCCGGTCTACCGTGGTCCTGCCGACCTGTCCGAGCGCCTCGGTCAAGACCTGGTAAGTCGCGGCCAACGCGGCCGTTACCTCGCTGCGTAACGTCTCGAGGGCGGTCACGTCGTTGACGACCTGGGTCCGCAGATCGCGCAACGTCGACTCATCGCGTTCAACCGCACACGCCCGAGTCGACAGCTGCTGGCCGATCATCTGGTGCATGAGGTGCAAATGGGCGATGCTGCGCAGCTCGCTGTCCCGGATCCCGGCGTTCGTTGCGGCCTCACGTTCCGCGATCGCCTTGGCCGCGTCCCGCTCGGCGGCCTCCCGGCGCGCGGTGGAGTCCGCCTCGAGCTGATCGCACTGGCGTCTCGCATGCTCAAGCAGAGATTTGGCCTCGCGGCCGGCGTATGCCCGCTGGCTCGTGATCTGCTCATCCGCGCGTGCTCTCAGTTCGGCGAGCTCCTGGTCGACCCGAGCCCTTTCAGCGACCATCTCCTCTTGGGCGGCGGCTCTGAGCTCGGCCGACTCTGCTTCGGTAGTGGCTTTGAGCTCGGACGCCTCCTCCTCGGCCAGCCGCAGGATCCGTTGGATCCGGGCGCTGGCCTCGGCCATCGGCGTGGCGAGCGCGCGCTCAACCCGCGCACTCGCCTCGTGCGACTCCCGACGTAGATATTCCAGCAACTCGCTCTGCAACCGGAGATGATTCATCACCTTGCTGAGCTCGGCGACCTGGGTCAGCGCCGCATCGCGATCGGCCGCGACCACCGCGATCCGGCCGTCAAGGGATTCGAGGTGCTCCAGGACCTGCCTTCGGTTGAAGCCGCGGAGAGCAGTCTCGAACGGCTCGTGCAGAGGGACCAAATCGTCGTTATCTGGAGATCCGCGCACAGGCTCCGATCATAGCGGGCGAACGTGCATGAACAAACCATAACTTCTGGCCCACGCGCGGACCGCCGCTCACGTTCTGTATCTGAGGACTTCGCGGTGCGAGGCAGCGGCGGCTGGCGATAATGGGATTCGAGACTACTGCCCTTCCCACGTCAATTTTGATCGTGTTTGGGCGCACATCGGGTGAGGCGGCGTTGTCGCTGGTAGGTGCGGCGTGGTCGGGTCTCGGGTCCCGAGTGCGCCTGAGTTCCCGAGCTCAACAGCAGAGCTGTCAGGCAGCGGGCGGCCGAACCTGCTGTTGACCTCGGGAACCTGGGAGCAGCAAGGCGCAGCGTGCTCCCACCGCGGACGCCCACGCCCGCCGCAGCGATGGCGAGGATCGCATCCGCCAGGCATTCGGCGGATGGCGCCGACGCGGAACCCCGGTGATCGACCTGGCTTCCGATCTGCTTCCAGTTGCCAGGAAGATCATGATCGACGAACGGTGTTCATACTGGTGGGCGATACTGGGATTGAACCAGTGGCCTCTACCGTGTCAAGGTAGCGCTCTCCCACTGAGCTAATCGCCCGAGGCGGAGGCGGGAATCGAACCCGCGTACAGGGCTTTGCAGGCCCTTGCCTAAGCCACTCGGCCACTCCGCCGCGCCTCGTACCGAGGGGGTTCCACTGGCCGGCGATCCGAGTTCGTCGCACCGGATGACTCGCGCTGACCCGCCGTGGGGCGGCCCGGCGTGGTGGGCCGCACAGAGCGGACGACGGGATTCGAACCCGCGACCCTCACCTTGGCAAGGTGATGCGCTACCAGCTGCGCTACGTCCGCATGCTCCCAACGGGACTGACCCGGCTCCCCCCGGTGCGTGCCAGAACTGTAGCCGACACGGTGAGTCAGGATCAAGCCGCCCCCGAGATCAAGGCAGATCGTTGGCGATCATCTGGTCGAGCGCGTCGTCGACGTTCATCCACCGAGTCTCGTTTCCCGGCAGGACGATGTCGTAGCTGGCGTCGAGAAACTCGGCGAGTCGCTGGGCGCTGGCCTCGAACAAGGCGTGACCAGAGGGCGAGTTGAGTTCCACAACGACGATCTCGGGATCACCTGAGCCCGGCCGGATGCGCACGTCGCCGTCACCCGCGTCGGCGATGAGACCGTCCGCGAGTAGGTCCCGGGAGAACACCCACTCAACCCAACCAGCCCGTCCGGTGCGAAAAGCCGCGACGATGGCGTATGGATCGCGGGTGTCGTAACGCAACGCAACCTGAACAGGCACCGCAGGAGTGCGAGGTGCCAGCAGATCAAAGACCGCCGATGAACGGAGGGTCACATGGTCGTTACGCATCGTTGTCGCCCCTTTCTGTGCCGTCAGCCATGAAACGATTGACTTTGGTTGCTGTGACGCGGGAATGGCTGAGCTACGCCCGGATGCCTGCGACAGACCACCCGGACGGGGCAGGGAAGCTCACTCGAGCGACGGGGTCGTCGCTCGTCGTGCCCAGCTGCCGCCGTCTGAGCCGATATCGTGAGGCAACTAGCCTGAACCGGTAGGTTCTGCCCGGCGTAGGTACGACGTGAGGATCTCTCTGGTGGCCGATGAGGCTCGATCGAGCGCCCCCCGGCCCGACCGATGGCGAAATAGTTCGGAGCCGGTGGCGCCGGCTCCCAGTATGGGCGACAGCCCTTCCGACGTCGAGTTGGTGCAAAGACTCGGGGATTCCGATGGGGCGGCACTGGCGCAGCTGTATCAGCGCTTTGGCCGGCCGTGCTACTCGTTGGCCCGCCGCATCTGTGCCGACGAGGGGCTGGCTGAGGATGTGGTGCAGGAGGTGTTCCTGACGCTGTGGCGCGATCCGACCCGATTCGACCCAGCGCGGGGCGGCTTCGCCACTTGGCTGCTCACGCTCATCCACCACAAGGCGGTGGATGCGGTGCGAAGGGAGAGCACCATCCGTCGGCGGATGGTCGCTGCGCCAGAAGCGGGCGAGGACTGGTCGCCAACGCCGGTACCGGGTGCGGATCAGGCGGCATTGGAGCGGGTCGCCGCCGCGCAGGTGCGTGCTGCGCTGCATCGCCTACCGACCGAACAGCGGCAGGTGCTCGCGCTCGCGTATTTCGGTGGGCATACTCAGCGTGAGATCGCAGTTCTTACCGGTGTCCCACTAGGGACGGTGAAGTCCCGCATGTTCACCGCTGTGCATCGGCTTCGGACCCTGCTGGCCGATCAGCTGGGGCCGGACGCGCTGGTCGCCGAGGCGCGCGTGGCGAGAGAGGCGAAGAGATGAACGACCAGCAGAGCCGTGTTTCCGGCTGCCCGCATCGCGACCTGGCTGTGGGATGGGCGTTGCACGCCTTGGAGCCGGCCGAAGAGTCACTGGTCGCCGCTCACATGCCGGACTGCCCGACCTGTCTCAGTATCGCCGCGGAAACCGAGGAAATCGGCGCCACGCTGGGTCTGTCCGTGCCGGAAGCAATACCCAGCGCAGGGCTGGAGCAGCGGATACTCAGCGTCACAGGTGTCAGTCGGGTTGCGCCGGTCGTGCCACTTGTGTCCGCGACACGGCCAGCGCGACACCTCGCCCAAGCATCGCGGCTGCGTGCTCGGGAGCTGGTTGCGGCCGCGGCGGTGATCCTGGTGGCGGCTGGGGTGGTGCTCGGGGTCCGGGTGGTGCAGCTCAACGGTGAACTCAACCAAGCACAACGCCAGGTCACGGGTATGTCCGAGGCGATACAGAGCGCTGCGGACCCGGGGTCGATCCGCGTGCCACTGGTCGCCAAGGACGGCCGTGCAGTGGGAATGGTGCTCGCGAACCGGGACCAGGTCGCGGTAGTGGCCACCCGCCTGCCCAGCAACCAGGAAGACCAGACCTACGTTCTGTGGGGGCTCAGCGGCGGGGGAGCGCCGGTGGCACTGACGGCCTTCGACGTAGCGCAAGAGGCGCCTGGACCGCACGCTGCACCCTCGCCCAGCGGACCACGGAGCTTCACCGGCTACGCGATCTCTCTCGAACCGGGTCGGCACGCCCCTGCAACACCGACCGACGTCGTGGCGAGTGGGCAGGTACCAGGCTGACGGTCGAGGAGAAGCAACCCCGCAAGGCCACCGACTTTGCGGGCCACCAGAACCGGTCCATCCGGTTCCGGCAGTGGGTGCGCCGCCGACCTGGTGTCGATCTCGCCTATCGGATCCTGGTCGGTGTGGTGGGTACGGTGGTTCTCGCTGCGGGCATTCTCGCCATCCCCTATCCAGGACCCGGGTGGCTGATCCTGTTCGCCGGTCTCGCGCTTCTGGGAACCGAGTTCACCTGGGCCAGGCGGGTGCTGCACTGGACCCGCGCTCGCTACGACGCCTGGACCGGGTGGGTGCGCCGGCAACCCGCCGTCGTCCGACTGGGAGTGATCGTCCTGACCGGGGCCGTCGTCCTCGTCACCCTGTGGTTGGTGAACGCGTTGGGCCTGGTCGCTGGATGGGTCGGTCTGCGGTGGGATTGGGTGCGTTCGCCGCTGGCCTGATCCTGTAAGGTGAGCCGCTACCGCAGTCAGCAGGGGGCGATTAGCTCAGCGGGAGAGCGCTTCGTTCACACCGAAGAGGTCACTGGTTCGATCCCAGTATCGCCCACCATTACCACCGCAGGTCAGAGGCCTTATCGAGGCCCTCTGGTCGATCTTCATGTGAGTGATCACGGTCGATCGTCAGCAGACGTCATCATCGTCATCGAGCGCCCGCAGGATGCGGCCGTGATCGTCGGTGCGCCGGGTGTAGAGATCCAGCGTCGTTGAGGACCGCTCGTGGCCCATCACGCGCTGGACCATGTTCACCGGTACGCCATCGTCGACGAGCCATGTGGCATACGAATGCCTGAGATCATGAAAACGCAGGCTGCCGGCGCATGACTTGACGATGTGCAAGATGGCTTCCCGCTCGGTCGGGAATTCCTTGGTCAGAATCGCTCCGGTGGCGTCGGCCCACCCAGCCCGCACGGTGTGGTCGTCGATAACGGTGAGGTTGCCGAGCATTCCTGCTTGCACGAGCGCAGGCCGCCAGACGCGGGCGCGGAACAGGGTGCGACGCAGCGGCTTGCCGACCGTGTTGGCATAGATCGGTGCTTCGGGCGGAACCGGGTATCGCTCAAGGTGAGCGCGGATGATCGGCACCAGCCAGCCGGGCAGCGGCACCGTGCGCCGGCCGGCGCTGCTCTTGGGGTAGGGCTTGAACGAGGTGTGCCCGCTGACTTCGACCACGGTGCGGATTACCCGCAGCTGCGCGCGGTCCAGATCGAGTGCGTCGAGACGCAGTCCTGCGACTTCACCCCAGCGCAGACCGGCACCGGCAGCGGTGGCGATGATCGCCTGGTACCGGTCGGGAGCCGCGGAAAGCAGCTTGCTGCGCAGCTCACCACGGCTGATGACCTGGTCGGCGGTGTCCTGCCGACGCAGACGGGGCAGCCGGATGCCCTCGCAGGGGTTGAACGCGATCAGCCGGTTGCGCACCGCGGACCGGAGCACCGCTGAGGTGAGGCGGTGGGCTTCAGCGACGGTGGCCGGTGCCCGGTGGGTGCCCAGTTCGGTGATCCAGTCCGGTGATCGCGTCGCGGGTCTTGCGGTCGATGTATTTCGTTAGTGCGCCGATTTCGTCGAATTCCAGGAGCTCCAGGGGGTGTTCGGTGCTGATCGGTGCCACCCGCACTCGTCCGGCGAAGGTGGTTTTGCGGGTGTGCATGGTCTCCACGAGGTCATCGAGGACGGCCAGGGCGTCGGTGCCGGTGACGGCGTAACGGTGGAAGATCCGCCGCCCGTAGGCCAGTTCCATCCCCTTGGGGTCGATCCCGGAGACCCGCACGAGGCCGTCGCGGATCGCGGGGGCGATCGACACCAGCGGGCACCACATCGCCGAGTTCTTGCCCGCCCCACTCGCCCCGGCCACCAGGGTGTGACCCCCAACCAGCGGGACGTGCCAGTCCTGGCCGTACTCGGTGCGCCCAGAAAACACCCGCCGCAAATCCACTGACGCGCCCGCAACATTCGCCAGCGTGACCAGATCCGGGCACGCCACCGGGTCGGCGAGCAGGTTGCGGCGCTGGAAATCGATCGAGACCACGTTGGGGGACAGTTCCCGGACCTGGCAGCGGGCCACTTCCCGGGCCGAGGCCAACGCCCGCGCGGCCTGATCGAAGTCTTCCGGTTTCTGGCCGGGCACCAGCCTGATGCGGACCTCGTCCCAGGAGGCGCCGGAGCGCACCCCAAGCACCTGGGGTAGCTGCGCGCGGGGCTGGCTGCTGCCGCGACGGATGCTGCGCCCGAGGGGATTCATCATCACGACCACGGGTGCGGCGTCGGGTTTGATGCTCAGCCCGCAGGCGTGCAGCCACTGGGGCAGCTTGGGGGCGTAGACCGTCCAGCGCAGCCACCACGAGCGCAGGTGCCGACCCGCCCACGCATCAAACGACGCCAGGTCAACCAGCCGCCACCCGGTCAGCACGCTGGCGACCACGCTGGCGGTGACGACCAGAGAAGTCGAACCCCACCAGTGCCACCACGCCATCAGGGCCAGCACGGTCAGGCTGGTCCGCCAGTGGGTGAGCGTCTGGCGCAGTGCCCACCCCACGGCCTTGAGCACCAGCCAGACCGCGACGATCACCACCGCAGCTGCTGCGAGGTAAGCATTCGGAGTTCCCGTCTGCCGGGCTGTCCTGCTGTGGCTGGTGGGGTCGGGTGCGGGCACCATGATGAGCCCGTCGGCGGCCATCGTCAGATGGGGCCGCCGGGGTGGTCATCGTCGGCGGGTTGAGGTTGGTCGGGATGTTCACGGCCCGGGTCGGGTGGTGTTCAGGGTGCTGGCCCGGGT
>JALYTS010000223.1 GCA_030854185.1 Actinomycetota bacterium | reverse complement strand
TCAACAATCACCCGGACACCGACCCCACCGACACCGACCGCACCACCCCCCTGCGCCCTGAGCATCCGGCATACGTCATCTACACCTCCGGCTCCACCGGCACCCCCAAAGGCGTCGTGGTCTGCCACGCGGGTATCCCCAACCTGGCCACAGCGCAGATCGAACGACTCCACATCGACGCCCGCAGCCGGGTACTGGCGTTCGCCTCACCCAGCTTCGACGCGTCGGTCTCCGAACTGTGCATGGCCCTGCTGTCGGGCTCGGCGCTGGTGGTCACCCCCGCCGAGCAGTTGCTGCCCGCGGACCCACTGGCCGCGCTGGTTACCGACCGGCAGGTGAGCCATGTGACGGTGCCGCCCTCGGTGCTCGCGGCCCTGCCGGCCGGGGACGGTCTGCTGGCGGGGATGACGCTGGTGGTGGCCGGTGAGCCGTGCCCGCCGGAGCTGGTGGAGGCCTGGTCAGCGGGGCGGCGGATGGTCAACGCTTATGGTCCAACTGAGACCACGGTGTGCGCCACGATGAGCGACCCGCTGTCAGAGGCGACGCAGATGCCGCCGCCGATTGGGGGGCCGATTGCGAATACTCGGGTGTTTGTGCTGGATGCTGGTTTGCAGCCGGTGCCGGTGGGGGTGGTCGGTGAGTTGTATACGGCTGGGACCGGCCTGGCGCGGGGGTATTTGGGTCGGGCGGGGTTGACGGCGGGGCGGTTTGTGGCGTGCCCGTTCAGCGTTGGTGAGCGGATGTATCGGACGGGGGATCTGGTCCGGTGGCGGGCCGACGGGGTGCTGGAATTCGCCGGCCGGATCGATGATCAGGTTAAGATCCGGGGTTTTCGGATCGAGCCTGGTGAGGTCGAGGCCGTCCTCGTGACGCATCCCGATGTCGCGCAGGCCGTGGTCGTGGCGCGCGAGGACCGGGCCGGGGACCGGCGGCTGGTCGCCTACGTGGTGGCTGCCACGGACAGTGTCGTTCGGCCAGACCTATTGCGGGGGTTTCTGCGGGAGCGGTTGCCGGAGTACATGGTGCCCGCCGCGGTGGTAGTCCTCGACGTGCTGCCGCTGACCCCGAACGGGAAGTTGGACCGTCGCGCCTTACCGGCACCGCAGTTCGGGTCCGCCGGTGCGGGTCGGGCGCCGCGGACCCCCCACGAGCAGCTCCTCGCCGAGTTGTTCGCCGAGGTACTCGGCGTGGCTGCGGTAGGGGTCGATGACGACTTCTTCACCCTGGGTGGGCACTCACTGTCAGCGACCCGACTGGTCGCCCGGATCCGGGCCACCCTCGGGGTGGAGCTGGCGTTGCGTGTCCTGTTCGACACCCCCACCGTCGCTGGGGTGGCCGCACGGGTGGGTGACGCCGGACCGGTCAGGCTGGCATTGACACGATACGCGCGCCCCGATCCGATGCCGTTGTCGTTCGCGCAGCGCCGGCTGTGGTTCCTACATCAGCTGGAAGGCCCCAGTGCCACCTACAACATCCCGCTGGTGTTACGCCTGTGCGGGGACCTGGACCGAGATGGGTTGCAGGCCGCGCTGGGTGATGTGGTGGCCCGCCATGAGAGCTTGCGCACGGTTTTTCCGCAGGTCGATGGGTTGCCCTGCCAGCAGGTCCTCGACGCGCAGGTCGTCCGCCCGGCGCTGCCGGTCACCCATGCTACCGGGACTGACCTGCCGGGTCTGCTGGCCACCGCGGCTCGGCGCGGGTTCGACCTGGGCGTCGAGGCGCCGGTGCGGGCGGAGCTGTTCACCCTGGCACCCAGTGAGCATGTGCTGCTGGTGGTGGTGCATCACATCGCCGCTGACGGTTGGTCGATGGGTCCGCTAGCACGAGATCTGGCCGTGGCGTATGGGGCGCGGTGCCACAGTGAGGCGCCGAGGTGGGCGCCGTTGCCGGTGCAGTACGCCGACTACACCCTGTGGCAACACGAGCTGCTGGGTGAGCACATCGACCCCGACAGCCTGTTTGCTACCCAGCTGGGCTACTGGACCCAGGCGTTGGCCGGGCTGCCCGAGCAGCTGGAGCTGCCCACCGACCGGGCACGCCCGGCGGTAGCGTCGTCCTACCGCGGTGGTCAGGTACCGGTCCGGCTAGAGCCGAGGTTGCACCAGGGCCTGACCGAGCTGGCCCGCCGCGGCGGGGCGAGTGTGTTCATGGTGGTGCAGGCCGGTCTGGCAGCGCTGCTGAGCAAACTCGGCGCCGGGCACGATATCCCGATCGGGTCCCCAATCGCGGGGCGCACCGATCAGGCGTTGGATGAGCTGGTCGGGTTTTTCGTCAACACCCTGGTGTTGCGCACCGACACCTCCGGGAACCCCACCTTCACCGAGCTGCTGGACCGGGTCCGGGACACCGCGCTGAACGCCTATGCGAACCAGGACGTGCCCTTCGAGTACCTCGTCGAGGCCCTCAACCCGGCCCGTTCCCTGGCCCACCACCCCCTGTTCCAGGTGATGCTCATCGTGCAGAACACTCCCGAGCCCGGTGTCGACCTGCCCGGACTGCAGGTCACCCCGGTCCGGGTCGACACCGAGGTCGCGAAGTTCGACCTGACCTTCGCCCTGTCCGAGCGGTACAACGCGGACGGCGCACCCCAGGGCATCGACGGAGCCGTGGAATACGCCTGCGACCTGTTCGACCCGGCCACCGTCGAGACCATCACCACCCGCTGGATGCGCCTGCTCGACGAAGTCGTCGCCCACCCAGACCAGCCCCTCAACAAAATCGACATCCTCACCCCCACCGAGCGCCACCATCTGCTCCACACCTGCAACGACACCACCACCCCGCTTCCCCCCGCCACGCTGCCGGTGTTGTTCCAAACCCAAGTGGCGGTCACCCCGCATACGGTCGCGGTGGTCTCCGACGACACCACCTTGACCTACCGCCAGCTCAACACCCGCGCGAACCGGCTCGCCCACACCCTGATCACCCGCGGGGTCGGGCCTGAGCAGATCGTGGCGCTGGCCCTGCC
>JALYTS010000142.1 GCA_030854185.1 Actinomycetota bacterium | reverse complement strand
ACCATCGCAAACTTCAAGACCTGGAGAATCATGCACACCGACTACCGTCGTCCCCTTGCAACATTCGCGACAACCATCTCAGCCGTAATCGGTCTGCACTTCTACACGGCCGGCTGAATAACCCTCACTGCTGCCGTCGTTCCGACGGATCCGCTGGGTAAACTGCGGGTCATGTGATCGTTCCACCACAAGTCGGGCGTGTTCCTCCCGGACCTTCTCATCACGGCCGAGGTGACGCCGCTCGCGCCGGGCTCGTTTCTCGGCCGTCTTCTGCGCCCGATCGCCTCGCTTTTTCGGCATGTCACTCATATCCCTCGGCAAGACCGGCAAAGCCTAACCTGTCTCGACCACCCTGCACCGCCATCCCTGACCAGGCTCCGATCGGACATCAGCATCGAAGTGATACTGCCAGCATCGGTAGAACGCGGCGCTGGCGGAGTGACCCAGGTTCCGCGACGAAGGCGCATACCCCATCAGCGTGCGGCGCGGGCCTCGACGAGGATTCACCTGGGCCGTGTTGCAGCAGCTCTGGGGCCGCGGACGCACCAGTGTCGCTGACCACCGTGCGGCAGGCCAACGACCACTTCAAGACGCTGCCGCATGACCGGACGAGCCCACCCCAGATGGACGCGTGGTCGTCATCGTTGGCCCCCGCCAGCTTGTCGACTCGATCGCCGCCAACTTCACCGAGCCCTTCCTGCACTTGGCTGCCCCATGGTCGTCCTCGACCTCGCGAAGCTGTCGCCGCTTGGAAGCAGATCCGTGCCGAGGCCTGCGGGATGACCGATGAGCATGTCCTCGACCTGACGCGACGGGCCCTCGTTGAGCACATCGTCCTGCTATCCAATCCGCGGCCGGCTGCTCCACGATCCGTTCAAGGCTGAATGGGTCGGAGATCGGCGGCTCACGAGCTGGGCTGCCGGCTCGACAAGTGACTTGTCAGCGAAGCACCGAGAAACCGGAGAGCGCGTCCGCGTGGAGTTCATAGTGCCTACTCGTCACCGTCGGCCACCGATGACTCGCGTCGAGGTCGGCCAGCGCGAGGGAGACGGAACGAGCCTGCCGAACAACCTCGAAGTCGTGAGCGAGGTGTTCCGTGATCTTGCAGGGTCTCAGTTAGGGTCTCAGTTCGTGTAGGTACGGACCACCCGCTGATGTTTCTACGGTTGCCCTATTGCCTGTCTTGCTAGCGGAAATGCATTCCGCGAACGTCCCGGTACAGTAATACAAATATCTACGGATCAGAAGGATTAGTCCGGAACCTCCTTTCAGGATCCGCATTAACGACTGATAACCTCCACCGCTCCGCCCCGGCGAGAGGTACGGTATGGCTCAGCGCATGGTTCGCTTCTCTGACCTGAACAATAAGATCATCGACGACGCCGTAGTGCGAATCGTCCACCGGGTCATGGGGTGGGTGCAGGGGTGGCAAATGGCCGGGTATCGAACCGCACAGCGCATTCCAGGACCGAAACGTCGGCGGCACGGCTGAGGAACTCCCGGCGTGCTGGTGGGACGCACCCTGGGATGTCCACGAGGGTTTGTTCGAAGTAGTCCAGTGGCCACGTGACGAGTACACCGTGGCGGGCGAGGTAGAACCCGACGTTGCGGATCCCGTAGAGGTCGGCGGTGGTGTCCAGCCAGGCGTAACCGAGCAGCTGGTAGAGCCATCGGGCGATCCGGTCGCGGTCCCGTAGGGTGATCACGGTTTTGACGTCGAGCAGAGTGTCGCCGACGATGACGTCCCCGTCAGCCCAGTGCGGGACGAACATCGGTTGCGTGACACCGAGCGCCGCGCCGGCCGGTGGGTTGCCGGCCAGCGCGCGGAGCTGGTCGAGGCAGCCGCTGCCGCGGAGCCGGCCCGCGAGGGTCACCAGCTCCTCCGTGAGGAGTTCCGGTGTTTTCAACAGCAGCAGGTCCACCGCCGCCCGCGTGGTCTCAGCGTCGTCCTTGGCTGGAGTCCACGGCAGTTCTGCGTGCGCGCGGGCGATGGCTGGAGGTAGGGCCCCGCTGCGGTAGGCGGCCGCCCACCCGGTCAGGACCCAACACGCCCTTGCGAGGACTTCCTCGGCCCGGCGGGTGGTAGCGATCGTTCCGGGAAGGGCGTGCTCGGCGAGGTACTCGATCAACTGGTCGGTAAAGCTGTCGATCAGGGCATCGGACGTGCCGGGCCGGTTGTCGAGCGGGTCAGCACCGAGGTCGGGGGTGTCGGGCCACCGGGCGAACACACGGTGCAGCGTGGGACCGCCGAGCAGCCCGGCGTTGGCCGCGCCCAGGTACGCGGCATGGGGCGGTTGGTGGGCGACGGCGAACGCAACACGGTGCCCGAACGCACCACCGATAGTCGCCCAGTGGTCGCGGTCGACGACATCATCAGGTGGGCGCACCGGCGAGTGACCAACAGCGGCGGCCTGGACCTGGTCGACGAGAGTGGCGGTGCCGGCCAGGGATGCCGCGCACCATGCGCCGAGCGCACCGCCGCGCAGTTGCGAGGTCAGCGACACGTCTGCCCCCTCCAGATCTTGCACACACACGGTACCGTGCGCCCCCGACAACCCCCAGCACGAAAGATCCACTCCGGTAAGCCCCGCAAGGAGAAGACCCAGCGTCCGTCAGGCGCAGGATCCACTCACCGCGAATGCGCTCTCCGCCAACCGGCATGTACCGGCTGCGGTATGCCGCCGCCAGCATGGCCGTTCCAGCTGCACGTGTTCGACTCGGCGCCATCTTCTGCACACAGCGCGTTTTCGATCACCTACGCATAGCAATGGTTGCGCGAACTAGCTGGAACTCGCTGAAATTTCTGTGCAACGCCGATTACCGGTTGTTCCTAACGGGTAGCCTGGCGCTGCGGAATGGGGTGAGGTGAGCAGATGAACCTGCGGGAGGCGTTACTCGTTGCGCTACGCGGGTTGGGCGTCCGGCGGCTGCGCTCCACGCTGACCATGCTTGTTCTCATCGGGGTCGCAGTGGGGACACGCTCTGACCGACACCGCCGCGATTCAGAATGCACCCGATCTGGCCTCCGTGACCTGATTGCGCCGCGCCCGGTAGGTGCTACCACGACGTCTCGGACGGGAACCTAGGATGAAGACTGGAAAGACTCTGATAACTGCGGTGTTGGCGGTCAGCATGATCGTCGCCAGCGGGGCGGCTACCGCTGCGGGCCCGGTGTCTGCCTCTCCCGCTCCCACTGCTTTCGTGGTGCCCACCCAGCCCGGCGGTAGTGGTGGTGGCACCGGCAGCAGCGGTACGGGCAGCGGCGGCACCGGCACCGGCGGTGCCAACAGCAGCGGTAGCACCGGTAGCGGCACCAGCGGTACCGGCACCACCAACAGCAGCGTCACCGCCAACAGCACCATTAACAGCAGCACTATCAACAGCAGCACTATCAACAGCAGCAGCGGCACCATTACCGGCAACTATGCCCAGAGCTATACCGGGAGGGGCGACACCGGGTGTCCGTTCACGCCGGGTGATCTGGGCTGTCGTGGTGAATTGATGTCCGGGGGTCAGGTGGTCTGCTCCCCGTGTTGACTCGATCTCAGCGTCCTTCATCGCATACCACCCGGTTACCACTGGACGATGTGGACGACGCAGGGCTCGTCCGCACTTGTGTTGATGGTGATGTGGCCCTTAGCCGGTGCGAGGTCCGCCACGAGCAGTGTGTCCCCCGGTTCCATGTCAAGTGTGGCGCCGTCACTGGCGCAGGTGACGATATGGCCCCGCAGGACCGTGGCAATTTGGCGGGCAGGGGTCGGATGCCAGATTCCACGTCTCAGATCTGATTCACCCCACTCAGGAGGGAAGGCGAGGAAGAATGCTTTGCTGCTGACCTGCATTCCGCCGATGCAGACGGGTTGCGCTGGAGGCGCAAAATTCCCTGTCGGGTCGAGCTGTACCTGCACCGTCCGGAAATGAGTCTCGTTGTGTGCCCAAGAACGGACGGTGTTGACTCGCCACGGCAAGGCTGTCGCGGCAGTTATCTCCATTGACGACCTGCGGGAGCTCGAGGCCGCAGAGGACGAGGCCGACCTCGCGGCGGCGCAAGAAGCCCTGGCAACTCCTGAACAGCGCATACCCCACCATGAGGTGCTAGCCGAGTACGGCATCGCCTGAGCGGTGCGCTACGAAATTGAGTGGACCGCTCCAGCCCTTCGCGAGCTTCGCAAGCTCGACAAGCCCGTCGCACGCCGTGTCCTGACTGCGGTGACCAAGCTGGGAGTGGACCCTCGTCCACCCGGAGTCCGGGTGGACGGGACGGCCGCCGGGAACGATGCGGCTCCGCATCGGAAAATACCGTGTGGTGTACGTGACCCAGCATGATCTTGGCCTCGTCACACTCCGCTCCGGCACCTGGCCAACGGTGAGCTCGAGGCCGCACGATCATTCATAATGGACAATTGCACCAAGTTGGCTGTGGTAGTCCAGTCTCGGGCACAGGTCGGGACGGCCCTGGATCGGTAGAGTCGGCTAGGTGATCTCGCACGCGACGTCCGCCCGGAGGTTGACAGGGACCGGCAACGTGCCCGTGGGCAACCCCCCGCCGGCTCCGTCAGCGTGGGGCCGCCTGGTGATCCAGTCGTGTGATCAACGCTGTCCGCCGCACTGCATGATCATGCCAAATCGCAGCCCGCTCCGGTGTCTGGCCGAATGGTGAGCGGGAGGCCGAGCCGGTCGCAACGGCGGGGAGGTGACCGATGATCGGGGCCGATGAGTGTGGCGATGCTGCCGCTCGCCCGGTCGGGGAGCTGCTGTTCCTGGCCGAGGGCGGCCGGATGGGCGAGCTGATCGTCGCCCACGACTGGGCGGCCACGCCGATGGGGGCGATCGTGGACTGGTCGCACAGTCTGCGCACCGCCGTGGGGATCTGCGTGACCTCCCGCCACCCGATGGTGATCTGGTGGGGCCCCGAGCTGATGATGGTCTACAACGACGCGTGGGTGCCGATCCTGGGACCGTCGAAGCATCCGGCGCTGGGCCGGCCCGGAGCGCAGGTGTGGCCGGAAATGTGGCACATCATCGGCGCCCAGATGCGGCACGTGCTGGACAGCGGCGAGGCGACCTGGTCGAACGACCAGCTGTTGCCGGCGGACCGGTACGGCTACCTGGAAGAGGCGTATTTCACCTACTCCTACAGCCCGATCCACGACGAGACCGGAGCGGTGAACGGGGTGTTCACCGCGGTCACCGAGACCACCACCAGGGTGCTGGGGGAACGCCGGCTAGGCACGCTGCACGCCCTGGGTGAACTGTCGGCGGTGGAGACCACAAGCCTGGAGCAGGCCTGCGCCACGGCGATGGAGGTCCTCGCGGGCAATCGGGCCGACATCCCGTTCGCGCTGGTCTACCTGCTGGCACCCGACGGCACTGGCGGCCGGCTGGCCACTCAAGGTCTGGTCAGCGACCACCCGATGCCCGCGTCCCTGCCAGGCCCGTCGATCGGATCGTCAATCTGGGAGGCCGTCGCTTCGCGGCGGACGCAGGTCATCTCCGGGATCGCGACCCAGCTACCCGGGTTGGCCCAGCCGGGGGCCAGCGAGGTCGGTGACGCCGACGTCGACACTGTACTGGCGATTCCGCTCGCCGGATCCCGTCACCGGGGGCGGCCGATCGGGGTGCTGGTGGCCGGGGTCAGCCCGTACCGGGCGCTCGATGAGGACTACCGGTCTTTTCTGCACCTCGTCGCCGGCCAGTTCACCATCGCCATCACCGACGTGCAGGCTTACGAATCCGAACGGCGCCGCGCCGAGGCGCTCGCCGAGTTGGACCGCGCCAAGACCCAATTCTTCACCGGGGTCAGCCACGAGCTACGCACCCCGCTGACGCTGATCGCCGGTCCCGCCCAGGACGCCCTCGACGACCTCGACCACCCCCTGACCGGGCAGCAGCGGACCCGGCTGGAGCTGATCCGGCGCAACAGCGGCCGGTTGCGCCGGCTGGTCGACACCATCCTCGACTTCACTCAGCTCGAAGGCGGGCAGCTCGTCCCGGACCGCACGGCGGTGAACCTCGCCGCCCTCACCCGGGGGATTGCCGAGTCCTTCGCCCCTGCTGCCGCCCGCGCCGGGCTGGGGTTCGTGGTCGACTGTCCAGACCTGCCCACCGGTGTGCTACTCGACCCCGGCATGTGGGAGAAGATCGTGTTGAACCTGCTGTCCAACGCGGTCAAGTACACGCTCCAGGGGCAGATCAGCGTCCACCTTCGCGCCGGTCCCGACGACGCAGTCGAGCTGGTCGTCGCCGACACCGGGGTCGGAATCCCGGCCGCCGACCTGAAACGGGTGTTCGAACGCTTCCACCGGGTCCGCGGCGCGCAGGCGCGCAGTTTCGAAGGCTCCGGTATCGGCCTGGCGCTGGTCGCCGAACTGATCGGCCTGCACAGCGGGGACGTGCGGGTCGACAGCACCCCCGGCGCTGGGGCCACCTTCACCGTCCGCCTGCCCGGCTCCGCGCGCACCGATCTGCCGCTGACCGGCACCCGGGCGTCGTCGTCGGTGGGCCTGTTCCTCGACGAAGCGCTCCAGTGGAGTGACGATCACCAGCAGGCCGACTACCTGGCCGGGGTCAATACCGCCCGGGTCGATACCGGAACCACCGCCGGCGCGACCGTGCTGGTCGCCGAGGACAACCCGGATCTGCGACGGTTCATCGCCGGGCTGCTGCGACCCCACTACACCGTTCGCATCGCCGCCGACGGCAAGATCGCGCTCGAACTCGCCCGCCGCGAGCGAGTCGACCTCGTGCTCACCGACGTGATGATGCCCCACCTCGACGGATTCGAGCTGATCGCCGCACTGCGCGCCGACCCTGCTACCGGGGGAATGCCGGTGATCCTGCTGTCGGCGCGAGCCGGAGAGGAGGCCGTCGCCGAAGGTCTCGCCGCCGGCGCGGACGACTACCTGACCAAGCCGTTCTCCTCGCACGACCTACTCGCCCGGGTCCGCTCGAACCTGGAGCTCGCCCGGCTGCGCAACCACGAGGCCACCTGGCGCACCGCCATGGTCAACTCCTTGCAGGACGGCTTCTACATCCTCGACCTCGACTCCGCCGCCATCATCGAGATCAACCCGGCGATAACCACGCTGTTGGGCCTGCGCCCCGAGGATCTGCCCTGCGCACCGCCCTACCCGTTCTTCCCCACCGACGACGAGGACCCTCAGGAACTGGCACGGCTGCACGGCACCATCGCCGCCGCGACCACCACCGACCATGGCCGGATGGTGGTGCCGCTACGCCACATCACCACCCGAGCCCGGATCTGGGTGTCGATCTCACACAGTGTGCTGGTCGACCGTCGCCAGGATCGCCGATTGTTCATCGCCACCATGCGCGACGTCACCGCCGAACGCCTGGCCGGTGGCCGGGACGCCGCGCTGGCCCACCTGGCCGGGCAACTCACCGGCGTCACCGGCAGCGCCCGAGTCCGCCAGATCGGCCTGGCCGAACTCCGCGCTCTATGGCAGGCGCGGCGCGCGTCGGTCATCACCTGGGACCGGCACGGCCAACTCGTCACGACGGCAACCACCGGCGCGACTGCACCCACCATCTCGGAGTTGCCACCCGCAGCAACACGTGACGCCCTCGCGGCCGGCGACACCGTCGTCGTGACCAGTCCGCACACCGCTGCCGACGACCAGGCGCCGGTCCTCGGCGTCAGCGCCGCGATCTCCGATAGCGCCGAACCCACCGTCGTATGGCTGGAGTTCCCCGAGCCGCGACCGTTCACCGCCGCTGACCGCTCGCTGCTCACCCTGCTGTGCGGCTACCTGCAGCAGGCCCTGGCCCGGGCCCGGGCCTACGACGAGCAGCGCACGGTGGCGCTGGCACTGCAGCGTGCCATCCTCGGGCCAAGCGACCTGCCCGCCGGTTTCGCTGCCCGGTACGAACCCGCGTCGGACACCCTCGAGGTGGGCGGTGACTGGTACGACGTCATCGCCCTGCCCGGCGGTCGGATCGGTGTCGTCGTCGGTGATGTGGTCGGCCGAGGCCTGCCCGCCGCCGCGGTCATGGGACAGCTGCGCAGCGCGGGGCGCGCGCTGCTGCTGGAGAACAGCACTCCCGCTCAGGTGCTCACCGCGCTGGACAAGTTCGCCGCACTGGTGATCGGGGCGAACTCCAGCACCGTATTCTGCGCCGTCGTCGACCCGCGCGCTCATACCCTGCGCTACAGCAGCGCCGGGCACCCGCCGGCGATCCTCGTCGACGCCGGTGGCGACCATCGCCTGCTCGAGCACGCCCAGTCGCCGCCGCTGGCCGTTGTCGACGCCGTTGACCGTCCCGAAGCCGACGCGACGCTGCCGGCCGGGTCCACCCTGCTGCTCTACACCGACGGCCTGGTCGAACGCCGCCGGGAATCCCTCGGCACCGGCATCGACCGCGCCGCCACGGCCATGGTGGCGGGCCGGGAGCTACCCCCCGACGACCTCGCCGACCGGCTCACCGCTGCGCTGCTCGCCGACGGGCACGCCGACGACGTGGCCTTCCTGATCTACCGTCAGCCAGGGCGACGATCTGAACTCGTCGCCCGATAGCTCGATCAGTCGGAGCCCGGCGGCACGCTCAGCCTCCGCCGCCGAGGATGGGCGGTATCAGCGGCGGCGGGGTCGGCGTCACCTCATCGGAATTCCGGGTTGGGGTTGGCTCTGGCGTAGTGGTGCTGGTTGGACCGTCGATGATCCCGGGGAGGATCCCGCCGGAGGGTTGGGGGGTCTGCGTGGGAGTCTCGGTCGCGGCAGGTTCGCCCGGGCGCAGCGGAGTGGTCGGCTTCGGCGCCGCGGGCTGGTCGTTGATCACCTGCCCGATGGTGGTGCCATTGCCGTTGCCGCCCACGGCGTGACCTTTGACCCACTCGAAGCCGGTGATGACGGTCATGGCCAGCAGGAAGGCGCCGATCGACCCTACGATCACCGCCCCCCAGCGCAGCGCGGCGGACCGTCTGGAGCGGTGCGCGGTCTCGGCCGTGGGTTGATCGGCGCTGTGTTGGACGGCCGGCGACGGTCGATCGCGCTGGGCCAGCGAGCGGACCCTTGTCCGGCTACGCTCCAACGACGTCTGGTAAACAGCGGTACCTACCGTGGTGATCACGCTGGCTCCGGCTGCCCCGATGAGAGTGCCGGCGGCGCCGAGCTCCGAGCCGAGCACGGCGGTGGTCACCGCAGCGAGAGCAGCCGCGGCGACGTGGGCGAGGTTGAGATCGGCCTTGGGCTTGGTCACTACTGGGCTGGTCTTGGTTTCTGCGGGGCTGGTCGGCGAGTGCGGTGCAGTCATGATCTCCGATATGTCGGCGGGTCTGACGCCAGCTACGTTAATCAACGATGGGCGATCGCGCCCATCGGGGTGCGCAAGCGGCGAGCCCCGTGCCACCCGCTGCCGTTGCCGGTCACCCGGGCAGCCTGGGAGTCTTCGCCGGTGGCCAACAGGAAGATGACGCGGGCAGACAAGCCCTCCGGTGCGCAGATCCCGCCGCGGGTGAGCGATCTGCTCCGCCTGCCCGCCGGACCGGTGGATCTGGCAGCCATCGCCACGGGAGCGACCCCGGGGTTCACCGGTTCGGGTAAAGCCGACGGCAAAGCGGCGATCCGCCGCCTGGCGCCGCACTTGGCGGACCTGCAAGAGCAGCTCTACGCCGAGGGACACACCGCTGGCCGGCGAAGCCTGCTGCTCGTGTTGCAGGGCATGGACACTGCCGGCAAGGGAGGCACGGTGGAGCATGTCCTGGGCCTGATGAACCCGATGGGCGTGCAATATCACGCATTCAAGAAGCCGACTGTCCAGGAGCTTGAGCACCACTTCCTGTGGCGGGTCAAGCGTCGGCTGCCGCCACCAGGGATCGTCGGAGTGTTCGACCGATCTCACTATGAGGACGTGGTCGTGGTCCGCGTTCACGAGCTGGTGCCCGCCGATCAATGGTCGTGCCGCTACGACGTCATCAACCGCTTCGAGGAGAAGGCGGCGGCCTCGTCGACAATCGTGAAGTGCTTCCTCCACATCTCGAAGAAGCAGCAGCAAAAACGACTGCTCGCCCGGCTCGACGATCCGGCGAAGCACTGGAAATACGACCCGGCAGACCTGACCGAGCGCGCCTACTGGGACGACTACCAGCAAGCATATTCAGTTGCATTGCGGGAATGCAACACCGAGGTCGCACCATGGTATGTCGTACCGGCGGACCACAAGTGGTATCGCAATTGGGCGATCACAAACATTCTCGCCGAGCGACTC
>JALYTS010000009.1 GCA_030854185.1 Actinomycetota bacterium | reverse complement strand
ACCCCACTAAAATCAAACTCACCGACCAGCAGAAAGAATCGATACCCCTCGCCCGGCACGAGTTCCATGGCGACTGGAATTACGCCATCGAGCCACAGCTTGAATAGGTTAATTCATTCCGGCTCCTAAGTATCTGCTCCGGGGCCCGGCGTGGTGCTGTCGCCACCTCGTCCAGCACCAAGGTGTCCACCATGTGCACTAATGCCGCGGCTACTCCGAGACTTGCCGCCGTCCACTCCCCGTACCTGTGCGGGATACATTACGCAGCGTCACCCCATTGTTCTCGTTTCATGGTTGAAGGCCTCTGTGACGACTCTGCGTCGTCAAATTGTCACAGTTGATGGGCCATTTGCGGAAGACAATAGTCTAACTGGGTTAAAAAACTATGCCTGTCCACGGCCGACCGTTACAGTCAGTATCTAGCAAGGGTCCCAAACCCGTTACACGTACGGCCGATATGCGGCCGACCACGCCTCAGGCGACAGGCCTGGGGGGTAAATCTGACGTTCACTACCGAACCTCTGGGTAGATCATCGATTGCGGTGTAAAGCGTGGAGGGGAGCATCCACCATGGATCGACGGGTGTTCACGACTGTTCGCTCCGCGACTTCCATAGTCGCGGTGATGGGCGCCAGTCCGCCATAGAACCTGATCGCTCAGGCGGCAATAGGAAGGCCGCAGGAAGCCGTATCAGCGGACAGGAAAGGGGTTGACCGGGATGAGTGATCTTTTTTCCCAGGCTGTGGTGCTGGTACTGGTGGCTGGGGGTGTTTGACATCTGGCTCGTGTTTATTTGCGGCCACAGAAGGCCTGTACGCGGTGTCATGGGTTGGGGCATTTCCGCACCACCACGTGGTCGGGTCGGGACGTGCGGAGACCGTACCCCCGCTGCGATGGGACGCCGTGGGAGTATAGGGTGTGGGCGCCTCGTTCGTCGGATGACGACTGAGGTGCCCCGCGCTGCTGGGCACGGCGTATGCAGAAATCACGCTGGCAGGACGGTGGGCGGACGACCCATCGCGGGCCCCACCTGGGTTACAGTCCAGCTCTGGTCCCCCCGAACTCAACCACAGAGCTGTCGCGCTGGCGTGGAACAGCTCTGTGGTTGAGTTCGGGAGAACTAGAGCGACCGGCGGCGTGCTGGCTACCAGAGGGGCCGGTGTCCTGCGAGCCCGGCTCCGGGCGGCCTGATCATGGTTCTCCGACCCGTAATCGCAGGTCGGCGAACCGTGGTGATCAGACGTCGTAGTACAGGGCGAACTCGAAGGGATGCGGGCGCAGTCGAAGCGGGTCGATCTCGTTCTCCCGCTTGATTGCGATCCAGGTCTCGATGAGGTCGGGGGTGAAGACGCCACCTTCGAGCAGGTAGTCGTGGTCGGCCTCGAGGCGGTCGATCACCGCGCCGAGGCTCGCCGGCACCTGCGCAACGTCCTTGGCCTCTTCTGGGGGCAGCTCGTAGAGGTCCTTGTCGATGGGCGCCGCGGGCTCGTAGGCGTTCTTGATCCCGTCCAGCCCCGCCATCATCATCGCGGCGAAGGCCAGGTAGGGGTTGCCCGACGCGTCCGGGCAACGGAACTCGATGCGCTTGGCCTTCGGGTTGTTACCGGTGATCGGGATCCGGATGCAGGCCGACCGGTTGCGCTGCGAGTACACCAGATTCACCGGCGCCTCGTAGCCGGCAACCAGGCGGTGGTAAGAGTTGACCGTCGGGTTCGTGAACGCCAGCAGCGACGGCGCGTGGTGCAGGATGCCGCCGATGTAGTGGCGCCCGAGATCGGACAGACCGCCATAGCCGGATTCGTCGTGGAACAGCGGTTTACCGTCCGTCCACAGCGATTGGTGGGTATGCATGCCGGAGCCGTTGTCCCCGAACAGCGGCTTGGGCATGAAGGTCACGGTCTTCCCGGCCGCCCACGCGGTGTTCTTGATGATGTATTTATAGAGCTGAAGGTCATCGGCGGCGTGCAGCAACGTGTTGTACTTGTAGTTGATCTCCGCCTGACCTGCGGTACCGACCTCATGGTGGGCCTTTTCCACCGTGAAACCGCACCCGATGAGGTGTGTCACCATCGCGTTGCGCAGGTCGGCGAAATGGTCGGTCGGCGGCACCGGGAAGTAGCCGCTCTTGTAGTTGACCTTGTAGCCCTGGTTGCGCCCGTTTTCTTCGGCGCCGGTGTTCCACCAACCGGCGATCGAGTCGATCTCGTGGAATGCGCTGTTGGGCGTGGTGTCGAAGCGCACCGAGTCGAAGCAGTAGAACTCGGCCTCAGGGCCGAAGTAGGCAGTGTCGGCGATGCCGGTGGAGGCCAGGAACTCCTCGGCCTTGCGGGCGACGTTACGCGGGTCCCGGCTGTAGGCCTCCCGGGTGAACGGATCATGTACGAAGAAGTTGATGTTCAGCGTCTTCTGCGCCCGGAACGGGTCGATTCGCGCCGTCGCGGGGTCGGGCATGAGAATCATGTCCGACTCGTGGATCGACTGGAACCCGCGAACCGACGAGCCGTCGAACGCCAAGCCCTCCTCGATCACGTCGGCGTCGTAGAACGCCGCGGGGACCGTGAAGTGCTGCATGACGCCCGGCAGGTCACAGAAGCGGACGTCGACGAACTCGACGTCCTCGTCGGCGATGAAGCGCAGGACCTCATCGGAGTTGGAGAACACCGTCGTTCACTCCTTCGTGCGCTGTGCTGTGGACCGGCGTGATCGGTCAGGTCGCTGCGGCGAACCTAAGAGGGTTGTGTTGCGCGACCATTACCCGGATGTTTCGCCAAGGTTAAAGGGCAGGTGGTGGGCAACGCTAGCCCGTCGACGGCATACCCTGGTCGAGTGAGTAGGTGGAGCCAAACGTGGCTGATCGGCGCTGCACAACATCTCCCTGATGACCCGACCGCAGATGGTAGCGGACCGGACTATCCCGGTCAGCGGCTCGGCCTGCCCGAGCACGGGCCCGGCTCGGCTGCCGGCTTCGGTCCCCGCATCCTGGCCATCGTGATCGACTGGCTGCCCTGCTCGGTGGCCGCGCAACTGCTCACGAGAAACCCGGCGTTCTCGGCCCTGGCGCTGTTCGCGGTCGTCACCGTGATTTCGATCGCGATCGCCGGTCGTACCGTCGGGCACGCCGCGGCGGGACTGCGGGTGGCGCTGCTGGACGGGCGCCGGGCCGGCTTCGGTGCTGCGGTGATCCGCACAGTGTTGCTGTGCCTGGTGATTCCACCGGTGGTGTACAACCTCGATGGCCGCGGCCTGCACGACCGCGCCGCCGGAACGGTTGTGCTGCGGACTCACTGAGCGTTCAGCGTCGGCGAACGGTGCGCTGCACGTTGCGCATCTTGGCGCCGGGCGGCATCGGACCCTTGGGCATCGCGGCGCCGCGGGTGGCGAGGATCGCCAGCTTGTTCTCCAGCACGGCGATCTGAGCCTTCTCGACATTGCGCGGCAGCTTGGCCAGATGCCGGGGGAGTTTTGCCAGCGGGACCTGGCCTTCGCCACTGCCCACCGTGACGTCATAGATCGGAGTGTCGCCGATCAGTCGCGATACCCGTTTCTTCTCCTGGGCCAGCAGCGGCTTGAGCCGATGCGGGGCACCCTCGGCGACCAGCACGACCCCAGGGCGCCCGATGGCCCGGTGCACTGCGTCGAGTTGCGTGGTGCCCGCCACCGCGGGTGTCACCTTCCACCCACCGCGCAGGTTCTCCAGCGCCCAGGCCGCGGCCCCCGGCTGGCCCTCCGCCTTGGCGAAGACATTGCGTTGTACCCGCCGTCCGAAGATCAGTATCGCGCCGAGCCCGCCGAGCGTCACTCCCAGCGGTAGGAATATCCACTGCTCGCCGAACAGGAAACCAACCCCGAACGCCACAGCTGTGATGCCCAGGATCACCCCGATCATCAACGGCAGCAGGACCTTGTCTTCGCGGCGCTGGATGTTGAAGGCCTCGAGGACCTGCGCGCGGCGCTGCTTGGCGGCGGCGCGCGCCTCCTGCTTGGCGGCTTTCACCGCTTCTTTGTCCTTAGTCCCAGAGGCAGGCTTTGGGGGCGGTTTGGCGGGCATAGCTCATAGGATACGTGCAGATCACCGTTGTCTGGATACCCGCTTGCCACGGTGTTCGATGGCCTGCGCGTAAAGCCGGCCGGCCCGGAAGGACGATCGGACCAGCGGTCCGGCCAACACCCCGGTGAAACCCATCAGCTCGGCGACGTGGGCGTGCTCGACGAACTCCTCGGGCGGGATCCAGCGCACCACCGGGTGGTGCCGAGCCGAGGGTCGGAGGTACTGCGTGAGGGTGAGCAGCTCGCATCCCGCGGCATGCAGGTCCGCCATCGCGGCGGTGACCTCCTCGGCCTCCTCACCAAGTCCCAGGATCAGGTTGGATTTGGTGACCAGTCCCGCGTCGCGCGCGGCCCGCAGCACATCCAGGGACCGGTCGTAGCGAAACGCCGGTCGGATCCGCCTGAAGATTCTCGGCACTGTCTCCAGGTTGTGCGCCAACACCTCGGGCGCGGCATCGAACACCTCACGGAGCTGCTCGGGACGGCCGGTGAAATCCGGGATGAGCAGCTCCACCCCGGTGCCCGGGTTGAGTGCATGTATCTGCCGGACGGTCTCGGCGTACAACCAGGCGCCGCCGTCGGGCAGATCATCCCGGGCCACCCCGGTCACTGTCGAGTAGCGCAGTCCCATCGCCTGTACCGATTCGGCGACCCGCCGTGGCTCGTCGCGGTCCAGCGGGGCGGGGCGGCCAGTGTCGATCTGGCAGAAGTCGCAGCGCCGGGTGCATTGCTCGCCGCCGATGAGAAAGGTGGCCTCCCGGTCCTCCCAGCACTCGTAGATGTTGGGGCAGCCGGCCGCCTCGCAGACCGTGTGCAGGCCCTCCCGGCGCACCAGGCTCTTGAGCTCGCGGAACGACGGCCCCATCGTGGCCCGGATGCGGATCCACGGCGGTTTGCGCTCGATCGGGGTTGCGCTGTTGCGGACCTCCAGCCGCAGCAGTCTGCGGCCGCCGGCATCGGATCCTGGCGCTGCCGAGTTCACGAGCGCCACCCTACGCGGGGTCCGGTGTCACACCGGTCAGCTCCGCGGTCCGTTCCCAAAGCAGCCCGGCGGTGTGCTCGTTGCGGGCGGCCGCGCTCGCTGCCACCCGGCCAGGCGCCCCCCGGGTCTGTCCGAGCCTGGAGGGTCCGAAGTACTCCCCACTACGGACGTCAGCCGCGGTGGCGGCGTAAAGCTGCGGCAGCGCACCCGCGGCGACACTCTGGGAGATCAGCTTGTTGCCCCACCGTACGACCTGGACAAACGGCGCTGGCAAGTGCATCCGGGTGGTGGTGCTCGCCAGTTCCGTGTAGGTGAGGCCGGGGTGGGCAGCGACTGCGAACAGGTTCCGCCCGAGGCCCCGAGCTCGCCGGTCCAGCTCGAAAGTGAACAACAGGTTGGCCAGTTTCGACGCGCTGTACGCGGCGACCGGGCCGTATCGGCGCCGCTCGAAGTTCAGATCGTCGACGTCCAGCCCGCCTCCGCGGTGCGCGAGACTGGACACCGTGACAACCCGGGCGCCGGGGACCAGGGCGGGAGCCAGCAACCAGGTCAACGCGGCGTGCCCGAGGTGATTTGTGCCGATCTGCAACTCGAAGCCGTCGGCGGTGAGCCGCGGCGGAGACGCCATCACGCCGGCGTTGTTCACCAGCACATCCAGCCGGTCTCCGGTGATCGCGCGGACCTCGTCGGCGGCTTTGCGGACTGAGGTGAGGTCAGCCAGATCGAGCTGGATCAGGGTCGCGTCCGCCCCGCCGGACCTGGCCCGCACCCGCTCCACCACCGCTCGCCCACGTTGCTGGTCGCGGCAGGCCATCAGCACCGTCGCGCCGCGCTCGGCGAGTACCAAGGCGGTCTGCAGGCCCAGTCCAGAGTTGGCTCCGGTGACGAGCACAGTGCGGCCAGCCTGATCGGCGACATCGGCCGCACTCCATCCGCTCACTGCTGAACCTTCCCTGGTGCCCGTGACCATGGGGTTCCGTGACCATGGGGTTCCGTGACCATGGGGTTCCGTGACCATGGGGTTCCGTGACCATGGGGTGGCGACGGTGGTGGACGCGAGGCTACGCGCCGGTCATCGGTACATATCAGTGCAGGGCAGCGCCCAGCGCCGCCGGCAGAGTCGAATGCTGGAAGGGGTAGCGGTGCCTAAGCAGCACCGCAGGCACCGCGCGCTGGCCCATCAGCACCATCTCGTCCACCAGTTCTGCACCGCGCGCCAGACGCAGCGCGAAACCAGGCACCACCAGCGGCGTCGGGCGGTGCATCGCCTCGCCCACCGCCTTGGTGAACTCCTCGTTGGTCACCGGGTCTGGACCGCTGAGATTGACCGGGCCGGACACCTCGTCGTGTTCCAGCGCGAAGCGGATCGCACCCACCTCGTCGTCCAGCGAAATCCACGGCATGTACTGCGCTCCGCTGCCCAGCCGGGCACCCAGACCGACCGCGAACAGCGGTTTGAGCTGGCCCATCAAGCCGCCGGTCGGGGAGATCACCAGGCCGGTGCGCAGCCGCACAACCCGCGCCCCGGCCCGCTGCGCAGCCGCCGTGGCCGCTTCCCAGTCGCGGCACACCTGAGCGAGAAACCCCGCACCCACCGGGGCGGTCTCGTCGACCTCGCGGTCTCCGGTGTCCCCGTAATAACCCACCCCGGAAGCGTTGACCAGCACCGGAACCCGATGCTCGGCGACCGCGATGGCGAGTACCTCGGTGGGTGGTATCCGGCTGTCCCTGATGGCCTGCTTGACCTCCCCGGACCAGCGCCGATCGGCCATCGCCGAGCCGCATAGGTTGACTACTGCGTCGACGCCATCCAGCGTGCCGGCGTCCATGGTTGCCGCCGACGGGTCCCAGGCCCGCTCGTCCGGGCCGCGCGGCCGGCCTCGCACCAGCCGCAGCACCTCATGACCGGCTTGGCGCAGCTGCCGCACCAACGCGGTACCGATGACACCCGACGACCCCGCAATCGCGACGCGCATAGGCAGATCCTCTCGGTCTACCGCCGACCCCGCGACCCCAGGTCGGTTCCGCCGGTCAAGACAAGAGCTCGGAAACCCCCGAGCTCAACGGCAGCGCTGTCACAGACGGTCCGGACAACTCTCCGGTTGAGCTCGGGAGGCTGAGAGCGCAGGCGCTAGAGACTCAGTTCACGTTCGAAACCGGCGCCGGTGAGGCGCTGCTTGATGGTGTTGAGGAATCGGGCGGCGTCGGCTCCATCGACGAGCCGGTGATCGTAGGACAGCGCCAGGTAGATGATCGAGCGAACCGCGATCGTGTCGCCGTCCTCGCCGGCGAGCACGACTGGTCGCTTGACCACGCTGCCCGTACCGAGGATCCCGACCTGTGGTTGCAGGATGATCGGAGTGTCGAACAGCGCCCCACGCGAGCCGGTGTTGCTGAGGGTGAATGTGCCGCCGCTCATCTCATCCGGGGTGATCTTGTTCGTCCTGGTCCGCTCCGCAAGGTCGGCAATCCGGCGGGCCAGCCCGGCGATGTTGAGATCACCCGCATCGTGGATCACCGGCACGAGCAGGCCGCGCTCGGTGTCCACGGCTATACCGAGATGCTCCGCGGCGTGGTAAGTGATTTCGCCCCGATCAGTGTCAATCGAGGCATTGACCTTCGGATGCTCCTTGAGCGCCTCGACGGTGGCTTGGGCGAAGAACGGCAGGAACGACAGCTTGGCACCCTCTCGCGCCTCGAAGTCCCGCTTGGCCCGATCGCGCAACCGGGCGAGGCGGGTGATATCAGCCTCCACCACAGTCGTGAGCTGCGCGGAGATCTGGAGCGACTCGACCATCCGCTTGGCGATGACGCCGCGCATCCGGGACATCTTCTCGGTTCTGCCGCGCGGCTCGGAGGCTGTCGCCGGTAGCTCCGCGGAGGTCGGCGTCACGGCCGCCGGTGGTTGCTGCGGTTCCGGCGTGGCCGGCGGTTGCTGCGGCGCCGCCGGCTGGGGCTCAGGCGTTTCGACTGCAGCGAGCACGTCCTGCTTCCGGATCCGACCACCGACCCCGGTGCCCTGCACGATCGACAGGTCAATCCCATGCTCGGTCGCGAGCTTGCGCACCAGCGGGGTGACATACGGCGCGCCGCTCGCCACCCCGTCGGATCCGCTGAACCCTGATACCGGGGCACGGTCGGCGGGCGCGTCCGGCTCGGCGCTTTGTCGAGGCTGCTCCGGCTCGGTCGGCGACGGGGGCTCGCTCTGCACGTCGCTGTCGCCCACCGTGGCCAGAGTGGCGCCCACGGCAACGGTCTCGTCCTGCGCAGCGACGATCTCGAGCACGGTGCCGGCAACCGGGGAGGGGATTTCGGTGTCGACCTTGTCGGTGGACACCTCGACGAGAGGTTCGTCCACGGCGACGGTGTCACCGACCTGCTTGAGCCACCTCGTCACGGTTCCCTCGGTGACGCTCTCACCGAGCGCGGGCATCGTCACGGGTGTCCTGGAACCAGCGGCGGGCGAGGAAGGCGGTGCGGGCGGCTGCTCGGACTCCGCTGGCTGGGCCCTGGTCGGCTGGACCTCGGGCGCCTGGGCCCTGGTCTGATCAGCGGGGTCACCGATCACGGCGAGCTCCGCGCCGACCTCGACGGTCTCGTCCGCAGGCACAACGATCCGCTGCAGCACGCCGGCCGCCGGCGAGGGAATCTCGGTATCGACCTTGTCGGTGGACACCTCGACCAAAGGCTCGTCCACCTCAACGGTGTCACCTTCGTGTTTGAGCCAGCGGGTCACCGTTCCTTCGGTGACGCTCTCGCCCAGCGCAGGCATCGCAACGGAGTACGCCATCTGTTGCCTCGACTCCCTCGTCTTCCGTAGGTAATCGTCAGCCGTGCGCGTGCAGCGGCTTGCCGGCTAGGGCAAGGTGCGCCTCACCGAGCGCCTCGTTCTGCGTGGGGTGGGCATGCACCAGCGCAGCGACGTCCTCCGGGTAGGCCTCCCAGTTGACGATCAGCTGGGCCTCGCCGACCAGCTCGCCGACTCGATCACCGACCATGTGTACTCCCACCACCGGGCCGTTCGTGGCGCGTACCAGCTTGATCGCGCCCTTGGTCTGCAAGATCTGGCTGCGACCGTTGCCGGCCAGGTCGTAAATGATCGTCTCGACGTCTCCGTGGCGGTCCTTGGCCAGCGCTTCGGTGAGCCCGACCGACGCCACCTGTGGCTCGCAGTAGGTCACCCGCGGAATACCGTCCTCATCGATCGGAGCGGGCGCACGCCCGGCGATGTCCTCGGCGAGGAAGATGCCTTGGGCGAACCCGCGGTGGGCGAGCTGTAGCCCGGGCACGATGTCCCCCAGCGCGTAGACGCCCGGAAGGTTGGTGCGTAGCCGGTCGTCGGTGAGCACGAAACCGCGGTCCATCTGCACACCGGCCTCCGCGTACCCGGCGTCCGCGGTATTCGGTCCCCGGCCCACGGCGACCAGCAGCAGATCGGCCTCGAACTGCTCCCCGGACTCCAGGCTCACGGTGACTCCGGAATCGGACTGGGTCGCACCCGTGAACCGGACCCCGGTCTTGAACGTGATGCCGCGCCGGCGAAAAGCTCGCTCCAGTTGTTTGGAACAGAAGTCGTCCTCGGCGGGCACGAGGCGGGGCAGCGCCTCGACGACGGTCACCTCGGCGCCGAACGAGCGCCACACGCTGGCGAACTCGACTCCGATGACGCCGCCGCCCAACACCACCACACGCTGCGGGACGTAGTCGAGGTTCAGCGCCTGATCGCTGGTGATGAACCGCCCGCCGATCTCCAGGCCGGGTAGGGACTTGGCATAGGAACCGGTAGCCAGCACGACGCTGCGCCCGGTGTAACGCTGCCCATCGACATCGACGGCGTTGGGGGCGACGAATTTGCCGGTGCCCTCGACGTAGCGGATCCCCCGGGAGGACACCAACCCCTGCAGGCCCTTGAACATCCTGGCGACGACGCCGTCCTTGTACTTGTTGACGCCCCCCATGTCGATGCCCTCGAGCGCGGTCTTCACCCCGAACTGATGGCCGTCCCGAGCAGCGTCGGCTACCTCAGCAGCCTGCAGCAACGCCTTTGTGGGGATGCAGCCACGGTGCAGGCAGGTGCCACCCAGCTTGTCCTTCTCCACCAGGACCACCGACAGACCCAGCTGGGCAGCTCGCAACGCGCAGGCGTAACCACCCGAGCCACCACCGAGGATCACCAGATCGGCGGTGCTTGCTGAAGGCTCTGTCACTGAGACGCTCCTTAAGCAGAGGTCGGTGAAGGATTGGCCCGCCACGGCTATCTTGTCACTCAAGGAGCTTCAGTGCCCCGGCGGCGATCAGCCTTGTTCGGCGATGTCGGCGAGGACCGCGGCCAGGGTGCGCACCGGTACCCCAGTGCCGCCCTTGCCGGTGTATCCCCACGGTGAGCCGGTGTTGTAGGCGGGACCGGCGATGTCCAGATGCGCCCAGGGAATGTCATCGGCGACGAACTCGGACAGGAATACCCCGGCGGTGAGCATGCCGCCCCAGCGGTGGCTCGCCACGTTGGCGATGTCCGCGAGCTTGGAGTCCAGGTCGGATCGCAGGTGTTCGGGCAGCGGCATCGCCCACCCGTTCTCCCCGACCTGCTGGGAGATCGCGGTGACCCGGTCGCGGAACTCCGGAGTACCCATGATCCCTTGGGTGCGGCTGCCTAGGGCGACGATCTGCGCGCCGGTGAGGGTCGCGGTGTCGATGATGTAGTCCGGGGCGTCCTGCGCCGCGCGGACCAGTGCATCGGCGAGGATCAACCGCCCCTCGGCGTCGGTGTTGAGCACCTCGACGGTGGTGCCGCCGTACATGGTGAGGACGTCGCCGGGCCGGTAAGCGGTGGCCGAGGGCATGTTCTCGGCCATCGGCACGGTGGCGATCACCTCCACCGGGAGTTCCAGCCGGGCGGCGAGCACTGTGGTGACGACTACGGCGGCCGCGCCCGCCATGTCCATGGTCATCTCTTCCATCTTCGCCGCCGGCTTGATCGAGATGCCGCCGGTGTCGAAGGTGACTCCCTTGCCGATCAGGGCTACCTTTGCTCTCGGCGCGGCCGGAGAGTAATGCAGCCGGACGAGCCGTGGCGGCCGAGACGAGCCGCCACCGACCCCCAGGATGCCGCCGTATCCATCGCGCCGCAGTGCCTTCTCATCGAGCACCTCGGTACGCAGACCGGCCGCCTGCGCCATCGTCACGGCGCGATCGGCGAACGAGGCCGGATAGAGGTCGTTGGGCGGCGTGTTCACCAGGTCGCGCGCCGCCGCGACCGCTTCGGCGGTGGCGATGGCCCGGCCAAGGTCAGCTCTCGCCCGTGCGTTGCCGGCAGAGGACACCGACAGGTCCATCTGGCCCAGCGGCCCGTCGCCGTTGCGGGACCGGTAGGCGGTGAACATGTAGCTGCCCAGCGCGGTGCCCTCCACCGTGGCGGCCAGATCGATCCGGGACAGCGTGGTGACGGCTCGAGCGGTGCCCGACAGCGCCCGGGATGCTGCGCCGGCGGCTCGGCGCACCTGCTCGCTGGTGGGCTGGCCATCAACCTCGCCGAAACCGACGGCGACCAGCAGCGGAGCACTGACGGCTCCGCGCGTGGGTACCTTGATCACCTCGTCGGCCTTACCTCGGGCACCCAGCATGGCCAGCAGGTCGGTGAGTGCACCGTCGAATGCCGCGTCGACATCGTCGCTGCCCGGCAGGAGTCGAGGGCCCCCTTCGCTGGACATGGTCCCCACCACAAGGGCATCGACGGTCGCGGTGGTCACCGAGGCGTCGGTGAGGCGCAGCGTCGGGGTGGTCAAGGTGATCTCCTCGAGAGGATCGGACTGCTCGGGTGCGGGGCGAGGTACCACTAGAGGTAGCGTTCCATAGCCGTGAGTACCGACCTGCACCGCGGACCCCTGCACGCCTCGCATTTGGAGGTCGGCGCCACCCTGGGAGCGTTCGGCGGATGGGAAATGCCGATCAGCTACCCCGGCGGAGGCGTCGTCGCGGAGCACATCGCAGTGCGGGAGGCAGTCGGTGTGTTCGACGTCACCCACCTGGGCAAGATCAGCATCATCGGTCCGGGGGCCGCGGAGTTCGTCAACTCGTGTTTCACCGCGGACCTGGCCAAGATCCACCCGGGGCAGGGCCAGTACACCTTGTGCTGCGCCGAGGACGGCGGCGTGGTGGACGATCTCATCGTCTATCTGGTCGGCCCGGACGAGGTGTTCTGCGTGCCGAATGCCGAGAACTCGTCGGAGGTCGGTCGCCGGCTGGCCGCCGCGGCGCCCCGGGCAGTGCAGGTAATCGACCAGCGACAGCAGTACGCGGTCCTGGCCGTGCAGGGACCCCGCTCGGCTGAGTTACTCGCCGCGGTGGGATTGACCTTCGCCGGCATGGACTACATGGGCTTCGCCGATGGTGACCACGACGGCGTGGCACTGCGCGTGGGTCGCACCGGCTACACCGGCGAGCGTGGCTACGAACTGTTGCCGCCCTGGGGGCACGCACCTGCCCTGTGGGAGGCGCTGCTCGCCGCCGCCGGCCCGCTCGGTGGTCGAGCGTGCGGGCTCGGCGCCCGCGACACCCTGCGCACCGAGATGGGCTACTCCCTGCACGGCCAGGATCTGGGCCCCGACATCACCGCGCTTCAGGGTGGTGCCTCGTGGGCGATCGGCTGGAACAAGCCGGCGTTCTGGGGACGGGGGACATTGCTCGCCGAGCGAGAGCGCGGTCCGTCGCGACGGCTGCGCGGCCTGCGAGCCACTGGACGCGGGGTGCCGAGGCCGCACATGGCGGTGTGGTCCACGGCGGGTGCGCTGGTGGGGGAGACCACTTCGGGAACCTTCTCGCCGACGCTGAGCACCGGTATCGCCCTGGCGCTGCTCGATCCCGGTATACGAGCCGGGGATCGCGTCGAGGTCGACGTCCGGGGCCGGGCGCTGCCCTGCGAGGTCAGCACACCGCCTTTCGTGCCTTCCCACGTGCGCTGAGACGCCATACAAAGCTACAGCCGAGCAGCAACAGCTCAGGCCCGCGACGTTGACGCGTGTGGGCAGGACCACCCACAGTAAAGTAGTGGGACGTCCTACCATTCCTGTGCACGACGGGATACCGTGCTGGTCATGAGCGCCGCGCCCCTGTTCACCCGGCTGCCGCACCCTGCTCCGACGCCGCCGCAGCAGCGCGCGGAGATGCTCGCAGCGCCGGGCTTCGGTCGCTACTTCACCGACCACATGGTCGGCA
The DNA here is from genome assembly GCA_030854185.1 of Actinomycetota bacterium. Classification (GTDB taxonomy): domain Bacteria; phylum Actinomycetota; class Actinomycetes; order Mycobacteriales; family Pseudonocardiaceae. The sequence continues at coordinate 56,561 of JALYTS010000009.1, read as the reverse complement.
TCTGCTGGACCGCCGGCCGTGGCTGGCACGACCTGCAGATCGGCCCCTACCGGCAGCTTGTGATGGACCCGGCCAGCATGGTGCTGCACTACGGGCAGGCGATATTCGAAGGCCTCAAGGCCTACCGGCAGCCATCCGGCACGGTGGCCTGCTTCCGACCCCTGGCCAACGCCGCCCGGCTCCGCTCCTCGGCCCACCGGATGGCGATGCCAGAGTTGCCTGACGAGCTGTTCCTCGGTTCACTGCGTGAACTGGTGCGTGCCGACAACGACTGGGTGCCGGCTGCCGGCGGCGAGGACTCCTTGTACTTGCGGCCGATGCTGTTCGCCACTGAGGTGAGTCTGGGGGTTCGCCCCGCGGCGACCTACCAGTACCTGGTCATCGCCTCCCCGGCCGGACCGTACTTCCGCGGCGGCCTCAAACCGGTCAGCGTGTGGCTGTGCAGCGAATACGTCCGGGCCGCGCCGGGAGGTACCGGGGCCGCCAAGTTCGCCGGGAACTACGCCGCCTCGCTCCTGGCCCAGCAGCAAGCCGCTGACAAGGGCTGCGACCAAGTCGTGTGGCTGGATGCGGTGGAGCGGCGCTGGGTGGAGGAAATGGGCGGGATGAACCTCTACTTCGTCTTCGGCGAGGGCAGCCAGGCGCGGTTGGTGACCCCGGAGCTGACCGGCGCCTTGCTGCCAGGGATCACCCGCGATTCCCTGCTCACCCTGGCCAAGGACCACGGGCTCAGCGCCGAGGAGCGACGGATCTCCACCGAGGAGTGGGAGAAGGGCGTCCAGACCGGGGACATCTCGGAGGTATTCGCCTGCGGCACAGCCGCGGTGATCACGCCGGTCGGGCGGGTAGCGCACGCCGGTGGAGAGTTCACCATCGGCAGCGGCACACCGGGCCCCATCACCACTGCGCTGCGTGCCTCTCTCACCGCAATCCAACGCGGCGCCGCCCCCGACTCGCACAGCTGGATGGTCTCCGTCACCTGACGCCGCACCGCGATCACCCCACCGCGCAGATGGCGAGGATCACGGTGGTGGCCAGCTCAGCGGCGGCGCCCAGTACGTCACCGGTGACGCCGCCGAATCTGCGGTGCGTGTGTGCCGACGTCGCAACTACGACCAGCGCGGCGGCGGCGACCGCTAGCGTGCCCTGCCAGGGGCGTCCGGGGACGGCCACCAGGCCGGCGGCCAGCAGGATCGCCGACCAGGCCACTGCGACGGTGGATGGCTGGCTCCCGGCCACCAATGCTCCCAAACCGGCGGCCCGGGCTGCCGGCACCCCGATCCGGGCGCACCAGCTGAACGCGGCCCGCCCCGTGACCAGCGCGAGCACCACGGGAATCGGTCGGCCGGTCTCGGCGAGCGCCCCCAGCGCAGCGGCCTGCGTGGTGAGCACCAGTACCAGTGCGATCACGCCGAACGGCCCGGTCGCCCCGTCGCGCATCACCTCCAGGGCCCGCTGCGGCCCGCCGTAGCAACCCAACCCGTCAGCGGTGTCAGCCAGCCCATCGAGGTGCATCGCTCGAGTCAGCCCGGCCAGCGCCGCTACCACGACCGATCCGGCCAGCAGCGACGGAGTGCCCACCGCGTGCAGCGCGGTCAACAGCCCCACGGCCGGCAAGCCCAACCCGGCGCCCACCAGCGGCGCCCAATAGAGCGCCCGGCGGGCTACGGCCCGATCCACCTCGACGGGCGTACCGGCCGGCACGATGGTCAACCAGGACAGCGCGAGTCGCAACCCACTGATCACCCCGTGGGCAACGGTGCACCTGCCGATCCGGAGACGCCGGCGTCGGCGAAGGTGGCCATCTCGGCGAGCACCCGTACCGCCATCTGCACCAGTGGCAAGGCGGCCACCGCCCCCGAACCCTCACCCAACCGCATTCCCAGATCGAGGATGGGGGTCAACTCCAGATGTTCCAGCGCCAGGGTGTGCGCGGGCTCCACCGACCGGTGCCCGGCCACCCACCACTGCCGCGCTCCCGGCGCGAGTTCCTCGGCGAGCATCGCCGCGGCGCCGACGACGACGCCGTCGAGGATCACCGGGGTGCGCCGGACCGCAGCCTGAGCCAGGAAGCCGGCCATTGCCGCGATATCGGCACCGCCAGCGGTGCGCATCAGCGCGAGAGGATCACTGACCAGCGGGCGGGCCCGGCGCAATGCGTCGCGGATCGCCGCGGTCTTGCGCATCCAGCCGGCGTCGTCGATCCCAGTGCCCCGGCCCACGACCGCCACCGGTTCGGTCCCGGTGAGCGCCGCGACGAGTACCGCGGCGGGGGTGGTGTTGCCGATCCCCATGTCGCCCGCGATCAGCAGGTCGGCGCCCCGGTCGACCTCCTCGTCGGCAATCGTCACCCCGGCATCCAATGCCTGGGTCACCTCCGTGTCGGTCAGCGCGTCCTGCAGGTGGATGGCGCCGCTGCCGCGGCGGACCTTGTGCCTGGTGACTAGCGGCGGTCCGGTAAAGGCGGCCGGATCACAGTCCACCGCCAAGTCGACCACCCGCACTGACGCACCGGCCACCGCGGCGAGCACGTTCACCGCCGCCCCACCGCTGAGGAAGTTGCCCACCATCTGCTGGGTGACCTCGCTGGGATAGGCGGACACTCCGTGTGCGGCGATGCCGTGGTCCCCGACGAACACCACGACCTGCGGGCGGACGAACGGGTGCGGTGGGCAGGCGCCCTGGCAGGCGGTCGCCCACACCCCCAGCTCCTCCAGCCGACCCAACGAGCCCGGTGGTTTGGTCAACTGGTCATGGCGGGCCACAGCTTCCCGGTGGGCTTGCTGGTCGGGTGGCGTGATGCTGGGAAACTGCACTCGGTGCTCCTGGGTGCTCGGGGTCCGTCGCCTGGCCATCCTTCCCCATCCATCCTGGTTGCCGACGGTGCCTGGCGGTATCTGTCAGCGCAGCTTCACGACCAGCCCGGCCACCACGAGCAAGACCTCGTCGCACACCGCGGCGAGCTCAGCGTTCAGCGCACCCAGCTCGTCGCGGAACAGCCGCCCCGCCCGGGTCGACGGTACGACACCAAGCCCGACCTCCGCGCTGACCAGCACCAGCCGGACCGGGCAGGCGGCCACCGCCGACACCAGTTCGGCGCACCGCGCGCGGCAGGCCCGCAGCGGCTGCGGGCTGGCCTCCCAGGCTTTCGCATCGTCGAGCTCGCCGGTCAGCCACGTGGCGATGTCGTCGACCAACACCGGGACCCCGCAGGCGGCGCGCAGGACGGCGGGAAGGTCGGTCGGCTCAATGGTGTGCCAGCTCGGCGGCCTGCGGGCCACGTGCGCGGAGATCCGCGCTTCCCATTCATGGTCATCGGGGTGGCGCCGGGCGGTTGCCAGGTAGTCCACCCGCGCATCGCCCAGCAGCCCCTCGGCATGGGCGGACTTGCCGGAGCGCGTACCACCCAATACCAGCGTCCGCACCCGCCAGACGCTACCGTCAGGCGCCCCAGATCGACGGGTGCAGGCAGGAGTGTGCTGATGGCCCTGCGGTGGCGGTACCAGGATCTGGCCGGCGGTCACGCACCCGGCCCGGACATCACCTTCGACGACCAGACCGACGCCGAGCAGTGGCTCAGCGGTGAATGGCAGGACTTGCTCGACGGGGGCGTTGCGGCGGTGACCCTGCTCGACGGGGAGTCGGTCGTTTACGGCCCGATGAGTTTGCGACCGTAGTCAGCGAGGCACGGTCGATGCGGGAAACCTGGCTAAGGGATCGGATCCCCGCGTTCGATCCGAGGCTTGGGCACCCGCAACCGGCGTAGCTGGGTCGCTCGGGTCATCGCGTAAAACCCCAGACTCGTTCCGGACTCCGACGCGTCGGGGAACCGTTCGCGGACGCGACGCATAACGGTCCTGCCGAGCAGCACTCCCTCGACGATGATGGCTAGGAGCATCGCCATCGACACCAGCGACACATACTGTTGCACTATCGGCGCAGGCACCAGGATCACCACGATCACCAGCAAGGCCAGTGGCATGAACGCGCCAGCGAGGTGCCGCCGAGAATCCACCAGATCCCGCACGTAAGCCTTGACCGGGCCGCGGTCGCGAGCCAGCAGGTATTTCTCGTCGCCCGCCAGCATGCGTTCCCGGCGGTCCGCCGCAGCGTTGCGGCGTTCTGCCTTGGACCCACGCATCCGGCGTAATGCTTCGCGCTGAGTACGCGGTGGGGGAGGCGCCGGGCCGCGCTTGCGTCCCTCGGCCTCCCGGCGGCTGGGGGTGGGCCTGCCCTTACCGACGTTGCGGGCTCGCCGGCCGCCGTCATCCGGGTCGGCCTCGGTCTCCACCGGCAACTCCGGCTCGGGATCGGTGGCTCCGGAGCCGGAGTTGCCGCGCAGGAACCTCACGGTGCCCAGCCTATGCCACGGACCTGGCCAGCCTTAGCCATGGACTGGGTAAGCCCTTCATCTGCTGGGTAGGGTGATGAACGTGGACTGTGCCACCATGGAGGCGCGGAATCACCCGTCGGTTGCGAGCGTTCGCGTAGTGTAGGAACACCCGTCCATGCCGAGTGCCGATCCCAGGGAGAGTCATGACCGTCGAGAACATCGTTGGCACCGAGGTGTCCACTCACGGTGTCGAGCTCACCACCGCTGCCGCCGGCAAGGCGAAGGCGCTGCTCGACCAGGAGGGCAGCAGCGACATGCACCTACGCATCGCGGTGCAGCCCGGTGGTTGTGCCGGACTTCGCTACCAGCTCTTCTTCGATGAGCGCTCGCTGGATGGCGACGCCATGCGGGACTTCAATGGTCTCGGCGTCGTCGTCGACCGGATGAGCGTGCCCTACCTGCAGGGTGCCGTGATCGATTTCGTCGACACGATCGAGAAGCAGGGCTTCACCATCGACAACCCCAACGCTGGTGGTTCCTGTGCCTGCGGGGACTCCTTCAACTGATCAGGGTTGCTCACGGGACCATGGTTGCCCACGCTTGCCTGCCGAGGTCCCGTGCCCGGTGCGAACCGCACTGGTGCACGGGAGCAGCAGACGCTAGACGTGCACGGGGTAGCGGGGTTGTGGCACAACCGGAACGATCCGTCGCTCTATGAAGATGCCGTGCCAGAGCATGAAGATAAGCACGGCCCAGATCCGCCTGCTGTGATCTCGCGGACCCGCGCGATGCTCGTCGAGCATCCGGTGGACGGCCGCGAGGTCAAGGAATTCCGCGGTGGCCGAGTCGTCGACAATTCCTCGGGCCCAGTCGTGCAGGTCGTAGCGTAGCCAGTGCCGGATCGGCACCGGGAAACCTAGTTTGGGCCGGTTCAGCACGTGCGCGGGCACTATGTCGCGCAGCGCCTGGCGCAGGGCGTACTTGGTTGTGTCACGAGTGATCTTCTCGCCCAGCGGGATGGTGGATGCCACCCGGAAAACCTCCGGGTCGAGGAAGGGCACCCGCAGCTCAAGCGAGTTGGCCATGGTCACTTTGTCGGCCTTGACCAGGATGTCGCCACGCAGCCAGGTGAACAGGTCCACGTGCTGCATGCGAGCAACCGGGTCCCAGCCGGTCGATGCGGCGTAGTGGTTCGCGGTGATATCGGCGTGGGTGATAGTCGGGTCGTAGCCGCGTAGCACCCCACGCAGCTGGTCGTCCCGGAAGATCCGGGCGTTTCCGTAGTAGCGCTGCTCCAGTGTCAACGCCCCCCGACGCAGCAGGTCCTTGCCGCGAACGCCGTCCGGGATCCGCGTGGAGATCCGCCCCAACGTACGGCGCAGCCCCCCGGGCACTCTTTCGAATGCGGCCAGCGACAGGGGTTCCCGGTAGATCGTGTAGCCGCCGAACAGCTCGTCGGCTCCCTCCCCGGACAGCACTACCTTGACGTGTTCCCTCGCCTCCCGAGCGATGAACCACAGCGGCACCAGCGCGGGATCGGCCACCGGATCGTCGAGGTACCACACGATCAGTGGCAACGCGTCCGCCAATTCGGTGGCCGAGACGGTGCGGACCACGTGCCGTACTCCGATCGCGGCCGCCGACTCTGCGGCCACGTCCACCTCGGAGTATCCGGCTCGCTCGAAGCCGGTGGTGAAGGTGATCAGATCCGGATTGTGTTCGCGGGCCAGCGCGGCGATGGCGGTGGAGTCGATCCCACCGGAGAGAAATGCGCCGACGGTGACGTCGGCCCGCATATGTTTGGCGACCGAGTCCCGCAGCGCTGCGGTGATGTCGTCGTGCAACCTCCGCGTATCGGCTACCGACCGGATGTGACGGGGTCGGAAATCGGGATGAAAGTAGCGTTCGGTGGCCAGTTCGCCACCGGGGGAGACGGTGAACGAAGTGCCGGACTCGATCCGCGTGATGCCGGTGTGCAGGGTTGCCGGCTCGGGCACGTACTGCAGGGTCAGGTAATGCTGCAGTGCTAGACGGTCCAGCTCGGTAGCTACTCTCAGCGACGGCGCCAGTTCAAGCAGGCTCTTCTTTTCGCTTGCGAACGCCGTCCCGCCCGGTCCGACGCAACAGAACAGAGGTTTGATACCGAAGGGATCCCGCGCACCGAAGGCGACCCGAAACTGGGTGTCCCAGATAACGAACGCGAACATTCCCCGGAGGCGCTGCACGGCGGCCGGCCCGAGGTGGTGGTATGCGGCGAGAACGACCTCGGTGTCACCCTCGGTCACGAACTTCGCGTGGTAGGGCTCGCGTTGCAGTTCCTGACGGAGTTCGAGGTAGTTGTAGATCTCCCCGTTGAACAGGATCGTGTACCGCAGCGGCGCGTCCGGGGGGCCCCAGCGCAGCGGCTGGTGAGAGTGGTCGAGATCAATAATGGACAAGCGGTTGAAGCCGAGCACCACGTCAGCGTCGTGCCAGGTCCCGGTCTCGTCGGGTCCGCGATGCCGCTGGCAGCGCAACGCAGCGGTCACGTCCGCCTCCCGCTGCGCCGCGTCCTGCTGCGCCGTCAGTAGTCCCAGCAACCCGCACACGCGTTCCGCCCTTCTCATCAGGGATCCGTCGCTCGGCCAGCAGGGCGACGGCCGCCCAGTATCAAGGTGGCCCAGTATGACGTTAGGTCGCCGAACCATGCGCCCCGGGCGAGCTCTGGCGACCCCGCTGGTTTAGGCTCCAAGCAGTGGGATGCCTGGCCGCATCGGGCGACGAGGAGGAACGAAGCGTGATCGGTGTGGTCCGCTCCCGAGTGGTTCGACTACTGAAGGTGGCCACGCTCGCCGGGATGGTTGCCTTCTTGTCCAGCGGGTGCTCGGTATATCAGGTGTTCGCGTTCGGGTGGCCGGAGGGGATCACTCCACAGGCCGAGCGGATGCGCGACCTGTGGATCTGGGCGACTTTCGCGGCTCTGGTGGTTGGGGCGATTGTCGCGGGCCTGATTGCGTGGACCGTTATCTTCCACCGCAAGAAATCCGACGATATGCCTCGGCAGACCCAGTACAACTTGCCTCTGGAGATCATCTACACGGTCATTCCATTCGTGATCGTTGCAGTGCTTTTTTACTACACGGTGATAACTCAGAATTTCGTTACCGCCAAAGTTGATAACCCCGCTCTTCGGGTAAAAGTGGTCGGTTTCCAATGGAACTGGGAATTCCAGTACCTCCAGGACAAACCTGGCAAGGGTGGCAATTACCAGGTCAGAAGGACGGTCGACGGCGAACCGCTGTCCACCGTCGGCTCGTCAAGCACCATCCCGCTGCTGGTGGTGCCAACCAATCGGGTCGTGGAGTACCGGATCGAGTCCACGGACGTGCTGCACTCGTTCTACATCCCAGATTTTCTCTTCAAGCGCGACGTATTTCCGCGCCCTGAGAAAAACGATACCGACAACGTGTTCCAGACCACGGTGCAGCGGCAAGGCGCCTTTGTCGGCCGCTGCGCCGAGCTGTGTGGCACGTACCACTCGATGATGAACTTCGAGCTTCGGGCCTTGCCCCCGGACCTGTTCGATCGGTATCTGGCCTTGCGGGCTCAGACCAACCCCCAGACCAACCGGTCCTACACCGCTGGTGAGGCGCTCGCACAGCTGAATTGCGGACCACTGTGCGCCCCGGAGGCAGTGACCACCTCCCCGTTCAACACCGACCGCGGCGTCCGCCAGGTCCGCCAGGCGCGGGAGGGCCACTAACTCAGCATCGGGACGGTCCGTCGGCAGGTTCGAGAGTGAGGCAGCACCATGCGGGTCGAGGCGCGGATCTTCGAGCTCATCACAGCGTTCTTCTTCGTGTTCGCGGTGATCTACGGTCTGTGGTCACATGGGGAGCCGGTGGGGTCTGTAGCGATAGCATTGACCGGCGGCTTGACGCTCATCGTCGGCACCTACTTCCGATTCGTCTCCCGGCGAGTTCGGATGCGGCCGGAGGACAACATCGAGGCCGAGATTTCTGACGGTGCCGGTGAGCTGGGTTTCTTCTCGCCGGGTAGTTACTGGCCGATCGGGATGGCCGGGTCGGCCAGCGTGATCGGGCTCGCCCTGGCTTTCGACCTATGGTGGTTGGTAGCTATCGGTATCGTGCTGATCCTCGGAACGGTCGGTGGCCTGGTGTTCGAGTACCACGTGAGCCCGAGATCAGAGTAATACTCTCGCCAGCAGCTCGGTAACCAGCGGCAGGGTCAGCGCCCATTCCCGACCCTCGGCTGTGCCCTCCACCAGCGGTGCAACCCGCCGCGGCGCTCCATCCGCCGGCCCAGCGTGAATCGGCGCTGGTCAACGGCGATGTGGGAGTTGTCGTGGCGCCGACTGCCGGCCTCGACCTCGCCGTGCTGGGCGACTGATGGTCAGTCGTTGAGCTGGTGGGGACGGTTGGGCGCCTTTCGTGCGCCGTTGGTGCTGACCCCGTTACCCGTCGCGGCGATGTGACGAGCCTTCTCCAGAGCCCTCGTCTGCTCCGCAGGATCTGGCCGGAATGTGGATCCAGGTACCGGAGCTCCAGCCGATCCCAGCTGGTTCATCCGCTTGGGCACCCGCGCGCCCTGGTAGTCAAGCGGGAGCGGGTGACCGTGCTCATCGACGCCGCCGAGAGGTTGGTGAAGTTCGATGAACTCACCGTGTGGCAGGCGCTTGATGATGCCGGTCTCAATACCGTGTTCCAGGATCGACCGATCGGCACGCTGTAGACCGAGGCAGATCCGGTAGGTGACGTAATAGGAGATCGGTGGCAGCAACAGCAGGCCGATGCGGCCCGCCCAGGTGGTGGCGTTCAACGAAATGTCGAACGTGTACGCGATCACGTCGTTGCCGCCCGAGAGCAGTAGCACGAACATGAACGAGGCCGCCATCATGCCCAACCCCGTGCGTACCGGGACGTCCCGCGGTCGCTGCAGCAGGTTGTGCGAAGCGTTGTCCTTGGTGAGCTTGCGCTCAATCGTCGGGTACGCGAAGGCCAGGCCGAACATGATGCCGGGGATCACCATCGTCGGCCAGAACGACGCTGGGATCATGTAGTTGCCGAGGTAGATCTCCCAGGCGGGCCAGAGCCGGGTGGAACCGTCGAGCCAACCCACATACCAGTCGGGCTGCGAGGCCGCTGACACCTGAGCAGGGTTGTACGGGCCGAAGTTCCATATCGGGTTGATCTGGAACAGTCCGGCCAGGAGGCAGATCACACCGATGTTCGTCAACGCAAACCCGCTGGCCTTCGTGGCGAAGACCGGCAGGATACGGACGCCGACCACATTGCGCTCGGTGCGCCCCGGACCGGGGAACTGGGTGTGCTTCTGGTACCAGACCAGCCCGAGGTGCACGGCGATGAGCGCAAGCAGGATGCCCGGAATCAGCAGTACGTGGACGATGAAGAACCGAGGAATGATCAAGGTACCGGGGAACTCGCCGCCGAAGATCGCCCACTGCATCCAAGTGCCGATCACTGGTGGCGACATGATGATCGACGAGATGATGCGCAGCCCGGTTCCCGAAAGCAGGTCGTCAGGCAGTGAGTACCCGGTGAGACCCTCGAGCCCGGCCAGAATGGCGATGGTGACGCCGATCGCCCAGTTCGTCTCACGCGGCTTGCGGAACGCGCCGGTGAAGAAGGTACGGAACATGTGGGCCACGATCGCGGCGACGAACAGCAACGCCGCCCAGTGGTGCACCTGGCGGATGAACAGCCCACCACGGACATCGAAGGACAGCTGCAGGGTCGACTCGAATGCCCGGGACATCTCGATCCCGCGGAGGTTCTGGTAGACGCCGTTGTACGTGACATCTTCCATGGAGGGGTCGAAGAACAGCGTGAGGTACGTCCCGGACAGCAGCAGCACGATGAAAGTGTTGAGAGCGATCTCACCGAGCATGAACGACCAGTGCGTCGGGAAGACCTTGTTGACCTGCCGGCGCATGCCGGCGGCCAAGTGAAATCGCTGATCGAGCTCGTCGGCTGCCTTGCCGGCCTTGGTCGGTGTCGTCATCGCGCTCATGACCTCCGCTCCCAGAACGCTGGTCCGACGGGCTCGATGAAGTCGCCCTTGGCGTAGAAGTAACCCTCATCGTTCACGGCGATGTGCAGCTGTGGCAAGGCCCTGGTGGCTGGACCGAAGATCGGCTTCGCGTACTCCAGCATGTTGAACTGCGACTGGTGGCATGGGCACAGCAACCGCGCGTCCTGAGCTTCGTACAGCGAAGCCGGGCAACCCAGGTGGGTGCAGATCTTCGAGTACGCGTAGAAGTCGCCGTAGTGGAAGTCGACCTGGCCCTTACGTTGGATCACCTGCGTGGCCTGCTCGGGGCGCAACCGGATGAGCATCACCGGGCTGTCGGATGCCCGCAGCGCCTCGTGCGCCTGCTGTTCCGACCAGGATCGCTTGTACGGAAAAACCGTGGCGATAGCTCCGGCGGCGAGGTCTTCTGGGCGCGCCAGGGTGAGCTGTGCGGAGTCATAGCGCAGGAACACCGGCTCACCGTTGTAGGAGGCCCAGGGCGTGACCCACAGCGCGGCGCGATCCCCGCCCTTCCACGGGTCGCGCACCAAGCCGCCCAGCGCGAAGACCCCCAGTCCGATCCCGAAAACTCCACCACCGAGCGCGGCCGATCGTTTGATCAAGGATCGCCGGCCGATCTGGCTGCTTGCGGCAGCGTCGGCCAGGATCGCGGCAGTGGTCAGCCGGTCGACCTCCGCGGAGCCACCGATGTGACGCTCCTGCACCGCGGTTTCGTGCGGCAGCAGATCCTTCGCATAGGCGATCGTGCCGGCGCCGATGGCGAATACGGTCAGCCCGAAGAGCACTCCGATGATCGGCGTGTAGAGCTGGTAGAGCAGGTGCCGGTTGCCCGGACTCCCCGGCGGGGCGTACTCGAAGGGCCAGAACAGGTAGGCCGCCAGGAAACCCAGCCCGGCCAACGCCGCGATGAGGAACCACCGCGCGACCTTGCGTTCGGTGCGCTTCTCCGCCCGGGTACCCGGCACCGGGAAGGGATCCTCCCGGTGCTCGATGGTCACCCCGTCCAGCGCCGAGCCCAGCCGGACCAGCTCCTCGCGGCTCGACGTCGAGAGGTCAGCATCGCTCGGGGGGCGTTGCTGACTAGTCGATCCTCCGCCGGCACCCCCGTGGCCGCTCATGCCTTCGATCCGATCCACAGTGTCACGCCGACTAGCGCCGTGATACCGACAATCCAGGAGATCATGCCCTCCGGCACCGGCCCGAAGCCACCGAGGGAGTAGCCGCCCGGGTTATTTGGTTCATCAGTGACCGAGTGCACGTAGGCGATGATGTCTCGCTTGTCCTGCGGAGTCAGCTGCCGGTCGGAGAACCTGGGCATGCTCTGCGGTCCGCTGATCATCGCACTGTAGATCTGCTGGGGTTCCACGTTCTTGAGCGCGGGAGCGTACTTGCCAGAGGACAGTGCGATCCCGCGTCCAGTGAAGTTGTGGCAGGACGCGCAGTTGAGCCGGAAGAGATCACCACCGTGAGCCGGGTCACCGCCGGCGAGGCTGCCCTTCGACGGCACCATCGGGCCGCCGCCGTTGGCCTGCACGAAGGCGCCCAGCGCGTCGATCTCCTCAGGGGTGTACCGGACCGGCTTCTCGCCGATCTGCGCCGCCTGCCGGGTTGCTGGCATCCGCCCAGTGGATACCTGGAAGTACACTGCGGCCTCGCCGACGCCTATCAGGCTCGGCCCGCGGGAACTCACCCCTTGCAGGTTCATGCCGTGGCAGCTGATGCAGGCGTTGTTGTAGAGCTGCTCGCCCTGGCGAACCAGTGCGGGATCCTCCTGGGCACGCGCGACCTGGGCCTGCGGTGCGAACACCGCGTACAGGGCGCCGGCGGACACCAACGCCACGCCGAGTGCCAGCATCGCTGACAAGCGACGACGCAACCGGCTATGTCCCCCCCGCTGTCCTGCCCGGAGCATTCCTTGGCCCGACGCACTCGTAGCGTTTGATCCCGGGGGCCCCGATCGGGTGTCTGGTGTGTCGCTGCTCATCGGTCTCGGCTACCCCTGCTGTCTCGTTCCGGTTCGGTGCGCTAGCCGGGTTGGGGCATCCCTGCGCGGCCCCCTCGCTCCGGTACCTAGGGCAGAATATAGATAACGGCGAACAAGCCGATCCAGACCACGTCGACGAAGTGCCAGTAGTACGACACAACGATCGCGGAAGTGGCTTGCGCCGGGGTGAATTTGCTCAGCTTCGTCCGGAAGATCAGGAAGATGAACGCGATCAGGCCGCCGGTCACATGCAACGCGTGAAACCCGGTGAGCAGGTAGAACACAGTACCGAAGGCCCCTGACGGGATGGTGATGCCCTCACCGACCATCGTGCGGTACTCATTCGCGGCTCCGAGGACGAAGAACAATCCCATCGCGAACGTGATGGAGTACCAGAGCCGGAGCCCGAAGACATCGCCCTGCTCCGCCTTGAACACGCCCCACTGACAAGTGAACGACGAGGCGACCAGCACGATCGTGATCACCAGTGCGTAGGGTACGTCGAGGTGGATTGGCTCTCCGGTGGATGCCAACACCGGCGGCCACGGGCCGTCGTGCTGTGCCTTCACCGTGAAGAACATCGAGAACAGGCCGGCGAAGAACATCAACTCGCTGGACAGCCAAACGATCGTACCGACGCTGACCATGTTGGGCCGGTTCAGCGAGTGCACCCGTTGGCTGATCGAGGGCGCAGCCAGGCTGGACGAGGGGGTCACGCTCAGCATTATGACGAAAGGCCTCGACCCTGGCAGGACCGGGGCCGATTGGATGCCGCGAAGAGTGACCAGTCTCACGTGGTCTCCCTCGGATGGCAGCACACGGCGGCAGATCGTGACACAGTGGGTCACACCACGTGATCCCGCCGGTGCGTGCGATTGTGGCCGTATAGCATTGGCACGCCATCAGTCCCGCCGATGCCCGCGTGGTGCAGCCGGTCACCTGCGAGGCCGTCCGCGGACACCCGACACCGAGGACCTCGACCTCCACATGAGCCCTTCGAGTGGCACCACCACAGTGCTGGTCTTCAGTCACCGATCAGAGGTGCGTGAGGCCATCATCAACGCTGTGGGCCGGCGTCCTGCAGCGGACGTCGGCCGGGTGAGCTATGTCGAGGCCGCGACGATCGCCGAGGTGCTGACCGAGGTCGACGCGGGTCGCGTCGACCTGGCGATCCTCGACGGTGAGGCGCAGCCCATCGGCGGGATGGGCCTTTCCCGCCAGCTCAAGAACGAGATCGCGCATTGCCCTCCGGTGATCATCGCGGTGCGGCGCAGGGACGACCGCTGGTTGGCGGTGTGGTCGCAGGCCGATGCGGTGATCGTCCATCCGTTGGATCCGTTGACCGCCGCTGAGACGGTGGCCGAGGTGCTGCGCACGCGCCGGCCACAGGCAGCGAACGGCTGAGGCTGCGAAAGCCATGGTGGCGCCGACCCGTTCCCGCAGCTGGCCAGGACTGCTCAGGCAACTGATCGCGGGCGCAGATCTGGATACCCAAGACGCCACGTGGGCGATGGACGAAGTGATGTCTGGTCTGGCCACACCGGCGCAGTTGGCCGCTTTCGTCGTTGCCCTGCGAATCAAGGGCGAGACTCCGGCGGAGATCGCCGGCCTGGCCGATGGGATGCTGTCGCATTCCCGCCGGGTGCACGTCGCGCAGCGGGCAGTCGACGTGGTCGGCACCGGCGGCGACCAGGCGCACACGGTCAACATCTCTACCATGGCCGCGTTGGTGACTGCCGCTGCCGGTGCACCGGTGATCAAGCACGGCAACCGCGCGGCCTCGTCACAGTGCGGCGCCGCGGATGTGCTCGAGGCACTCGGCGTGGCGATCGATCTCGACCCGGAGCAGGTGGCGCGGTGCGTCGCGGAGGCGGGCATCGGATTTTGCTTCGCACCCGCTTTTCACCCTGCGATGCGGCACGCGGCCGCGGTCCGTCGCGAGATCGGGATCCCGACGGCCTTCAACTTTCTCGGTCCCCTGATCAATCCGGCGCAGCCGGGAGCTGCGCTGGTGGGCTGCGCGGATCTTCGGATGGCGCCGGTGATGGCCCAGGTGCTCGCTGATCGAGGGGTAAGCGCCCTGGTGGTGCGTGGCGACGATGGGCTCGACGAGATCACCACCACGACTACCACTTCGGTGTGGGTGGTCGACGGTGGCGCCGTACGGCTTGATCAGTTGGACCCGGCTGCGCTGGGCGTGCCGGTGGCCGGCGTCGAGGAATTGCGCGGTGGGGATGCGGCGGTCAATGCCGATGCGGTGCGGCGCCTGCTGGCCGGCGATGCCGGCCCGGTGCGAGATGCCGTGCTCCTCAACGCCGGCGCGGCGCTGGTCGCGCACCGCGGTCCGACCGGCGATCTGGTCGCCGATGTCCGAGAAATGATCCAGCGCGCCGCCGAGGCCGTCGACTCTGGCGCAGCGGCTGCGATGTTGACGCGCTGGACGAAGCTGACCACCGAACTGTCCGCCACTGTCCGTTAGCAGGGTTGGCTGCAGTCGGGGACGCCTCAGCGGCCGGTTGGTGGTACTTGAAGAGCCACCGACGTTGGGCTGGGGCTGGGTGCTGTCACGGACCGTACCGGCGATCGATCGAAAGGTTACGAAGAGTAACCACAGTCGTGGGAAAGTCACGGCTGGGCGGCTTGGTCGCGCCGTTGGAGTGAAGATCCGAGCCCATGGGTCCGGGAAGCCGTTATGTGACATGCGGGGGGACCTCTCCCGTTTCCAGGCACGCCGCCGGATATTGATGGTCCGAGAACAGGAGATGGCCGCGGGTGGTGTCTCAACGTCGGGATCGCGTGCTTCGGAGCGTGGCGGCCACCCTTGCCTTCGCTGTGGTGCTGAGCATGCCACCAGCACTCGCAGCTGCCGATCCTGCCCCTGGCCCGGCGCCCGACCCGAACGGCACAGTTGCGCAGGTTCGAGGGTTGAGCCGCCAGGCCGAGGTGATCACCGAGCAGTGGAAGCTCGCGACCGACCGGCTGGATGCTCGTCGGGCAGACGCACAACGCGCGCATGGCGACGCCGCGGCCGCCACGGCTGTCGCCGATCAGGCCCGCGCGGCTCAGAGCGCCTTCCGTTCGCAAGTTGATCGGCTGACCAGCGCCACCTTCGAGGGCGTCCGAGTCAGCAGCCTGACCGCGATGCTGATCAGCGACTCGCCACAACAGTTCATGGACCAGATGTCCGCCCTGGACGTGCTGGCGGCGAGTAACAGGGCCGCGATGGACAAGCTCGCAGCCGCCGTTTCTCGAACCGAGCAGGCCAAGCTTGCTGCTACCGACGCCGAGACGCGAGCGGCGGTCGCTGAACTCGATGCCGCTCGGATCGCTGGTGACGTCGCCCAGGCCCGGCTTGAGATGGGTCGCCAGATCAATCTGGTACAGGAGCGCCTCGGCAAGCTCAGCGCGGAGGAGTTCTCCCATTACGCCGCGGAAGGATTCACCGACTATCCGATCGACATAGCCGGTGACACCATCGGGATCAGGGCCCTTCGGGTTGCCCTAACCCGGCAGGGAGCGCCATATATCTGGGGTGCCGAGGGGCCGACCACCTTCGATTGCTCAGGTCTGGTGATGTGGGCTTACCGTCAGGTCGGGGTCAACCTTCCGCGGGTGGCCTACGATCAATCCAGAGTGGGCACCCCGGTGGTGTCCGGGCTGCTGCCAGGAGACCTCATTGCGTTGTACTCGCCGGTAAGCCACATCGGTATCTACGTAGGCAACGGGCTCTACCTCAACGCGCCGCAGAGCGGCGATGTGGTCAAAGTCTCCAGAGTCCCGTGGCGGGATGTCACGGCAGTCCGCAGGATCGGTTGATGCCATTTCCGCCAGACCGGAACATGGCGGAATCGATACGTCGCAGACGTTGCGCCACCCGACGTTGTCAGGGTCACCGTCTACCGTCCGTAGTGACTAGATCACGACAGAGACGGAGCCCCGAAATGATCGTTGATTGCGACCGGTGTGAGGTGCGCGGCATCGCTTGCCAGGACTGCGTCATCACAGTGCTTCTGGGAACCCTACCCAGCGGCGTGGAGTTGGATGACGCTGAGCGGCTGGCCCTGGACAACTTGGCTGAGGCCGGCATGGTGCCTCGGCTGCAGATGGTGGATCGGGACGGAGATGACCAAACGGCGGGAACCGGTACGTCTTTTCGGAACCATCGACGCGAGAGCGCTGAGCGGTCCGCAACTGACGGTGAACGGTCCAGGCGACACGCAGGCTGATCGGTTGAGCCGAAGACCCCGCCGGCCAAGGTGACGCCCACCCTGCCCAGCGGCCACTCTGCCCCATACCTCGCTCGCCGGTGGTGACAAGGTTGGTGACCTTTCGTAATCTTCCCGAGACTTGCGGTAGGTGCCGCCCGGTGAGGCGGCCGGGGTAAGTGGTCCTAGGGGAGAGGGGATAGCCGCGACGTGTTGCCGCATCATCGGAAGCTCCGGGTAGTCAAACGCGGTGTCTCGGCTGTGCTGACGGCCGCCACAGTGGCTGCTCTGGTCACTCTGATGCCCACTCCAGCCACTGCCGACCCCTCGGTGCCCGGAGATGCCGCGCAGCAGCTTGCCGAGCTGAATCGGCAGGCTGAGGTGCTCACAGAACGGTGGCACTACGCCCGGGACCAGTTGAGCGCCCGCCGTGCCGATCTGGAACGGGCCAGGGCTGACGCAAACGCCGCTGAGGGCGCCGCAGAGCGCGCCAGAGCAGTCCAGGGCCAGTACCGCGGTCAGGTCGACAGGCTGACCAACGCCTCATTCCAGGGTGCCCGGCTCAACCAGCTGTCCGCGTTGCTGGTCAGCGATTCTCCCCAGGACTTCCTGGACCAGATGTCGGCGCTGGACGTGCTCGCGGTGGACAACAAGCAGGCCTTGGACCGGCTCACCGGGGCCGTCGCGCAGGCCCGGCACGCAGAGCAGTCGACGAGCGACGCGGCGGCTCGGGCAGCCCAAGCCGAACACGACGCCGCGCGGCTCGAAGACGACCTGACCCGTTCCCGCGCCGACATGGATCGTCAGATTCAAGTTGTCACGAAGCGCCTCGCGGAGCTGACCCGTCAAGAGCGCGCCGTCTACCTCTTCGGCGGTAACATCCACTTCCCGATCAACCTCGTCGGCACCGGTACTGCGGTCCAAGCGGCGCGGATCGCGCTGAGCAAGCAAGGCTCGGCGTATGTCTGGGGCGGCGACGGCCCGATCACGTTCGACTGCTCGGGGCTGGTGAAGTGGGCGTTCGAGCGGGCGGGGATGCCGGGTCTGCCGCACTCGGCTGAGGAGCAGGCGCGGATGGGTCGTAGCGTCGGGCGTTCCGATCTGCAGCCAGGCGATCTGATTGCCCTGTACTCACCGATCAGCCACATCGGCATCTATGTTGGTGACGGCTTGTATGTGAACGCGCCACAAAGCGGCGACGTGGTGAAAGTCGTCCCGGTCCCGTGGCGGCAGGTCACCGCGATGAGTCGGATCGGCTGAACGCACCAGCTGCATACCGTGCGCGACGGCACCGCTACCCTCCGACGGGTGGCTCGGATCCTGCTGGTGAGTAACGACTTCCCACCCCGGCCAGGTGGCATCCAGGCTTACCTGCACCAACTGGCGCTGGCGCTGCCCGCGGGCGATATCGCCGTCTACGCACCGGACTGGCCGGACGCGGCGGCGTTCGACGCGCGATTGCCCTTCCCCGTTATTCGGCATAGCGGATCCCTCATGCTTCCCACGCCTGCGGTACTTCGGCGAGCCGCGGGGCTGCTGCGGGAGCTGCGCTGCGACACCGCGTGGTTCGGTGCAGCAGCCCCGCTGGCGCTTCTGGGTCCGGCATTGCGCCGCGCCGGAGTACGGCGGGTGGTGGCAAGCAGCCACGGACATGAAGTGGGCTGGTCGATGTTGCCCCCTGGCCGAATGGCGCTTCGCCGGATTGGTGCGGATGCCGACGTGGTCACGGCTGTGAGCCAGTACACCCGCCGCCGGGTTGCCTCGGCGTTCGGGCCCCGGGCCGCCCTGGAGATACTTTCGCCGGGAGTGGACTGCGCAGCCTTTCGCCCCGATCCGGGTGCGCGCGCGGAGATCCGGCGACGCCACCGGCTGGGCGACGCTCCGGTAGTGCTGTGCGTGTCCCGGCTGGTGGCTCGCAAGGGGCAAGACATGCTGGTACGGGCATTACCTGCGATACGACGCCAGGTACCGGGGGCGGTGCTCCTGCTCGTCGGCGACGGACCCCGGCGATCAGCTTTGCACCGGCTGGCGCAGTCGGCCGGCGTCGCCGGCGCGGTGGTGTGCACCGGCGCGGTGCCGTGGACTGAGTTATCCGCGTACTACGCCGCCGGCGACGTCTTTGCGATGCCCTGCCGGACCCGTGGCCACGGGCTGGACGTTGAGGGGTTCGGTCTGGTGTTCCTTGAGGCGTCGGCTACCGGATTGCCGGTGGTGGTTGGTGACGCCGGCGGGGCGGGGGAGACGGTTCGCGTAGGCGACACCGGCGAGTTGGTGAACGGACGCGACGTGGCGGCAGTGACTCGAGCCGTTGCGACCTTGCTCGCCGATCCCGACGGCGCCGCGGCGATGGGTCGGCGCGGACGACGCTGGATGCAGCAGAACTGGGACTGGTCATGTCGGCGGCAGCAGCTCGGAGAGCTGCTGCTGGGCACTCACCCGGCGTAGAGCGTCTCAATCTCGGCGGCGAACTCCTTGGCCACTACTGCACGCTTGACCTTCAGACTCGGGGTGAGCTGGCCGCCATCTTCGGTGAAGTCACCAGCCAGGATGCGGAACTTGCGGATCGCCTCGGCCCTGGAAACAGTCTTGTTCGCGTCGTCCACCGCGCGCTGGACCTCGGCGCGCAGGTCTGGATCATCGACCAGGTCTGCGGCGGAGCTGCCGGCCGGTCTGCCGTGCTCGGCCCGCCAGGCCGGGAGGGCCTCGGCGTCGAGGGTGACGAGGGCGGCGATGAATCGTTGCTTGTCGCCCAGGACCATGCATTGGCTGATCAGGCGATGGGCCCGGATCCGGTCCTCCAGCGGTGCCGGGGAGACGTTCTTGCCCGCCGCGGTGACGATGATCTCCTTCTTACGACCGGTGATCCGTAGAAAGCCGTCCTCATCGAGCTCCCCGAGGTCGCCGGTGTGGAACCAGCCGTCGATGAGGGCGTCCTGGGTTACCTGATCGTTGTGCCAATACCGGCGCAGCAGACCAGGGCTCTTGATCAGCACCTCGCCGTCATCATCGATCTTGATCGTGACACCGGGCAACGGCTGCCCCACAGTGCCGATCTTGACGTGTTTCTCGGTGTTCACCGTGGCGGGTGCACTGGTCTCGGTCAGCCCGTAGCCTTCCAACACCGGCACTCCGACACCGCGGAAGAAATGTCCGAGCCGCTCGCCCAGGGGGGCGCCACCAGAGACGGCTGCAACACACCGGCCGCCGAGCACCGCCCGGAGTCTGGAGTAGACCAGTTGGTCGAATAGGGCGTGCTTGGCGCGCAGGGCCAGCCCAGCCCCGCCGGCTTCCTGGGCCCGGCTCCATTCCACGGCGGTGGCGGCAGCGGCGTCGAAGATACGACCCTTGCCGTCGGCATGTGCCTTCTGCCTCGCGGAGTTGTAGACCTTTTCGAAGACTCGAGGCACGGCCAGCACAAACGTGGGTCGGAAATCAGCCAACTCGGCGACCAGGTTCTTCACATCCGGGGTGTGGCCAAGGGTGATCCGAGCGTACACACAGCAGCACTGGAAAATCCGGGCCAACACGTGCGCCAGTGGCAGGAACAGCAGCACTGAGTTCGCCGGTTGCATCAGTCCGGGGAACTCTCCCACTGCGGACCGCGTCACGGCGAGCAGGTTGCGGTGGGTGATCTCGCAGCCCTTCGGTCGGCCCGTGGTGCCTGAGGTGTATATCAGCGTGGCCAGGTCTTCGGCGCCCACCGAGGTGGCGCGTTCGCGCACGGCGTTGTCACTGATCTCGGCTCCCAGCGCGGTGAGCTCGTCGATCGCTGCGTCCGGCCTCCGGATGCTAGCCGTCGGGTCGATCTGCCACACCAGAGCCGGCTCGCCCAACCGATCAACCAGGCCCTGGACCGTCTCGCGGTGAGCGAGGCTTTCGACCACTACGGCCTTGGCGCCCGAATCGGAAAGGATCCACTCCACCTGCTCAGCGGAGGAGGTCTCATAGATCGGCACCGTGGATCCGCCGGCGGCCCAGATCGCGTAGTCCAGCAAGGTCCACTCGTAGCGGGTCTTGGACATCAACGCGACGCGATCACCGCGCTCGATACCAGCTGCGATGAGACCCTTGGCCACAGCGGTCACCTGGCCGGCGAATTCCCTCGCGGTGACGTCGATCCAGGCTCCGTCGATCCGGCGGCGGAAGCTGGTGCTGCCCGCGAAGCGCTCGGCATTGGCCCACAGGACATCGGTGAGGTTCTCGCCATCATCCACCGTGGTGGTGGCGGGAACCGTGAACTCCCGCACGGGTACCTCCGCAGCTCGGCGTTCTCCAGTACTACCCGGCAACGTATCGCGCCCATACCAGCGCCGGGTAGCCTGCCTGATCGTGCGGGTCCACGTGGTGTCCGACGTGCACGGTAACGTGGACGCGCTGGCCAGGGCGGGCGCGGGCGCCGACGCACTCCTGGTACTCGGGGACCTGATCGACTTTGTGAACTACCACGACCACTCCGCTGGCATTCTGGGTTCGGTGTTCGGGGCCACTGCGGTTCGCCGGTTCGCGGAACTGCGCTCCGGCGGTGCACCGGGCGAGGCGTACGCGTTCGTACAGCAACTGTGGAGCCAGATTCCGGACTCCCGCGATGTCGTCCGGGAGGCGATTGTCGAGCAGTATGAGCGGCTGTTCGCGGTACTGCCCAGCCCGGCGTACGTCACCCCCGGCAATGTGGACCTGCCCGAGATGTGGCCGCGGTTCGCGCGATCCGGGGTGCACCTGCTCGATGGGCAGACCGTCGAGATCGGCGGTCTGCGCTGTGGTTTCGTTGGCGGAGGTCTGTTGCCGGAAGGAGCCGCCCCGCGACGGAATCCGGTGTTTCGTGCTTACTTGCGCTCGCCACAGCAATACGCGGGGGCAGTCGCGGCGCTGGGGCCGGTGGACGTGCTGTGCAGCCACATCCCACCCGCGGTTCCTGAGCTGCTCTACGATGTGCAGGCCCGACGGCCCGAGCTCGGCTCGGAGCAGCTGCTGATGGTGATCCATCGAGACCGGCCGCGGGTCGCGCTGTTCGGGCACGTGCATCAGCCGTTGGCCGGGCGGGTCCGGGTGGGCCGGACCGAATGCGTCAATGTCGGGCATTTCCAACGGACCGGGTCCCCGTATGTGTTGCGGTGGTGACCACTGACGGTGGCGACCTGCCGGGTAGCCTGCGCGGCATGCCCGACCAGTCAACACAGTCCATCGTCATCAACGCCGATCCTCGGGCGATCATGGACGTGATCGCTGACTTCTCCGCCTACCCGCAATGGGCGTTGGCCGTGAAGAAGGCCGAGGTCGTGGTCCCGGGCGCAGATGCCCGCGCGGAGCGGGTTCGGTTCTCGCTGGACGCCGGCCTGGTCAAGGACGAGTACCTGCTTGATTACGTCTGGTCTTTGGACGGGCTGGCGGTCGCCTGGGAACTGGTCGAGGGCCAGTTGCAGAAGGCGCAGCACGGCTCCTACGTGCTAGAACCCGTGGGTGTGGCGACCAACGTGACCTATAGCCTGACCGTCGAGCTAGCGATTCCCATGATCGGGATGATCAAGCGAAAGGCCGAGAAGGTCATCATGGACACCGCGCTGAAGGAGCTCAAGCGCAGGGTAGAGGCGTGAGTTGCCGGGTGCTGAGGCCTAAAGCTGCGCCCCGTCGTCGGATCCTTCTTCCGGTGTCGCGTCGGGCCGCAGCCCGACCACCAGCCAGCCGATCCCGGCGGTGACGGTGAGTAAGCCCAGCGGGGTGGCCACCCGCTCACCCAGACCCAAGAAATCTGGCAGCGCCAGCAACAGCACGCCACCGGTGAGCGCGATCACCCCGCCTACCGTTCGGGGCCGGGGCGCCGGCAGTGGTGCTGGCTCGGGCGGCTCGAAATGGTCGTCGGGGGTGTCGCTCGCCGGCCAGCGAGGTTCCT
Source organism: Actinomycetota bacterium (assembly GCA_030854185.1). Taxonomy (GTDB): domain Bacteria; phylum Actinomycetota; class Actinomycetes; order Mycobacteriales; family Pseudonocardiaceae. The sequence goes on along the minus strand of JALYTS010000009.1, from coordinate 34,101 downwards.
CCGGGTCGGTGAAGGACAACTGAAGGCACCACTCTCCGTACTCGGGCGGGTTCGCTGCGGGGCTGAGGGTAGCGGGTGCGGCGCCACTGTAATGCGGTATCGAACCCCGCCCTCCCAGGGCCGCGAACGCCAGGGTGGAGGGCGACCGTTGTGCCCCGGATACCGTGCTCCGTAGGCTGGTTGACAATGCGGCTCGTGAGGGCATAGGGAAGGATCGGTGGGCGGTGTTCTACTGGCTGCTCAAACACTTGCTGCTCGGGCCGTTGATGCGGTTGACGTGTCACCCGCGGGTCCAGGGCGCCGAGCATATCCCCGCTCGGGGTGGTGCCATTCTGGCCAGCAATCACCTGGCGGTCGCCGACTCCTTCTTCCTGCCCTTGATGATCCGTCGCCGACTGACGTTCCTGGCCAAGCGGGAGTACTTCACCACCCCGGGGATGCGGGGATGGCTCAAGCGCCAGTTCTTCAACGCAGCCGGTCAGGTCCCCATCGACCGTTCCAGCGCGTCGGCCGCCCAGGCGGCCTTGGACACCGGGGTGCGTTTGTTGGCACATGGCAAGCTGCTCGGCATCTATCCGGAAGGAACTCGATCTCCGGACGGCCGGTTGTACAAAGGCAAGACTGGCGTCGCCAGGATGGCACTGGAGGCCGGCGTCCCGGTGATCCCGGTCGTGATGGTAGGCACCGACAAAGTCAGTCCCATCGGCAAAAAAATGTGGCGGCCGCATCGCGTTGAAATACGCTTCGGTGCGCCGCTGGACTTCTCTCGCTACGCCGGACTGGCCGGTGACCGGTTCGTCGAGCGATCCGCCGTTGACGAGATCATGTACTCCTTGATGGAGCTGTCTGGACAGGAATACGTCGACAGATACGCGACTTCGATCAAAGATCGAGAGCCGCCCCCGCCGCGGTTGACCCTTAAGGCGTCCTGATCGCTGCGGTTCGCCAACGCTGCGTAGGCTGACTGACCGTGCGGTTCTTCTACGACTGCGAGTTCATCGAGGATGGCGTCACCATCGAGCTGATCTCCATCGGGGTGGTGGACGAGCAGGGGCGGGAGTACTACGCAGTATCGACCGAGTTCGATCCGGAGCGGGCCGGCGACTGGGTGCGAGCACATGTTCTGCCGAAGCTGCCGTCGCCGGCCGACCGGGCATGGCGCGGGCGGACCGCCATCCGGGACACGTTGCTGGAGTTTCTCACCGTGTCGGGCGAGCGGGTGGAGCTGTGGGCCTGGTTCGCCGCCTACGACCACGTCGCTCTCGCCCAGTTGTGGGGCCCGATGCCGGCGTTGCCCCGGACGCTACCTCGGTTCACCCGGGATCTGCGGCAGCGCTGGGAGGATGCGGGCAAGCCGGCGTTGCCCCCGCCGCCCAGTGACGCCCACGACGCGGTGGCTGACGCTCGCTACAACCTGGCCCGATGGCGGGTGATCGAGCAACACCGTCTGGCGCAGCGAAGCCGTGCCCGTTGACCTGTCGCTTTGCAGCATCGATCGTTCTCATGCCAGGCTCTCGCCCGTCAATTCGGTACTTCAGTGGGGAAGGTAAATCGACATGCGCATCGGCGTGCTCACCGGGGGCGGCGACTGTCCAGGGCTCAATGCGGTGATCCGGGCTGTGGTCCGCAAGGGCATCGAGGTCTACGGGCACGAGATCATCGGATTCCGGGACGGCTGGCGGGGACCGATGGAGGGGCTGGTCCAACCGCTCGGCCTGGCCGACGTGGAACACATCCTGCCACTCGGCGGCACCATCCTGCGGACCTCGCGCACCAACCCGTACCGCAACGGCGGGGCGGAGCAGGTCAAGCGGACGCTCGTCGAGCAGGGCGTCGATGCTCTGATCGCGATCGGTGGCGAGGACACCCTCGGGGTGGCCAGCCGGCTGAGCGAGGACGGGATCGCCGTGGTGGGAGTACCCAAGACGATCGACAACGACCTCAGCGCCACCGACTACACCTTCGGGTTCGATACCGCGGTGCACATCGCCACCGAGGCGATCGACCGGCTGCGCACCACCGCGGAATCGCACCACCGGGCGGCGGTCGTCGAGGTGATGGGCCGCAGCGCGGGCTGGATCGCCCTGCACTCCGGGATGGCCGGCGGGGCGAACGTCATCCTGATGCCGGAACTGCCATTCTCCACCGACCGGGTATGCGAGTGGGTCCTGCGGTGCCTCCGGCGGGAAGCCGCCGCGATCGTGGTTGTCGCCGAAGGTGCGGTACCGGAAGGCGGCGCCGAGTTGCTCGCCACCGCAGAGGTCGACGCCTTCGGTCACAAGCGGCTCGGTGGCGTCGGCACCTGGTTGGCCGATGAGATCGCCCGCCGCACCGGCGCCGAGTCCCGCGCCGTGGTGCTGGGCCATACCCAGCGTGGTGGCACGCCTACTGCCTACGACCGGGTACTGGCCACCCGGTTCGGCATCCATGCGGTCGATGCGGTGCACCAGGGCGACAACGGCGTGATGGTCGCGCTGCGCGGCACCGACATCATCAGGGTGAAGCTGGCCGAGGCCACTGCAGCGGTCAAGACGGTGCCGCCGCAGCGCCACGCGGAGGCCGAGGTCTTCTTCGGCTGACCAGCCCGCCGCATCGGTCCGGGGAATCACGGCATACGCTCAGGCACCGTGAACTGGACCGTGGATGTTCCGGTCGACGCGCTGCCGGAGCTGCCGCCGCTACCCGCCGACCTCCGTACCCGACTCGACGCCGCGCTGGCCCGACCCGCCGCGCAGCAACCGAGCTGGCCCGACCCGGACGCGGTGCGCAGCATCCGCACCGTGCTGGAAAGTGTCCCGCCGATCACCGTGCCCCCTGAGGTGGATCAGCTGCGAGAGCAGCTCGGGGCCGTTGCCCGCGGCGAGGCGTTCCTACTGCAGGGCGGGGACTGCGCGGAGACCTTCGCCGACAACACCGAGCCGCATCTGCGGGCCACCATCCGGACGCTGCTGCAGATGGCGGTGGTCCTCACCTACGGGTCGAGCATGCCGGTGGTGAAGGTGGCGCGGGTGGCCGGGCAGTACGCGAAGCCGCGATCCGCGCAGACCGACGCGTTCGGGCTCACCTCCTACCGTGGCGACATGATCAACTCCTTGCGCGCCACGCCGGAGGCGCGGGTGCACGACCCGTCGCGGATGATCCGGGCCTACGCCAACGCCGCCGCGGCGATGAACCTGGTGCGCTCGCTGACCATGACCGGGATGGCGGACCTGCACAAGGTGCACGATTGGAATAAGGACTTCGTCCGGCGATCCCCGGCTGGGGCCCGCTATGAGGCGCTGGCCGGCGAGATCGACCGGGGCCTGCGCTTCATGTCGGCGTGTGGTGTGGACGACTCATCGCTGCTGTCCACCGAGATCTACGCCAGTCACGAGGCGCTGGTGTTGGACTACGAGCGGGCCATGCTCCGGCTGGACAGCATCAGCGACACGCCCAAGCTCTACGACCTTTCGGCGCATTTCCTCTGGGTGGGGGAACGAACCCGGGCGCTGGACGGGGCGCACATCGCCTTCGCCGAACTGCTGGCCAACCCGATCGGGATCAAGCTGGGTCCGAGTACCGGCCCGGACCAGGCCGTGGAGTACGTCGAGCGGCTCGACCCGCACGGCACGCCGGGGCGGCTCACCCTGATCTCCCGGATGGGGGCGCAACGGGTCCGCGACGTGTTGCCGGGGATTGTCCAGAAGGTCACCGCCGCCGGGCATCAGGTGATCTGGCAGTGCGATCCGATGCACGGCAACACCATCGAGTCATCCACCGGGTACAAGACCAGGCACTTCGACTGGGTGGTAGACGAGGTGCAGGGCTTTTTCGAGGTGCACCACGCGCTGGGCACCCATCCCGGTGGCATCCACGTGGAACTCACCGGGGAAGACGTGACCGAGTGCCTCGGCGGCGCGCAGGAGATCTCCGACGCAGACCTGTCAGGGCGCTACGACACCGCCTGCGATCCGCGGCTCAATACCCAGCAGGCCCTCGAGCTGGCATTCCTGGTCGCTGAGATGCTTCGCTCGTGAGTGCGTAACAGTGTTCTGACACTGTTACGCACTCACGACTGCTCATAGCGTAGAGAGCGCGATGGTGGCGCCGGGGCGAACAGGCCGGCCGGCGTCCGGAGACTGCGAGACCACCCGATCCGAGAAGCCGCCGAGAAACCCGAAACCGCCGAAAGACTGGCTGACCGCGCTGTTCAGCCCCGCGTCAGCGAGCACCTGGCGGGCTTGGGCGATCGGGAGTCCTACCACATTGGGAACGACCGACGCGGTACTCACCAACAGGATGACGTTGGCGCCGCGGTCAACACCGGTACCGGCCTTGGGGTCGGTACCGATCGCACGTCCACCGGCGATCTGGTCGTCGAACCGGCGTTGAACCTGCGCCGTCAGGCCGGCGCGGGCCAGCAGCGAGATTGCATCAGCCTGGCGCAACCCTCGGACGTCCGGCACCGTGGTCGGGGCGGGTCCCTTGCTGAGAACCACAGTCACCGGCGCACCGACGGTGAGCGTGGTTCCGGGCGCCGGCACGAGTCCGATCACGGCGCCAGCCGGGACGGCATCGTCGAACTTCGCGGCGTCCGGGTCCAGCCGCGGAGTCAGATCGGCCTGCTGGACCGTTCGCTGCGCGTCCTCCTGGTTGCTTCCTACCGGCAAGTCGGGCACCACCGGGTGGCCCAGCGAGATCACCACGGTGATATCCGAGCCGCGTAGTGCGCGCTGGCCCGGTGCAGGGTCGCTGCGGATCACCATGCTGCCCGGGACGGTGTCGTTGTGGTCGTCGGTGAGATTGGCCTTGAGATCAGCGGAGGACAGCACGCCGACCACCGCCCCGCGTTGCAGACCCATGAGATTGGGCACCTCGGTCCACCGGCCGCTGCCCAGCCACCATGCACCCACCCCGACCGCGCCGGCGAGCATCAACACGATCACCATCCAGGCGATGAAGGCACGCCGGTTGCTGGCGCGCTCACGCAGGTAGGGATCATCGTGTGGAGCGGAAGCTTCGGCCGCAAACTCGGTCCTGGCCAGAGCTCGGGTTGCCTGCGGCCGCTGTTCGGGTGGGCGAGCCGGCGCGGCGCCGGTCAACCCAGCTGCGACAGCGGGCACCGGTACCCGATCGATTCCCAGATCTGCGCGCACCGATTGCAACGCCCGCGCAAACGCCGCAGCGTCTGGCGGCCGGACGTCCGGGTCGCGTCGGGTGGCTCGTACGATGAGGTCGTCCAGCGGCGCGGGCACTGCGGCACCGGTGGTGCTTGGGGCCGGCATGTCGTCGTTGACGTGGTGATAGGCGACCGACAGCGCAGTCTCGCCGGTGTAGGGCGGTGCCCCGGTGAGCATCTCGTACAGCATCACCGCGGTGGCGTAGACGTCGCTACGGGCATCGGCGGCACCGGTCGCGACCTGCTCTGGGGAGAGGTAGGCCACCGTTCCAAGGATCACATCGCCAGTGGCGCTGCTGGCTTCAGCAGCCGCTCGGACCAGTCCGAAGTCGGCCACCTTCACCACGCCGCCTGGCCCGATGAGGACGTTCTCCGGTTTGATGTCGCGATGGACCAGCCCCTCCCAGTGCGCCGCGGCCAGCGCCGAGAGCACCAGGTCGGCCACCGAGAGCGCGAGTGGCACCGGCAGCGGACCACGCTGGCGCAGCAAGTCCCGCAAGGTTCCGCCGTCGACGAGTTCCATCACCAGGAACACGTGGTCACCGGCGGGGGAGGAGTCGATACCTTGATCATGAACCGCGACGATCCCAGGGTGGTGCAACCTGGCGGCCGCGCGGGCCTCCCGCTCGAACCGCTGCAGGAAGACGGGGTCGGCGGCGAGCCGCAGCGCCATCACCTTGATGGCGACCGGACGATCCAGTCGGGTGTCCGTGCCCCGGTAGACCGTGGACATGCCGCCGCGCGCCAGCACCGGACCAACCCGGTAGCGCCCCTCCAGCAGGGTGCCGACCAGGTTCCCGTCGTGTTCGGGTACCTGTCGCTCCACAGTCCGAGGATCGTACGGACCGGCGCTGCCCGAACGGCGGAAGGGCGCCGGCGGACCGGTATGGCATGGTGACCACCGTGAGCGACCTCCCCATCGCCCTGGACGTGCTCGACCCTGAGGTGGTGGTGCTGCCGCTACCGGATGTCGCGCAACGGCTTGGACTGCCGGTAACCCGGGTGCACCAGATGATGCGCGACGGGCAACTCATGGGGGTACGCCGCTCCGGCGTGGTGTTGATCCCCGCGGAGTTCCTCAGCGGCGATGCGGTTGTCAAGGGGCTGCCCGGCACGATCACCTTGTTGCGCGACGCCGGCTATTCCGCCGAGGAGATCCTGCGCTGGTTGTTCACCGCGGAGGATTCGTTGCCCGGCACCCCAATCGGCGCGCTGCGAACCAACCGGGGGCGCGAGGTGAAGCGCCGGGCCCAGGCGATGGGATTCTGACCGGGTCGCTGTGACCGCTTGCTGCGGCCGTCCTCCCACCCAATGATCGGGCGCGGTATCCTCGCCATTCCGCTGTGACCTAGTGGGGATTGTGGTTGGTCAGCCAAAGGAGGAAACACGATGCTGGGGAAACTGGGGAAGCTCGTTGTGCTGGCGGGGGCCGTGGAGGCCGCTCGCCGGTACGCCAAGACCAACCCTGACGCGGTCGGTAAGATTGCAGACCAGGCTGGTCGCCTCGTTGATCAGTGCACCAAGGGCAAGTTCAGCAACCAGATCGACGGCGCGGTGCGCAAGGTCCAGGGCACCGACCGAGGCTAGTCCTAGCAGGCACCCGATCAGGGGTCCGAAGTCAGGCCCGTCGAACCGTCCACAGCGGTGAACTGTTCGACGGGCCGGCGGCGGACTCGGCGAGGCTTGCGCGATCCGGTCAGCTAGGGTCGCCGCCATGCAGGTCACATTGCGCCACAACCCGTCATTCACTATTGCCCGCTGCCTTCTCGGGCGGGTGAACCGCTGCGCGTCGAGGGTGGCGCAATGATCGCCCACAGCGAGGCCGTGCAACTCGAGTCCAAGGCGCAGGGCTGCAGCCGCAGGAGCTCGTGGCGATCGACACCGGCCACGTCGTCGCCTACGACCAGGCCATCCAATCGCACGCCCCGGGAGGGCATCGGCGGCATCGCCGTGGACTCTTCGGCGGCTGAACCCAGTCTGGCGCACCGGTCTCTGGCGGTGATGCGAGACTCGTCACCATGGCTGTGAACTCGATGATGGTCCCGCTCGGCACGCCAGCGCCGCCGTTCGCCCTGCCGTCTCTGGACGGCGAGGTCGTGACCTCTGAGGGCCTTGCCCCTAGCTGGCCCGTGCTGGTGATGTTCCTGTCCAACCACTGCCCGTACGTCCGGCATCTCGAGCGTGTACTCGGCTCGCTGGTTGCCGAGTACACGCAGGACCTGGCCGCGGTGGCGATCTGCAGCAACGACATCAACAACTATCCCGACGACGGGCCAGTGGGATTGATCGAGCAGTCTCACCGAGCCGGTTTCACCTTCCCGTACCTGTTCGACGACACCCAACAGGTCGCACTGGCCTACCAGGCCGCGTGCACGCCCGACTTCTTCCTCTATGACATCGAGCGCAAGCTCGTCTACCGGGGCGAGTTCGACGAGTCCCGCCCACGCAACAATGCCCCGGTGACCGGCAACGCCTTACGGGCGGCGCTGAAACTGGTGCTGGCTGGGCAACCGGTACCCGAACCGCAGGTGCCCAGCATGGGCTGCGGCATCAAGTGGAAGCCGGGCAACGAGCCGTCCTGACTGTCCTGCGCAGCCGCGGCTAGAGCTGGCCGACCGCGGTCACCCACAGCACAGCGATCCCGGACTCGTCGGAGGCGGCCAGGTCGACCTCGGCCACGATGGCCCAGTCATGATGCCCGGCCGGATCGTCCAGGATCTGCCGCACCACCCACCGGTCAGGCTGCTCATCGATGATCAGCAACTGCGGGCCGCGGGCGTTCGCGCCGGTGCTGATCTCGACATGCTCGTCGAAGTACGGTTCCAGGGCCTCAAGCCAAGAGTCCGCGTCCCACCCGGCTTCCGCGTCGAGCTCCCCCAGCTCCTCCCACCGCCGGCGGGCAGCCAGCTCCACTCGGCGGAACAGCGCATTGCGCACCAGGACCCGGAAGGCCCGCGCGTTGGCCGTCACCGGCGGAGGCCGATGGTCCACCGGCGCGGACAATCCATCCGGCGCCTGCGGGTCGCGCAGCTTCTCCCACTCGTCCAGCAGGCTGGAGTCGACCTGGCGGACCAGCTCGCCGAGCCACTCCTGCAGGTCCCTCAGCTCGTCGGTCTTGGCGTCTTCGGGCACTGTGCGGCGCAACGCCTGGTAGGCGTTGGCCAGGTAGCGCAGCACCAGTCCCTCGGAGCGGGCAAGGCCGTAGAACCCGACGTACTCGGTGAAGGTCATCGCTCGCTCGGCGAGATCCCGGGCCACCGACTTGGGGGACAGCCTGTGGTCGGCCACCCATGGATGGCCTCCCCGGTATGTCTCGAACGCCGCGTCGAGCAGCTCAGCCAGTGGCATCGGGTAGGTGACGTCCTCCAGCAGCCGCATCCGCTCCTCGTACTCGATGCCTTCGGCTTTCATCGCCGCCACGGCTTCGCCCTTGGCCTTGGACAGTTGCGCGCTGAGCACCTGGCGTGGATCGTCGAGAGTTGCCTCGAGCACCGACAGCACGTCCAGCGGGTAGTCGACCGAGTCCGGGTCGAGTAGCTCGATCGCGGCCAGCGCGAACGGGGAAAGCGCCTGGTTCAACGCGAAGTCGAGCTGCAGGTCGCCGGTGAGCCGCACGGTGCGGCCCTGGGCGTCCGGGACCGCCAACCGTTCGACGACACCAGCGGCGAGTAACGCACGGTAGATCGAGATGGCCTGACGGATGTGCCGGCGCTGCGCGGGACGTTCCTCGTGGTTGTCGGTCAGCAGGTGGCGCATCGCCGCGAATGCGTCACCGGGGCGGTTGGCGACGTTGAGCAGCATTGCGTGGCTCACCGCAAAACTGGACGTCAGCGGTTCCGGCTCGGCAGCGACGAGCCGGTCGAAGGTGCGATCACTCCAGGACACCGACCCCTCGGCAGGCTTCTTGTGGACCACCCTGCGGCGCTTGCGAGGGTCGTCTCCGGCCTTGGCCACGGCCTTGGTGTTCGCCACCACGTGTTCCGGGGCTTGCACGACGACGTCGCCCGCGGTGTCATAGCCGGCCCGGCCGGCCCGTCCGGTGATCTGGTGGAACTCCCGGGCGGTGAGGTGGCGGGTGCGGGTCCCGTCGTACTTACCCAGCGCGGTGAGCAGCACCGTGCGGATCGGCACGTTGATCCCGACGCCGAGCGTGTCGGTGCCGCAAATGATCTTCAGCAGCCCGGCCTGAGCCAGCCGCTCGACGAGCCGGCGATACCGCGGCAGCATCCCGGCGTGATGCACCCCAATCCCGTGGCGCACCAGCCGGGACAGGGTCCGTCCGAAACCAGCCGTGAACCGGAACCCACCGATCAGCTCGGCGATGGCGTCCTTTTCTGCCCGACTGCACACGTTGATGCTGGTCAGCGCCTGAGCCTGCTCGGCTGCGGCGGCCTGGGTGAAGTGCACCACATAGACCGGCGCCGCCTTGATGGCCAGCAGCTCCTCCAGCGTCTCATGCAGCGGAGTCGTCACGTATCGGAAATGCAGCGGCACCGGTCGCTGCGCGGAGCGGACCACCACGGTGGGGCGGCCGGTGCGCCGGGTCAGGTCCGGCTCGAAGCGGCTGACGTCGCCCAGCGTCGCGGACATCAACAGGAATTGAGCCTGCGGGAGCTCCAACAGCGGGACCTGCCACGCCCAGCCGCGGTCCGGGTCGGCGTAGTAATGGAACTCATCCATCACGACCAGGCCCACATCGGTGTCCGGGCCGCTACGCAGCGCCATATTGGCCAGCACTTCAGCGGTGCAGCAGATGATGGGGGCCCCGGCGTTGACGCTGGAGTCACCGGTCAGCATCCCGACCTGATCAGCGCCGAAGACGTCGCATGCCGCAAAGAACTTCTCCGACACCAGCGCTTTGATCGGCGCGGTGTAGACGCTGCGCCTGCGCTGTGCCAGTGCGGTCGCGTGCGCTCCGGTCGCGACCAGACTCTTACCGGACCCGGTGGGGGTGGCCAGGATCACGTTCGAGCCCGACACGATCTCTATCAGGGCCTCTTCCTGAGCGGGATACAGGGTCAGGCCCTGGTCTGAGACCCAGGCCACAAAGGTGTCGAACAGCTCGTCGGGCCCGGTACCGCCGGGTAGCGTCTCGGTGAGCGTCATGGTGACACGATCGTGCCCCCGCCGCTTCTCCCAAGGCGAAGCGGGGCGGCTCGGTCGGTGTGCCGACCCGGCTCCGGCGGGTAATCTGGTGGCCGGGTCGGGGATGCTGCGTGCCGTGCGCGAGCACAGGTGCAGAGGGGGTGTCCGCATATCGAGATGGGTCAGCTGATCGCCGGTCACTACCGAGTGCTCGATCGGGTTGGCATCGGCGGCATGGGCGTGGTCTGGCGGGCCATGGACGAGCGGCTGCAGCGACCGGTGGCGGTTAAACAGCTGCTGGTGCAGCCGAACCTGAGCCCCCGGGCGACCGACGAAGCCCGGGCCCGGGCGCTGCGCGAAGCGCGCATCGCCGCGCGCCTGCACCACCCGAACGCCATCGTCATCTATGACGTGGCCGAGCACGAGGGTGAGCCCTGTTTGGTGATGGAGTACCTACCCTCGCGCAGCCTCGCGGCGGTCTTGAGTGAGAGTGGCTGTCTCCCGGTGCCCGAAGTCGCCTCGATCGGTAGGCAGATCGCCTCGGCGCTGGCCGCCGCACACGCCGCTCAGATCGTGCACCGCGATGTCAAGCCCGGCAACATCTTGATCACTGAAGACGGCACCGCGAAGATCACCGACTTCGGCGTCTCGCGCGCGGCGGGTGATGTCACGGTCACTCAGACCGGGATGATGGCCGGTACCCCGGCCTACCTTGCACCGGAGGTGGCTCGCGGGCAGGTTCCGACGCCCGCGTCGGATGTCTTCTCCCTCGGCGCCACGCTGTACGCCTCGGTAGAGGGGCGCGGTCCATTCGGCGACACTGACAACCCGCTCGCGCTGCTGCACGCGGTTGCCGGCGGCCAGGTGCAACCCCCTTGGCAGGCGGGCGCACTGTCGGCGGTGCTGATGAGGCTGCTGGCGACAGACCCGGCGCAGCGTCCCGACATGCACCGCGCCAGCCAGGAACTCGCCGCGGTACGGACCATCCGCCCGGGTCCGGCGTCTATCGCCGCGCGGCGGCCGACCCGCGCGACCAGAACCGATCGGGTGGACCCGACGCGGACGCTAGCGTCCGCTCCGCTGCTCGGTACCCCACCGGAGGCGGCATCGTTGCCACCCGGCTGGTCCGCCGACAGCTCCCCTGCAAGCCGCAGGCAGCGCCGAGCCAGGGTCGGCGCACTCGCCGGAGTTGTCGTCGTGGTGCTCGTGTTGTTCGGAGTTGGCGCCCTGTTGTCCGCAGGACCCTCCGGACAACAGGGCGCCCATCCCGTCGGGCAGGCCGCTGCTCCGGCGACAACGCCCATGCCGGTCCTACCACCGCCACCGCAGATGGAGCGTGTCGACCACTCCCAGCCAATCGAATGGAGGGACGCCGGGCAGCTAGTGATCGACTACTACAATAGCCTGAACAACGTGTCGGGAGCGTGGGAGCTCCTGTCACCCACCGCCCAGGCCACCTTCGCCAGCGAGTCGGACTTCCGGTCGTATTGGAGCGGGTACTCCTCGGTCAGCGCCCGAAACGCCTTCGGGGTCACCGACAATGCCGACGGTTCGGTGCGAGTGCCCGTCGAGGTCACCTACGACAACGGCGCCAACGCCCAGGTGGTGAAACATGCATTGCGGGTCACCCGGCAAAATGGCCAGCTACTCATCGATTCGGATCCGCGATGATGTCCTCGTCGGTTACTTCCGGGCGCCGGCAGACGTAGGTCATCGCCGGCGGCAGATGCCGCCAGAGGGTGCGGGTGGGTAGGACCTCGCCGAACGTGCGCTGCAGCTCGCTGCGAAACCGGCGCGCAGCGGGCGTCCAGTAGCCCAAACTGTAAGCGGCGGCGGTGAACACCCCGTCAGTCTGCAGTGCGGCGGCAAAGATCGTCAGGAAGTCGCGCTGCTGCTGCGGACCGAACAGGGTCCACGGCAGTACTGAGATGATCACGTCGGCGCGGTCCACGCCGTGGTCGGCGAGGATGGCCGGGAGCGTGGCGGCGTCCGCGGTGACCACCCGTACGCCGAGCTCACGGGACCGCAACCGCTCAGCGAGCCCGGGGTCCTTCTCGACCGCGATCACCACCGCGTCGTGGTCCGCCGCCCGGGCGATCGCCGCGGTGACCGCCCCACCACCGGCCCCGACCTCTACGACGATCGCGGGGCGCCCAGGTTGGCCGGCTCCGGCCACCACGGCGGCCAGCCGCTGGGCCAGCTCAGGTCCGGAGGGCAGCAGGGTGCCGACATCGCGAGGAGACCGCGCCGCCGCCGCGAGAAAGGTGCCCCAGCCGCCACCGAGCGCGCGCTGGACGGGGTCTTGCGGATGCGAGGCAGAATGCGAGGCCATGGGCACAGTGCACACCACCCGGTGCGGCACCGCACTATCAAGGCAACAAGTGCTTGGATTGCGACTCGTCGAATGGCTACGGGGCGACCACTGGGACGACTATGGGAGGAGACCTGATGGCTCCGCTGCGCGAGGACCGTTATCTCGGCGCGATCGCTGAGCAGTCCGCGCTGTTCGCTGAGGCGCTGGCCGGCGCGGATCCGCAACAGCGGGTACCCAGCTGCCCGGACTGGACGTTGCACCAGCTCGCCGAGCATCTGGGACAGGTCCACCGGTGGGCCACCGCGATCGTAACCAGACCCGCCCTCGGCCCACCCGACCGCAGCGACCTCAACGCGACCGGGGCACCCGAGGACGCCGACGGCCTTCGCGCCTGGTTTCGCGACGGCGCTGATGCGCTGGTGGACGCGATTCGGGCGGCCGACCCGCAGACGCCCGTGTGGAGCTGGGCCGGCGACCACAGCGTCGGATTCTGGGCCCGCCGGATGGCCCATGAGACCGCGGTGCACCGTGCGGATGCCGAACTCGCGTTAGGTCGCGAATTCACTCTGGAGGCTGATCTCGCCGCCGATGCGATCTCCGAGTGGCTGGGTTTCCTCAACCTGCCGCAGGCTGTGGAGCACCGCCCAGAGCTTGCCGAGCTGCGCGGGGAGGGTCAGATTCTGCACCTGCATTCCACCGACCCGGGGCTTGGCGAGGCGGGTGAATGGATCGTGCGCCGGACGCCGTCGGGTCCGGTCTGGGAGCACGGCCACGCCAAAGGCGATGTCGCGGTGCGAGGTTCAGTGGTGCACCTGCTACTGGTCGTGATGCGCCGCGTTCCACCCAGTGAGGCACCCATCGACGTGCTGGGCGACGCCGGCGTCTTGGAGCACTGGCTGGCGCACACCCAATTCTGACTCCGCTTCGTCCGCCCCCGTCACCGCGTTCTGGATGCAGATTGCGTCAAACAGGGCCCGAATAACCGCAGTTTGCATCCAGAACGCGCTTGGGGGAGGAGGAGCGCCCGGCTTCGGCGTCGTTGCACGTATGCAAAAGTAGGCACCATGCAGCGCCAGCCCAGCGCCGGGCGGTCGAGCCAACCCCGGGCGCGGGCGTCGGATCCGGCCGACCGGCTGCTCACCGTGCCCAACGTGCTCAGCGCGCTCCGGCTGGCTGGTGTCCCGCTGTTTCTGTGGCTGCTGCTGGGCCCGCACGATGATCTGCTCGCGGTGCTGGTGCTGGCGCTGTCGGGCCTCACCGACTGGCTGGACGGCAAGCTCGCCAGGTTGCTGAACCAGTCCAGCAGGCTGGGCGCGTTGCTCGACCCGGCGGTCGACCGGCTGTACACACTGAGCACCCTGCTCGCGTTCGGTATTCGAGAGATCCTGCCCTGGTGGGTGGTGGCAGTGCTGCTCGGCCGGGACCTGGCGTTGTTGCTGGCCCTGCCGGTACTGCGGCACCATGGCTACGGTCCGCTGCCGGTGCACTACGTGGGTAAGGCTGCGACGCTCTGCCTGCTTTATGCATTTCCGCTGCTGCTGCTCGCGCACGACGTGCACGGTGGGGTGGGGGCGGCGGCTCAGGCCTTCGCGGTGGCCTTCACCGGATGGGGCGGTGCACTGTACCTCTGGTCGGGAGTCCTGTACCTACTGCAAGTTCGGCTGACGGTGCGCGTCGCTCGGGACGCGGCCGGTTGAGTGATTGGGGGATGATGTGGAGGAACGCGCGGTGGTCCCCGAGGAGCTGCGGTATACCCCGCAGCACGAGTGGGTGCTCGCCGGTGCGGAGGACACCGTGCGAGTCGGCATCACTGATTATGCGCAGCGGCAACTCGGAGATGTGGTCTTCGTACAGTTGCCGCCGGTCGGGAACTCGGTCACCTCGGGAGAAGCGGTCGGTGAGGTGGAGTCGACCAAGAGCGTGTCGGACCTCTTCGCGCCGGTGGCGGGTGAAGTCGTCGCCTGCAACGATGCGCTGGAGACCAATCCTGAATTGGTCAACTCCGACCCCTACGGCGTGGGCTGGATGATCGAAGTCAAGCTGGCGCAACGATCCGCGATGGACTCGTTGATGGGTGCCGAGGACTACCGCATGCTCATCGAGGAGGACGGCTGACCCCGTCCGCAGGCCTGCGGGTGGCACGATAGGTTGGTCCGATCAACGGCGACCACCCCGCGAAGGAGAGCCCAGCGTGAGCACGAACGACGGGCCTGGTGTACCGCCGGAGCGAGGCCCGGAGCAGACATCGACGTTCAGGGCGGACTTCCTCGCGGAAGTCGAGGGTGTCGAGGCACCTGCGCCGCCTGTTTCCGGCCTCGATGCACTGTCTGCCGGCTCCGCACTGCTGGTGGTCAAGCGGGGCCCTAACGCCGGTTCGAGGTTCCTTCTCGACCGGTCCACCACGAGCGCGGGTCGGCATCCGGAAAGCGACATCTTCCTCGATGACGTGACGGTCTCCCGCCGGCATGCCGAGTTCCGCCGCGAGGGCGGCGAGTTCATAGTGGTGGACGTCGGCAGTCTCAACGGCACCTACGTCAACCGCGAGCCGGTGGACACCGCCCTGCTGGCCAATGGTGACGAGGTGCAGATCGGCAAGTTCCGGCTGGTGTTCTTGACCGGTCCGCGTGCCGGGGACCGAGGGGCTGACCAGGGGTCCCGATGACGGTTCCGGGCCGCTCCGGAGGAGATCTCTCCGGGGCGAGCATCGGCTCAGTGCTCGCGCAGCTGCGGACCGACTTTCCCGATGTCACCATCTCCAAGATCAGATTCTTGGAATCCGAGGGGCTCGTGCGGCCGGAACGAAGCGCTGCGGGCTACCGACAATTCTCGCCCGCTGATGTGCAACGGCTGCGCCACGTGCTTGCCGCCCAGCGCGACCACTATCTCCCGCTGAGGGTCATCAAGGAGCACCTGGACGCGTTGGATCGCGACGGTCCCGACGGTCTCCCTGCGAGACGATCTGACGTGAGCTGGCCACGGTCGCTGGGCAGCGCTCGCGCCGACGCAGCGACGACACCGGGCCGGTCGGAGGACTCCGGCACCGTCGATGCCACGCGGATGACCCAGGAGGAGCTGCTCGCCGCCGCCGGCATCGGGCAGGCAGCGCTGACCGAACTCGAGCAGTTCGGTCTGGTTCGGCCAGGTCCAGCCGGTTTCTACGACACCGATGCGGTACTGGTGGCAAGGACCGCCCGGGCGATGACCGATTTCGGGCTCGAACCGCGGCACCTACGCTCCTTCCGCGCGTCGGCTGACCGGGAGGTGGGACTGCTGGCGCAGATCGTCACCCCGATGAGCCGGCAGCGGGATCCCGACGCGCGAGCCCGCGCCGACGAGGTGGTCCGGGAGTTGGCGGTGCTCTCGTTGCGGCTACACGCCCTGCTCGTGAAGATCGGGCTGCGGGGCGTCATCGGGAACTGAGCGAATTTGGACCGTTGCAGGACTCGGCATCGGGAGGGTGCCGCGTGTAGCGTCTTGGGGTAGCGATGGTGGAGACTCGACTGGGCTGGCAGCTATCCGGCCGGTACCCAAATCCACCGCCGAGCACGACGATCCTCGAGGCACCCGCACTGCAGGGTGCAGTGGGAGGGAGGCGCAACGCGATGAGCGAGATGCGTGTCGTCGGGGTCCGGGTGGAGTTGCCGCAGAACCAGCCGATCCTGTTGCTCCGGGAGACCGAGGGTGAACGCTACCTGCCGATCTGGATCGGCTCGGGGGAGGCGACTGCCATCGCCCTCGAGCAGCAGGGTGTGCAACCGGCCCGACCCATGACCCATGACCTGCTCAAAGACGTGATCAGTGCGCTGGGCAGGGAGTTGAAACAGGTTCGGATCACCGAACTGCAAGAGGGCACCTTCTTCGCCGAGCTGGTCTTCGACGGTAATGTGCGGGTCTCCGCCCGGCCCAGCGACTCGGTAGCCTTGGCGCTGCGGGTCGGAGTGCCGATCCACGTGGAAGAGTCGGTGCTCTCCGAGGCTGGCCTGATCATCCCAGATGAGCAGGAGAACGAGGTCGAGAGGTTCCGGGAGTTCCTCGAGTCGGTGTCCCCGGAGGACTTCCGCGGAGCGGATACATGAAGCGCTGTCGCGGAGCGGATACATGACACCGTCGCGGAGCGGACACCTGAAACGCTGTCGCCCGGCGGATTCCCAAGGAAAGCTGCCCTTAACCTGACGTTGAGGGTGAGGCTCCGCGCGTCGGATTGACCGACCACCCACCGACGCCTACCGTCGACCCTCACAGCAAGTCGGGCCGGTGTGATTCGCCCGAATGGCCGGAGGGTCCGCTGCGGGCCGTGTGGTTCGCGGGCTACCGACGCAAAGCGTGGGAGGCACGGGTGGTCGATGGGCCGCAGGGCGGGGCGGGCACCTCGGCGTATGGGGTCATGCCGTCGGGAGCGGGTGAGCCAGCGGCGCAAGGCACCCTGTTCCCCGATTCAGTTCTGGCTGATCCGCATGGTGTGACCGACCAACTGCTCGGCTACCGAGGTCCAGCGGCATGTCAGATCGCTGGGATCACCTACCGCCAGCTGGACTACTGGGCACGGACCAACCTCGTAGTGCCCTCGATTCGCGGCGCCTCCGGATCTGGCAGTCAACGGCTGTACTCGTTCAAAGACATCCTGGTTCTCAAGGTGGTCAAGCGGCTGCTGGACACCGGCGTATCGCTGCAGAACATCCGGGTGGCCGTCGAGCACCTACGTCGCCGCGGAGTGGGCGACTTGGCCCGGATCACGCTGTTCAGTGATGGCACGACGGTCTACGAGTGCACCTCCCCTGAGGAGGTCGTGGATCTGTTGCAGGGTGGGCAGGGCGTGTTCGGCATCGCGGTCAGTGGGGCTATGAAGGAGATCGCCGGATCGATCAGACAGTTTCCCCCGGAGCGCGCGGATGGCGGCCACGTCGCGACAGCTCCAGAGGACGAGCTGACCAAGCGCCGGCGGACCCGTCGAATCAGCTGAAGCGCCCAGCTGTGTAGCCAGTCACAGCGGAGCACCGGGAGAGCGAAGGTCGCCACGCCCACAGGTACGGTAGGTGAGTAGTCGCCGATCCGTGTCGTTGCCCTGGCGCCGAAGGAGCAAGCCTTCGCAAATGAACACAGCCGACCGTCGCTCACTGTCCGACCTGGAGCACGGCACTCCGTTCGCCGATCGGCACATCGGCCCGCGTCCCGCGCAGCTGGCTCGGATGCTGGATGTGATCGGCGTGGAGTCGCTGGAGCAGCTCGCGCAGCTCGCGCTCCCGCCAGGCCTCCTCGACCGGGACGCCGACCCAGACACCGTCGCGGACCTTCCATCAGCCGCCACAGACGTGCAGGCGCTGGCCGAGCTGCGCGAGCGGGCCGCCCGGTGCAACCCACGGGTGCCGATGATCGGGATGGGGTATCACGGCACCGTGACCCCGCCGGTGATCCGCCGCTCGGTGCTGGAGAATCCGGCCTGGTACACCGCCTACACGCCCTACCAACCGGAGATCTCCCAGGGTCGGCTGGAGGCGCTACTCAACTTCCAGACGATGATCTGTGACCTCACCGGTCTACCGCTGGCAAACGCGTCCTTGCTCGACGAGGCCACCGCCGCAGCCGAGGCGATGGCCTTGCTTCGCAGGGTGGGGCGGTCCACGTCCGCGCGATTCGTCGTCGACGCCGACACGTTGCCGCAGACGCTGGCTGTGTTGGCCACCCGCGCTGAGCCGTTGGGCATCGAGCTGGACGCCGCAGACCTGACGAGCGGGCTCCCGGACGGCGAGTTCTTCGGGGTGCTGCTGTCCTATCCGGGTGCTTCCGGAGCGGTGCGCGACCACGCGATGCTGATCGAGCAGGCGCACCACCGCGGCGCCGCGGTGGCCGTCGCGGCCGACCCGCTCGCTCTGACTTTGCTGGTACCGCCGGGAGAGCTCGGCGCCGACGTGGCGATCGGATCCACCCAGCGCTTCGGAGTGCCGATGGGCTTCGGTGGGCCGCACGCCGCCTACCTGGCGCTGCGCAGCGGCCTGGAGCGCCAGCTGCCCGGCCGGCTGGTCGGGGTGTCCCGCGACGCGGACGGCTCGCCCGCGTTGCGTCTGGCGCTGCAGACTCGCGAGCAGCACATTCGTCGGGAGAAGGCCAACAGCAATATCTGCACCGCGCAGGTCCTGCTGGCCGTGATGGCCTCGATGTACGCGGTGTATCACGGACCGGAGGGTCTGCGAGACATCGCCCGGCGGGCGCACCGGATGGCCGCGGTACTCGCCGCCGGGCTGTGCAACGGCGGCGTCGAGGTGGTGTCCGACGGGTTCTTCGACACGGTCCTGGCCAGGGTGCCGGGTCGGGCCGCCGAGGTGGTTCGCACGGCTCGCGCGGCCGGTGTGGACCTTCGGCAGGCCGATGACGATCATGTCGGGATCAGTTGCGCCGAGACCACCACACGGGAGCACCTTCGGGTCGTCTGGGAGGCATTCGGCGTACCGGCAAACGACCCGGACGCGCTCGACCGCGAGACGCCGGATGCGATCCCTGGCACGTTAGGGCGAACCTCGCCGTTCCTCACCCACCCGGTGTTCGCCGCCCATCGCAGCGAAACGGCGCTGCTGCGCTACCTGCGCATGCTGGCCGACAAGGACATGGCGTTGGACCGCAGCATGATCCCGCTGGGCTCCTGCACGATGAAGCTCAACGCCACTGCCGAGATGGAGCCGATCAGCTGGCCACAATTCGCCGAGCTGCACCCGTTCGCACCGCGGGAAGAAGCGCAGGGCTTGCTCGACATAGTCAGCGACCTGGAGCACTGGCTGGCCGCACTGACCGGTTATGACGCGGTCAGCCTGCAGCCCAACGCAGGCAGCCAAGGCGAGTTCGCGGGTCTGCTGGCGATCCGCGCCTACCATCGCAGCCGCGGCGAGACCGGTCGCGACGTCTGCCTCATCCCGTCGAGCGCGCACGGCACCAATGCCGCCTCGGCGGTGATGGCCGGGATGCGGGTCGTGGTCGTCGGGTGTGACCGCTCCGGTGACGTCGACCTCGACGACCTCCGCGGGAAAATCGCCAAGCACGGTGCCGAGCTGGCCGCCATCATGATCACCTACCCGTCGACGCACGGGGTATACGAGCGCGCTGTGACACAGGTCTGCGGGCTGGTCCACGACGCCGGGGGACAGGTCTATGTCGACGGGGCCAATCTCAACGCGCTGCTCGGACTGGCTCGGCCGGGCCGCTTCGGCGCCGACGTCGGCCACCTCAACTTGCACAAGACCTTCTGCATCCCACACGGCGGCGGCGGCCCCGGTGTGGGACCGATCGGCGTGCGGGCCCACCTGGCACCGTTCCTACCTGGGCACCCGGAGACGGACCCGGACGCCGTGGTGGGACCGGTGGCCGCGGCACCGTGGGGCAGCGCGTCGATCCTGCCGATCTGCTGGGCCTACATCCGGATGATGGGTGCGGACGGTCTGCGCCGGGCCACGCTCACCGCGGTGGCGGCTGCGAACTACGTCGCCCGACGCCTCGATCCGCACTTTCCCGTGCTCTACGCCGGCAGCCGCGGTGATGACTCGACCCCGCGAGCGGGGCTTGCCGGCCTGGTCGCGCACGAGTGCATTCTGGATCTGCGGCCGATCACCAAGGCCACCGGTGTGACCGTGGAAGACGTCGCCAAGCGGCTGACTGACTACGGCCTGCACGCTCCGACGATGTCCTTCCCGGTGGCCGGCACCCTGATGGTCGAACCCACCGAGAGCGAAGACCTTGCCGAGATTGATCGGTTCTGCGACGCCATGATCGCGATCCGAGACGAGATCGATCGGATCGCCGAGGGGGAGTGGCCCGCCGACGACAATCCGCTGCGCTGTGCGCCGCACACCGCGAGCTGTCTGGCCGACAAGTGGGACCACCCCTACAGCCGGGAACTCGCCGCCTACCCGGCGGGCCGGACGGTCGCCAAGGTGTGGCCGCCGGTTCGGCGGATCGACCAGGCCCACGGAGACCGCAACCTCATGTGCTCCTGCCCCCCGATGGAGGACCTCAGCTCCTGACGCTGAGGATCACGCCCCGCTGCGGCACCTGCGATCAGTGCGGGACGTGGGTGGCGTCACGGACCGTGCCGACATACTCCTCGACCAGGTCCTCCAGCGCGACGACGCCCTCGGTGTTCGCATCGGGACCGATGACTCGCGCGAGGTGGCTGCCGGAGCGGCGCAGCAGCGCCAGCGCCTCGCCGAGCTTGGCGGTGGACGCCACATCAGGTAGCGGGCGAGCGATGCCCGCCGGCACCGGTGTGTCCGGAGGCCCGCCGAGCAAGCCCAGCACATCTTTGACATGCAGGTAGCCCACCAGCTGCGAGTCGCCGGCCTTCCTATCGCTGCGAAGCGGGAACCGGGAGAAACCGGTCTGCGCTACAGCACGCTCGATGTCGCCCAGGGTGGGTTCGGCAGGAACCGTGGTCAACGCGGATACCGGGATGACGATGTCGGCGACGCTGCGCTGTCTGGTGGACAAGGTCTGGGTCAACCTGCGGTGTTCCTGGCTGTCCAGCAGTCCTTCCCGGCTGGAGTCAGCGATCAGATTGGCTAGTTCTTCGGGGCTGTACGCACTGCCCAGCTCGTCACGGGGCTGCACGCCGAAGAAGTGCAGAACCAGCCGTGCGGCCTGGCTGAAAAGCGCGATGACGGGTCGCGCCAGCTGCATGAAGGCGACCAGCGGCGGCACCATCCACAGCGCCGTGCGCTCTGGACCCGCGATGGCGATGTTCTTGGGCACCATCTCGCCGAGCAGGATGTGCGCCACTGTGACGATACCCAGCGCGATGATGAAGGCGACCGTGTGCAGTACCGCGTCGGGGACCCCGAGTGGGCCGGTCAGCAGCTCCAGCAAATGGGCGACAGCGGGTTCACCGAGCGAACCGAGCCCTAGCGAACAGATGGTGATCCCGAGCTGCGCCGCGGCCAACATCAGTGGCAGCTTCTCCCCGGCCCGGATCACCGTGGCAGCCCGCTGCACCCCGCGCTTGGCCATCGTCTCCAACCGGTCTCGCCGGGCGCTGATCAGGGCAAACTCGGCGCCGACGAAGAAGGCGTTACCGGCTAGCAGTAACAGCGCAACGACCAGCACGGCGGCACTCACGGGGCGGCCTGCTCAGCGAGTGCGGTCCGGGTGAGCCGCAGATCCGCGATGCGACGGCGGTCCATCCGCAACACGGTGAGCAGCCACCCGTCGAGTTGGACCTCGTCGCCGATGTCGGGAATGCGGCCCAGCCGCTCCAGCACCAGCCCGGCCACGGTCTCGTAGTCGCCTTCGGGCATCACGAGTCCCACCGCTTCGACCACCTCGTCGGCGCGTAGTAGCCCGGAGATGCTCCAACTCTGCTCGTCCAGTGCTCGAACCTGGGAGACCTCCTGCGGATCGTGCTCGTCGCGGACGTCACCGACGATCTCCTCCACCAGGTCTTCGAGGGTGACGATGCCCGCGGTACCGCCGT
Source organism: Actinomycetota bacterium (assembly GCA_030854185.1). Classification (GTDB taxonomy): domain Bacteria; phylum Actinomycetota; class Actinomycetes; order Mycobacteriales; family Pseudonocardiaceae. The sequence continues at coordinate 12,096 of JALYTS010000009.1, read as the reverse complement.
ACTCGTCGACCACGATCGCGAGCTGGAGTCCCTGGCCCCGTAACCGGTCGAGCAGCGCATCACCGTCGAGTGAGCTCGGCACAGTGGGCACCGTGCTGGCCAGCTCGCCGACCTGGGACACCGCGCGCTGCTCAGCTGGTACGGCGAAGGCCTGCTTGACGTGTATCACACCGCGCACATCGTCGAGGTCGCTGCCGTAGACCGGGAAGCGGGAGAATCCGGTCCGCTGTGCGGCATCCACCAGGGCAAGTACCGGTTCATCCGCGCGCAACGCCTGCACCCGGACGCGAGGGGTCATCAACTCGTCAGCGGTGCGCTCACCGAAGCGCAGTGAACGGTCCAGCAGGGTTGCGGTGCCCTCGTCCAGCGTGCCCTGCGCGGCGCTGCTGCGAACCAACGAACCGAGCTCTTGCGGTGAGCGGGCGGAGCGCAGATCTTCGGCCGGTTCGATGCCCATCCGACGGACTATCCAGTTCGCCGCCCCATTCAAGGTGGAGATCAACCATCGGAATCCGATGGAGAACGCATTGACCACCCCAGCGACCTGCCGCGCGGTCCGCAGCGGCCTGGAGATGGCCAGATTTTGCGGCACGAGCTCGCCGAACACCATCGACAAGGTGGTGGCCAAGGTTAGGCCGACCCCCAGGGATACCCCGTCAACTGCGCTCATCGGCAGCCCGACCGCTTGCAGGGCGGGGCGGGTCAACCCGGCGATGGCCGGCTGGGCCACGTACCCAGTGAGCAGAGTGGTGATCGTGATGCCGACCTGAGCGCCGGAGAGCTGGAAGGACAACGTGCTGCGAGCGTGCTGGACCTGGCGGGCACGACGGTCCCCGACCTGCTGGACGTGCGCGTCGACAGTGCTGCGTTCCAGGGTGGCGAGGGAGAACTCGCCCGCGACGAAAACGAAGGTGCCCGCGGTCAGTGCAGCTAATCCAATGAGCCCACCAAACAGGTCCCACAGGTCACGCACGACGCCCATCACATCGTCCGCGTCATCGGTTTGGACAGCGAGCGGGGGTGGCCGGGCCCGCAGCCCGGCCACCTACTACAGCCTGGCGTCGATGCGGCAGGCACCGAGTTCGTCACACTCCTCGTGGGCCGGTTTGGTCGATTCTACGGGTGCCTGCACCGGTGTCGAGCGCACTGCGCGCCAGTACAGCGCCATTCGGACTAACGTGTCTGTGTGCGGATCGGCATTCTCGGAGGCGTTGCGCCGTTCGACGGTGCCGTCCGGCAGTTGGGAGCTGAGCTTGGTCGCCGCAGCGTTGCAGGATCTGCTTCGGCGCGGGCGCATCCCGTGACCGGTTCGGGTGTCACCGTTCGTAGTCGCTCCTGGTAGCGGATCGTCACCAGCCTCGAGGCAGTGGGCGTCCCTCGGCGAAGCCGGCGGCCGACTGCACCCCGATCACCGCCCGATCGGAGAGCTCCCGCAGTGTCCGAGCACCCGCGTAGGTGCAGGCGCTGCGCACTCCGGCGCAGATGTGGTCGATGAGGTCTTCCACTCCGGGCCGATGTGGGTCGAGGTACATCCGGGCGGTCGAGATTCCCTCCTCGAACAGGCCCCTGCGGGCCCGGTCGAAGGCGTCGTCACCGATGGTGCGGGCAGCGACGGCGCGCTTGGAGGCCATCCCGTAAGACTCCTTGTACGGTCGGCCGGTCTCGTCGCGCTGCAGGTCACCAGGCGACTCGAAGGTACCCGCGAACCAGGATCCGATCATGACGTTCGACGCTCCCGCGGCCAGTGCCAACGCGACGTCGCGCGGGTGGCGCACCCCCCCATCGGCCCAGATCCGGCCACCCGCCGCGCTGGCTGCGGCAGCGCACTCGGCCACCGCGGAGAACTGCGGTCGACCGACTCCGGTCAGCATCCGGGTGGTGCACATCGCGCCCGGTCCCACTCCGACCTTGACGATGTCGGCGCCCGCATCGAGTAAGTCGCGAGTGCCCTGCGCGGAGACCACATTCCCGGCCACAACCGGTATCTCCGGCTTGCGTGAGCGGACGGCGTGCAGCGCGTCGAGCATCTTGCGCTGGTGGCCGTGGGCGGTGTCGACGACCAGCACGTCGACACCCGCCGCGATCAGCGCGTCGGTCTTGGCGTTGACGTCGCCGTTGACGCCGAGCGCCGCGGCCACTCGCAACCGACCGTGAGCGTCCAACGCGGGGGAGTACACCTCAGCGCGCACTGCTCCGGTGCGGGTCAGCACCCCTACCAGCCGGCCTTGGGGATCCACTGCGAGAGCCAGTTCCTGGCGGCGACGGTGCAACTCGTCGAAGATCTTGCGCGGTTCGGTATCGGCGGACACGACCACCAGGTCGGTCTGCGCTACGCCGATCAGCCGGGTGAACCGATCCACTCCAGTCAGCTCGGCCTCAGTAACCAGACCCACCGGACGGCCTGCCCGATCGAGCACCACTACTGCCCGGTGCGCCCGCTTCGGCAGCAAGTTGATCGCGTCGGCGACCGCATCCTGCGGACCCAGGGTGAGGGCCGTGTCCAGCACCACGTGCCGCGACTTCACCCACCCCACGGTCTCGGCGACCACGGCCAGGTCCACGTCCTGGGGCAGGACCACCAGCCCGCCCCGCCGGGCCACCGTCTCAGCCATCCGGCGCCCCGCAACCGCAGTCATGTTGGCGACCACCAGCGGGAGGGTGGTCCCCGACCGGTCCACCGTGGACAGATCCGCATCGAACCGGGACGCCACCTCCGAGCGCACCGGCACCAGGAAGACATCGTCATACGTGAGGTCATAACCTGGTCTGCATCCATCAAGAAACCGCACGCCGCGGACGTTACCCCCTACCCGCTTCGCATTCAGGAGGGTCGCTGGGGTGAGGACAGTGCGGGGGTTGTTCGTCGGGCTTGCGACCCTTGACCTAGTGCAGCGGGTGGGGGAGCGGCCTGGGGCGAACGAGAAGGTCGTCGCGCAGCGCAGCGACATCGCCGCAGGGGGGCCCGCCGCGGTTGCCGCGGTGACGTTCGGTGCGCTGGGCGGGCGCAGCGTGCTGCTTTCGGCGCTGGGTTCCGGCCCGGTCGGGCGGTTGGCGGCGGGGGAGCTGCGGGATGCCGGCGTGCGTATCGTCGACGCCTGGACAGCCGGAGCGGATCTGAGCATCTCGGCGATCACCGTGCTCGACAAGACGGGGCAGCGGTCGGTGGTGTCCCGCAACGCCGAGGACCTGACCGCCGTGGTGCCCCACGACCTGCCCGCGCTGATCAAGGACACCGACGTCGTGTTGATCGATGGCCACCATCCCGAGCTGGCGGTAGCCGCCGCACGTTGCGCCCAGAAGGCCGGGATCCCGGTGGTGCTGGACTGCGGAAGTCCCAAGCCGGTGTACACCGAACTGGTGCCGCTTGCCGACACCGTCGTGTGCTCGGCCGCCTTCGTAGGTGATCCTGACCAGTACGAAGCAGCGGCCACGACGCTGTTGGCCGGCGGCGCCCGCCTGGTGGCGATCACCGCCGGCGCCGCGCCGGTGCGCTGGCGGACTCGAGATTCCACTGGCGCCGTCGAGGTCCCGCCAGTCGCCGTGCGCGACACCCTGGGCGCCGGCGACGTGCTGCATGGCGCAGTCGCCTTCGCCCTGGCGCGGGGAGTGACCGACCCCGAGCGCAGCATGCGCTTCGGCATCGCGGTGGCCTCCCTGCGGGTGCAGCACATCGGTCCGCGAGCGTGGCTGGGCGACCAACGGTTGCGCATCCTGACAGCCGGGCAGTGTGCGGCTGAGCCTGGTAGCTAACTGGCCGCCTCGCCGCGAAGGCGGCGAGCGAGCGGCTCCCGACCCACCGGCTGCACGAGATGTTCTGTCGGCTGAACCGGGGGGATCGCCTTCACGACCGGTGCGCCCATGGTGAGCGTGATGGGCTGCCCGTGGTGCCGCAACTGCAGCCCGGCGCCATCTAGGAGCTGGTACTCCGTTTGCCCGGGGGTGATCTCCACCTGCAGTCGCCGACCGCGCCAGCGCAATCGGAAAGTGATTCTGGTCAATGTCTCGGGCAACCGGGGCGCGAACGCCAGGCCGCCGTCGTCGAGATGACGTAGCCCGCCGAACCCGGCCACCAGCGCAGACCAGGCACCAGCCAGCGACGCGATGTGCAGGCCATTGCTGGTGTTGTGCGCGAGATCAGCCAGATCCATCAGCGAGGTCTCGCAGAGGTAGTCGTAGGCGAGGTCGAGGTGCCCGGTTTCGACCGCCAGCACCGCCTGGGTCGCCGCCGACAGCGACGAGTCACGGACGGTGATCCGCTCGTAGTAGGCGAAGTTGCGAGCCTTCTGCTCGTCGGTGAACGCCTCCGGGCACAGGTGCATGGCCAAGACCAGGTCAGCCTGCTTCACCACCTGCTTGCGGTACAGGTCGAAGTAGGGGAAGTGCAACAGCAGCGGGTACTGATCCGGTGTGGTACCGGCGAAGTCCCAGACCGCGTGCTCGGTGAAGCCCTCCGCCTGCGGGTGCACGCCGAGGTGCTCGTCGTAGGGCACCACCATCTCCGCGGCCGCGTCCCGCCACGACGCGGCTTCCTCAGCATCGACGCCGAGAGCGGCTGCCTGCTCCAGGTGCCGCCCCACGGCGTCGGCCGCGGACCGCAGATTCCGCTGCGCCATCAGGTTGGTGTAGACGTTGTTGTCGGCCACCGCGCTGTACTCGTCGGGTCCGGTGACGCCGTCGATGCGGAAGTGACCCGCCAGGTCGTGATGGCCCAGCGAGCGCCACAGTCGCGCCGTCTGCACCAGCAGTCCGAGCGCGACATCGCGCTCGAAGTCCACGTCGCCGGTGGCGGTCACATGGCGGATCGCCGCGTCGGCGATGTCGGCGTTGATGTGGAAGGCGGCGGTACCGGCGGGCCAGTATCCGGAGCATTCCTGGCCACCGATGGTGCGCCACGGAAAAGCCGCACCGGCCAGGCCGAGCTGGCCGGCCCGCTCGATCGCCAGTGGGAGGGTCTGCTGGCGCCAGCGCAGCACGTCGGCTGCCGCGTCCGGCACCGTATGGCTGAGCACCGGTAGCACGAAGGTCTCGGTGTCCCAGAAGGTATGACCGTCGTATCCAGGGCCGGTCAGTCCTTTGGCTGCGATTCCCCGCCCCTCGGCGCGCGCCCCGGCCTGCAACACGTGGAACAAGCCGAACCGGACGGCCTGCTGAAGCTGTGAGTTGCCGTCGACCTCCACGTCGGCCGCGGCCCAGAAGGTGTCGAGGTACCCGCGCTGTTCGGTGGTCAGCCCGGCCCAACCGGTGTAGCGCGCCGCTGCCAGCGCCGCTCTGACCTGGTCGTTGAGCGCTGGAACCGACCGTTGCGAGGACCAGCCGTAAGCGAGGTACTTCACTACCCGAAGCCGCTGACCGGGTTGCAGCCGGCAGATCACCGTGGTCCGCGCGACGTGCTCGGTCGCTGACGATTGAAACTCCGTCCGCGAGGGTCCGATCACCTCATGGTCCATCGCCGCGGCCATCCGCAACCCGGATTGGCGAGTGCTGTGCAGCAGCGTGGCGCCGGTGTCGTTGCACCGGTGCGCCTCGGCGACCAGCGGTTCGGACAGCGCCGCGGCCACTCGCGGGTCGTCGGTCGTGACGGGCAGCTGCTCGTTGGCGAACAGCTCTGACTGCAGGACAAGCAGCACTGGCTGGTCGACCGGCTCGACCTCGTATTGGATTGCGACGACAGCTCGTTGGACCAGCGACACCATCCGGTGCGAGGCGACCCGCACCGACTTACCGGCCGGCGACACCCACTCCAAGCGTCGGCGCAGCATCCCGGCGCGCAAGTCGAGCACGCGTTCGTGCGAGCGCAGCTCCCCGTATCGCACGTCCAACGGCTCGTCGTCGACCAGCAGCCGGATCAGCTTGCCGTTGGTGACGTTGACGATCGTCTGGCCGGACTCGGGATAGCCGTAGCCACCCTCGGGATAGGGCAGCGGCCGCAGCTCATAGAAGGAGTTGAGGTAGCTGCCGGGCAGCGCGTGCGGCTCGCCCTCGTCGAGGTTCCCGCGCAGCCCGATATGCCCGTTGGCCAGCGCGAAAACCGATTCCGTCTGCCCCATGGCGGTCAGGTCCAGGCTGTTCTCCCGAACAGCCCATGGTTCGACGGCGAACTGGTCCTGCTCGATCATAGTTGGATCACTCCGAGCGCGCCGAACATGCGCTTACCACCATCCCTTGGGCAGCACGAGGGCCGAAATCCTAGCGCACGGCCACTTGGCGATGATCAGGTACGCCGACCGGTGATTGTGCTCAGCGCAATCGTCGTGATCACCAGCTCGTCGCTGCGGAGCCAGCGACCGTCGAAGTGCGTCAGGGTTTCGCCGGTGATGGTCGGTGCGCCCACCAGCAGGTGGGCGGAGAACGACCCGTGCGCGGGATCGGTCGTGCCGGGTTTGATCGTGCCGGGTTTGATCGTGCCGGGTTTGATCGTGCCGGGTTTGATCGTGACAGCAGCGTCCTCGAACCCCAGCCAGCTGTGGGTCAGCGGGAACCATGCCTTGTACAGCGTCTCCTTGGCGCAGAACAGGATTCGGTCCCAGCAGGTGGCATTGTCCGCGGCGGCCAGCTCCGAAAGGCCGGCCTGCTCCTGCTCCAGGGCGATGATCTGCAAAACCCCCGCCGGCAGGGGTTGGTGCGGTTCGGCATCGATCCCCAGCGCACGGAAGTCACCGCTGTGGGCGACCGCGGCGGCTCGATAGCCGGCGCAGTGGGTCAGGCTGCCCACGACACCTGCTGGCCACCGCGGCTCCCCGCGCTCGCCGCGGAGCACCGGCGCGGGCGGCAGCCCGAGCTGACGCAGCGCCTGCCGGGCGCAATGCCGGGCCGTGCGAAACTCGCGGCGCCGCTTGTCCACAGCACGCGTGATAAGTTCCGCTTCCCCTGGATACAGCACCGCGTCGGGTGGATCACAGAACGCCTCCGCGCTGGCCACCCCGTCAGGCAGGATCTTCTCGATCAACCAGGCCCCTGCGCTTTCAAGATCACCGCCCTCCGTCATCCGGAGCCGAATGACGCTCCGGAGCCTAGTGTGGTCGCGGCCGGCGAGGTGATCGCTGGGCTGGAGCCGGGTGGTTGCGCCTGAGTTGCAGCGTGATTGCGGCCACTGGAACCCGCCGCGACGGCACTCGTGGGCTCGCGCGGGTATGTTGGCTGGGGAGATTGACAACCTATAACAGCCCATGGCTGAGCAGATAGGAGTGCCTTTGATGGCCCTAGACCCGTCAGCTTACGTCGGCCGGAAGGTCTGGCGCAGCTGTCCACACTGCCCGAACGCCGACGGTCTGTACCTGCTCAAGTCCAACGCCAACCTGGTCTACGTCCAGTGCCCGCTGTGCGAAAACCAGTGGTGGCTGGACACTAAATTCGGCCGCGGCGGTGGCCCCGACAAGAATGGCGTCGCGCCTTCGTAGGGCCGCGCCTTAGTCGTTCCGGCGGCGCGCGTCGCATCAACGGCGCCGCCGGCCTGCGACTACCGGTCCAGCGATTCCAGTGCACCCCGGGGCCTCAGCGCCGAGGCGCTGGCGATCGCCCTCTACGGTGAGGCGGCCAATCCGGCGACCGAGCGGGCAGAGATGCACCGGCTCCGGGCCCAACTCGGCGACCCCGTCGTGCCCACTCGTCCCTACCTGCTGGCCGGGGATGTCGATGCGGACTTCCTCGCCGTCCCGCGGCTGCTGCAGGCGGGCAGGCTGCGTGACGCGGTGCTGCACCGCCGCGACGCCGGTGCATTGTGGACCTTCGCACAAACCGCCACGGGAGCCGGCGACCTCGACGTGCTGGAGACCCTCTCGAAACTTCCGCCGCCCACCGACACCCGGCGTTCGGTCGTGCTCGCGTGGTTACGACGCGTGGTTGGCTGAGACGACATGTGCGAGATCGGCTCACCGAGCGACGGTGGCGATGCGGCGTTGAGCCGGCGCGGCACCGCACGTATTATCCGTGGAAACTCTTCTTCCAGAGAGGAATCCGGGTGGACACGCAGGTCGAAACGCTCGAGTTCGAGGCCGAAGCGCGCCAGCTCTTGCAGTTGATGGTTCATTCGATCTACTCGAACAAGGACACCTTCCTGCGAGAGCTCATCTCTAATGCCTCGGATGCGTTGGACAAATTGCGCCTGGAAGCCTACCGGGACAAGGACCTGCAGGTAGACACTTCCGATCTGCGCATAGACATCGAAGTCGACAAGGCGCAGCGCACCCTTACCGTGCGGGACGACGGAATCGGAATGTCACGCGACGATGTGGTGGCCCTCATCGGTACTATCGCGAAATCCGGTACGGTCGACTTTCTGCGCAAGATGAAGGAGTCGAACGATGCGGCGGCATCGCAGGACCTCATCGGACAGTTCGGTGTCGGCTTCTACTCCAGCTTCATGGTGGCCGACAAGGTCACGCTGCTGACGCGGCGTGCAGGAGAAAGCCACGCCACCAGCTGGGAATCCAGCGGCGGGGGAACCTACACGATCGAGTCCGTCGACGAAGCGCCGCAAGGCACCGCGGTGACCCTCTATCTCAAACCGGAGGACAAGGACGACCAACTCTTTGACTACACGGATGCCTGGAAGATCAAGGAGATCGTCAAGCGGTACTCCGACTTCATCGCCTGGCCGATCAGGATGGAAGTCGAGCGCACGGACAAGGACGGTCAGGCCACGCACGAAGTCGAGACGATCAACTCGATGAAGGCGCTGTGGGCGCGCTCCAAGAACGAAGTAGAAGAACACGAGTACACGGATTTCTACAAGCACGTAAGTCACGACTGGAACGATCCACTCGAGATCATCCGCATGAAGGCGGAAGGGACGTTCGAATATCAGGCACTACTGTTCATTCCATCCCAGGCGCCGCTGGACTTGTTCATGCGGGATCGCAAGCGCGGCATCCAGCTGTACGTGAAACGCGTCTTCATTATGGACGACTGCGAAGCGCTCATGCCGGAGTACCTGCGCTTCATCAAAGGTGTGGTGGATGCACAGGATCTGTCGCTGAACGTCTCACGAGAGATTCTCCAGCAGGATCGGCAGATCCAGATGATGCGCCGCCGCCTCGTCAAGAAGGTGCTGTCGACCGTGCAGGACATGATGACCAGTAACGTCGAGCATTACAAGACGTTCTGGGCGCAGTTCGGCCGGGTCGTCAAGGAAGGGCTTATCAACGACTTCGAGAATCGCGAGACGATCCTCGGCGTAGTATCGTTGGCCTCGACCTACGACGCAGAACAGTTGACCACCTTGCGGCAGTACCTGGATCGTATGAAAGACGGACAACAGGACATCTACTACGTGACGGGTGAGTCCCGGTCGATAATCGAAAGCTCCCCACACATGGAGGCCTTTCGGGCGAAGGGCTTTGAAGTGCTGCTGCTGACCGATCCGGTCGATGAGATGTGGGTCGAGTCGGTCCGCGAGTTCGACGGCAAGCGGTTCCAATCGATCGCCAAGGGACAGGTCGATCTCGACACCGAGGAAGAGAAAAAAACAGCCGAATCCGAACGAGGCCAGCAGAAGAAGGACTTTGCCGACCTGCTGTCCTGGATGACCACTACACTGCAGGAGGACGTGAAGGAGGTACGGCTGTCGTCGCGCCTCACCACCTCGCCAGCCTGTATCGTCGGCGATACGCATGACGTCACGCCAACGCTGGAGAAGATGTACCGCGCCATGGGGCAGGACATCCCACCCATCAAGCGCATCCTCGAACTCAATCCCACACACCCACTGGTGAGTGGACTTCAGAAAGCCTACGGCGAGCGCAAAGACGACGCTGCGCTGGCGGAAACCGCCGAGCTTCTGTACGGGATGGCGCACCTCGCCGAGGGTGGTGAATTGAGCGATCCGTCACGCTTCATACACCTACTGGCCGACCGGCTGGCGCGGACACTGTGAAAGAGACAAGTAGCGGCTGGTGAGTGGGATCTGCTGCTGCAGCCGCCAGTAGCTCCCGGCCGGCGACTGCGGCGAGCTGGCCGTATCCACGACGTGCAGCAACACGATGTCAGCTTCGGGTGTGACGGCGGCTGCGCGCAGGGTGCTTCGCCAGGTGCCCTCGCGAAGCCACGCCACCACCACTGGTCGTGGCGTCATAGCAGCCATCCTCGCCCGATGGTCAGCGCGAGCCACAGGGCGAGGGTGGCGGCCGCGAGACAGGCAGGCACGGTGAGTGCGCCGAGCCGGAGGAACTCGCTCAGCGTCGGCGCAGCGTCGCGCCCGGCCAGCACGCGGCGCCACAGCAGGGTCGCCAGCGAGCCGACGTAGGTCAGGTTCGGGCCGATGTTCACCCCGAGCAACACCGCGAGCACCACCCCAGGATGGGGCGTGGGACCCAGCGCGGCGAGGATCACCAGGGTGGCCGGCAGGTTGTTGACCACATTCGCCAGTAGAGCGGCCAGGCCGGCCGCCGCGAGCAGCCCGGGTAGCGTCGGGGTGGTCGGGAGCACGGCGGTGAGGGCGCGGCCCAACCCGTGCGCGGTCACCCCGGCGACCACCACGCCGAGCGCGAGCACGAACAGGCAGAACAGCGGGGATGCCGCCGCTGTCAGCCGGCCCACCCCGATCTCGCCCTGCGCCAACCCCCGCGCCGCCAGCACGGCCGCTCCGGCCACCGCCACCCACACCGGCGCGACCCCGACGAACCCGGACACCGCAAACCCGACCAGGGTCAGCGCCAGTGCGACGAACGCGAACTTCGGAGCCGGTGCCGAGTCCCGGATGGGAGGGCTGGTCGACCCAGTGAGGTCAGTGCGGAAGAAACGCCGGAAGACCAGGTATTCGGCGCCGATCGCCGCCAGCCAGGGCAGCCCCATGAGCGCAGCGAATCCGAGGAAGGACAGCCCGGATGCGGTGAACGCGAGCAGGTTGGTCAGATTGGAGACCGGCAGCAGCGTTGATGCGGAGTTCGCCAGGTGGGTGCACGCGTAGACGTGCGGCTTGGCGCGCAGTCGTAACAGGGCGGCGGTGCCGAACACGACCGGGGTGAGCAGCACGACAGTGGCGTCCAGGCTGAGTACGGCGGTGGTGACCGCGGCGGCGGCGAAGACGAGTCCGAGTAGCCGCTGCGGCCGACCGGCGGACGCCACGGCCAATCGGTCGCCTAACCATCGGAACACCCCCTCGGCGTCCGCCAGGTGCGCGAGGACCAGGATCGCGGCCAGGAAGCCGACGGTCGGCCCGAGGGCGCGGATCTGGGTGAACGCTTCCGCGGGACTGACGATGCCCAAGGCGACTGCCACAGCGGCGGCCGGCACTGCGACGGTCGCCTCGGGTAGCCCCCGAGGCTGCACCATGGCGAAGACCAGAACCACCGCGAGCAGTCCCAGCGCGGCGCTCTCGGCCAGCAACCCGGTCAGTTGCAAGCTGTTCACTGACCCTTACCAGTTACTGTCCCGGCTCCGGCGTGGGGATCAGGTGAAGGTGGCCGCCCGCCGTCGTGGACAGCGGCGGTTTCGGGCACAGCGGTTTCTGGAACGGCGAAGACGAGCAGGAGTAGCGCCAGCACCGCGATCCCGGTGAGGGTGAGGGTGAGGGTGAACGTACCCACCGAGGTCAACACCGCGGCGGCGACCACCAGCGCCCGCTTGCGGGACGTCCGTCGACGAGCGCACCGACTGGGGTTTGCACCAGCAGGCCCGCGGCGCCGCCAAGGGTCAGGATCAGCCCGACGCTCGCGGCGTTCCAGCCGGGTTTGTTGATCAGGTAGATGCCGAGGAAGGGCCCCAGCCAGGACTGCACGTCGGCGAGGAAGAGATTCAGTCCGTCCAGCGCGGCTAGCGACCGCTTCTGCCCGGATCCGCGAGAAATCCCGCTGGCGCGGAGCCTGCCCTGTTCGCTTGTCACTCCCGCCCCCCGTTACGGATGCTCCACATCCTCAGCCACCAAGATCGGGCCACGCCAGTCGAAGCGACGCCTTCCCCCTGACGAGTTCGTCATCACCGAGCCGGCCCACCCCCGACATGGAAGGAGTCGGCCAACGCGGGGCCGATCAGCGCGGAGGCTGCCCGACCGGAGGTGGCGGCACAGGTGCACCAGCCGGAGGGGGCGGAGGTGGCGGTGCCGGGGGCCCTGCTGGAGGTGGCGGTGCCGGTGCACCAGCCGCCGCCGGCGGCGGTGCGGCC